>JAGTRY010000069.1 GCA_018262235.1 Pseudomonadota bacterium
CGTCATGGGGGCATCAAGTTGCGGGAAAATCTGTGGCTGCAGTTCCACCAGCTGCACCGAAAGCCCTTTGTGGCGAAGCTGTTCGCTCATTTCCACACCGATGAAGCCGGCGCCGATCACGACGGCCCGCTGACCTTCTGCGGTGGCGGCCACAATGCGATCCATGTCCTGCAGATTGCGCAGGGTCAGCACGCGTGCGTCGTCGATCCCGGGCAAGGGCGGACACAAGGGTGATGCACCGGGAGAGAGCATCAGCTTGTCGTAGCCCAGCCACTCGCAGCGACCGTCTGCCAGATAGCGGACTTCCACGCGCTTGCCGGCCCGATCAATCTTGACGGCTTCGCAGCCGGTGCGCACATCCAGATCCAGCAACGTCTTGAGACTGGCTGGCGTTTGTACGGCCAGCGCCGCGCGATCACCAATTTCGCCGCCCACGTAGTAAGGCAGACCGCAGTTGGCAAAGGAAACGTCCGGTCCGCGTTCGAGCATGATGATCTCGGCATGTTCATCAAGGCGGCGGGCGCGTGCTGCACAGGAGGCGCCAGCGGCTACGCCGCCAATGACCAGCAGTCGGGGGGAAGCATTCATGGTTGATCCTTCAGGAAAAGTGGATTTTGGGGATTCATTCAGGCTGGCTGACTGCAGGTGAGGCTTACAGGTGTTGCTCCAGCCAGCGCACGATATCGGCGGCTGGTCGGGCACCGGCTTCGCGGGCAATTTCCTTTCCTGCCTTGAAGAGGGCAAGGGTGGGAATGCTGCGGATGGCGAATCGCCCGGCCAGTTCAGGGTGTGCCTCGGTGTCGATCTTGGCGAGGATGGCGCGGCCATGCAGGGCGATTGCGGCTTCGGCAAACATTGGCGCCATGGCCCGACATGGGCCGCACCAGGGCGCCCAGAAGTCGATCAGCAAGGGGAGGTCGGTATGTGCCAGAACCGTGTCCAAATTGGCGGGAGTCAATTCAATTGGTGCGGCGGGCAGGAGGGATGCCTTGCAGGCGCCGCAGACGGGGCCGTCGTGCAGACGTTCAGCGGGCACACGGTTGATGGCGAGGCAGTGCGGACAGGCTATTTCCATGATGAGCTCTCTGTGTTTGTGTTGCTTGATATAATACTACCATGTAGTTATATAGCAATTAAATTGTTTGCTGTGATTGTTTTAACAGGAGCCCTCGCCAGTTATCTTGTCCATGGCTGATCAGTGGTACTTGGTCCGTACCGGGGTGCGGGTGTTCTCTTTGCATGACCGGATGCAAGCCTCACGGCTGCTGCGTCCGAAGAATGGATTGCGCCGACGCTCTTTTCCTAGGGAAAGCCCGCCGGGATCTACCATCCGGGCCGAGGCAGTCACAAGTGGCAATGAGCAAGGTCTTGCTACAAGACGATCCTGCGCAAGGAGCAAATGCCTCCTGGAACCTGCCGGGGGATGGCGGTTATGAACGAGCGGATGTTCTATGGTGCCTGCGTACGTAACAGGCCGCGGAAGTCTGGCTGTGCGGTTTGGCAGGAGTCAGAAACGAGGACCGGATCAGGCGCTGCAGCCCGTGGCCAGATGGATCAACCGTTGGTTGGCCGAGCCACGCCAGGGTTTGGTGGTGGGTTGGTCCTGCAGATAGCGGCCATCTATCAGTACGTCTACGTCGCGTAGCAGTTCGAGGTGCTGCACCTCTTCGTACAGATAACCAGTCCACAGCCAGATGTCTTTGTCCGGATATCTTTGCTTGAACAGGCGGCACAGCGCGGCGATGGCTTCGCGATTGGCTGGCAACAGGGGGTCGCCGCCGGAAAGGCTCAGGCCATCATGGCTGGCGCAATCCGCCAGCAAGCGCTCACGGACTTCATCCGTGAAGGGCTTGCCGGCGAGCCGGTTCCAGGTGGTGCTGTTGTAACAACCCGGACAGGCATGCGCACAACCGGTGACGAACAAGGTGACCCGCAGCCCTTCACCATTGACCATGTCACAGGTGTAGTAGCGGTCGTAGTTCATGCTTCCAGCGGCTCGGGCTCCTGGACGCGGGGGGCGATTTCCGGTGCAGGCGTGGCCATGTGCTTGACGCGGCGCATCACTTCCTTCTGCTTGCCCGCATTGAAGGGGCGCGCATTCGGGCTGCCAAGATAGCCACAGACCCGGCGTGTTACGGAGAGGCTGGCGCTGTCATGGTTGCCGCATTCGGGGCAGGTAAAACCTTCGGCCGTTGCCAGCGCTTCACCCATGAAGCCGCATTTCCCGCATGAGTCCACCGGCGTATTGGTGCCGAAGTACGGCACGTTCTCCACCGCATGATCCCAGATGCGTTCCAGTGCCTTGAGGTTGTGACGCATGTTGGGCAGTTCGACGTAGGTGATGTGTCCGCCTGAAGCAGCGTCGGCAAACCCTTTTTCGTACTGGATCTTCTCGAAGGGATTGACCTTGCGTGCCACGTCGAGGTGGAAAGAGTTGGTGTAATAGCCCTTGTCAGAGACGCCAGGCATTTCGCCATAGCGTGCGGTATCGAGCTTGCAGAAGCGGTGACACAGCGATTCGCTGGGCGTGGAGTAAAGTGAAAAGCCCCAGCCGGATTCAGCTTTCCAGCGCTGGGTGGTCTGACCCAGATAGGCGACGACCTTGTGAAGGAATTCCTGTACGGCGGGATTGTCGAAAGGATGTTCGCCGCCGGACATGAGCAGGCCGACTTCGTGCAGGCCGATGTAGCCGAGCGAGATGGAGGAACGCCCGTTCTTGAAGAGCGGCAGGATGTCGTCATCGGGTTTGAGGCGTACGCCGAAGGCGCCTTCCGTATAGAGGATCGGAGCGATGTTGGCCTTGACGCCTTCAAGTCGCTCAATGCGGCACATCAGAGCCTTGTGGGCGAGTTCGAGCCTTTCATCGAGTATCTCGAAGAAACGCTGCTGGTCTTGCTGGGCTTCGATGGCAATCCGCGGCAGGTTGATACTGACCACCCCGAGATTGTTGCGTCCGGCGAGCACCTCCTTGCCGTTGGCATCGTGCCAGACGGACAGGAAACTGCGACAACCCATCGGAGAGACTGGCTCGGAGGAACCGGTCAGCTCGCGGTTGAGTCTGGCCGAGATGATGTCCGGATACATGCGCTTGGATGCGCATTCCATGGCGAGCAGCTTGATGTCGTAATTCGGATCCGTCGGCTTGAGGTTGAGCCCTTCTTCAATGAAGAACACCAGTTTCGGGAAGACCGGCGTGATGCCTTCCTTGCCCATGCCCTTGATACGGACCTGCAGGATGGCCCGCTGCACGGCTCGTTCCTGCCAACTGCGGCCCATGCCGAAGGAAAAGGTGACAAAAGGCTGCTGGCCGTTGGAGCTGAAGAGTGTGTTGATCTCGTACTCGCAGGCCTGGATGCCATCGTAGGTCTCCTTCTCTGTCCGCTCGCGAGCGTAGCGTTCAGGTTCTCCGATCGCGTATTGATGCGCGATATCCAGATTCTTTTCGTAGGTCTTCTGGACATACGGCGCGAGTGTCTGGTCAATGTTCGGGATGGTTGTTCCACCGTATTGGTGACTGGCTACCTGCGCGATGATCTGGGATGTGATGGCACACGCCACACCAACGGATTTGGGGCTTTCAATGCCTGCGTTGCCAAGGTGGAAGCCGTGCTCAAGCATTCCCTTGAGATCAACCAGGCAACAATTCGTAAATGGCAGGAATGGCGAGTAGTCCAGGTCATGGAAATGCAAGTCGCCGCTGACGTGGGCCTGCAGCACTTCCTTGGGCAGGAAATTGCTCGCGAATTGCTTGGAGACGATGCCTGCCATCAAATCCCGCATGACCGGAAAGACGTTCGCATCCTTGTTGGCATTCTCCGTGACAACCTCTTCATCCGTCTTGTCAACAAGGCCCATGAGCTGCGCGTGCAGTGCGGAACCCTTGACACGGATACTGTCCCGATCATGCCGGTACTCGATGTAGAGCCGGGCTACTTCGGGGTGGGTCCGCATCAGCGCGTTCTCGACATACTGCTGGATCGTCGGAATATCGAGGATGTTCTTGTGATGCTGCCTGCATTGCTCTTCCACTTCAGAAGCAACAGTCAGCGCCACCGCATTGGGATTGACTATCTGGGCTGCGGCAGCCGCTTTTTGGCATGCCATTGCCACCTTCAGAATATCGAAGGGGGCGGTAGTGCCATCACGCTTAAGGACATGGAGCATAAAAAATTCCACAGTGAAGGGGTTCTTGCACGGAACAACGCCGGCCAACTTTTCGAAGTATAGCGCCGCAGAATGATGCAAAGATACTGCATATAGTCAAAGAAGCAACAAGCTCTACTACATATAGAGGTTTTGATGCGCATCAAACAGCTTGCGGTATATCGCTCCGTTCGTCTGAATTCAATCGCCAGAGCATTCGGATGGCTGTCTTGCGAGCAGGCATGCCGTCAAGTTGTCTGATGACAACCTGCTTTGTGCAATCTGATCGTCAGGGGTGAGGCTGGGGTAAAACGGATGCACACACACTGGAGAATATGTGACGCTTGAAATGCTGTAGGGGAATGCTGTCTGGATTTTTGGCGACAGACTGGAAATTATCTGAGGAAAGAGAGTCAGAATGAATCTTCAAAACCAAGACCGACAGTAAGCCAGCGAGTCTTGGTTTCGGGTTTCCGGCCGGTCGGCCTGGAAAAGAATAGGGTGGTGGGCGGTACTGGGCTCGAACCAGTGACCTCGTCCGTGTGAAGGACGCGCTCGTACCAACTGAGCTAACCGCCCGAATTGCCGCAAAACAGCTTGCTGCATTCAAGAGAGGCCGAATTATAGGGAGAGAAACTCCGTCCGTCAAAGGTTTGATCGCTTAAAATAGACAGCTTCTGCTTTGACAATGATTTGTTCGCCATGAGTAATCCCGTTCGCACCCGTTTTGCTCCCAGTCCGACTGGTTATCTTCATATTGGTGGCGCGCGTACTGCGCTCTTCTCTTGGGCCTATGCACGTCGCCATGGTGGTCAGTTCGTGCTGCGTATCGAGGATACGGATGTGGCGCGTTCCACACCGGAGGCGGTACAGGCCATTCTGGATGGCATGAACTGGTTGGGGCTTGAGTACGATGAAGGGCCGTTCTACCAGATGCAGCGGATGGACCGCTACAAGGAAGTGCTCGGGCAGATGCTTGAAGCCGGGACGGCGTATTACTGCTACACCAGCCAGGAAGAACTGGATGCAAGCCGGGAAGCGCAACGTGCGCGTGGTGAGAAGCCTCGTTACGATGGGCGTTGGCGCCCTGAGCCTGGCAAAACTTTGCCGGCGGTGCCGGAAGGTGTGTTGCCGGTCGTACGCTTCAAGAATCCGGTCGATGGTGTTGTGGCGTGGGATGACCTGGTGAAAGGGCATATCGAAATCGCCAATGCCGAACTGGATGATCTGGTGATCGCGCGCCAGGATGGCACTCCGACCTACAATTTCTGCGTGGTGGTCGATGATTGGGATATGGGGATCACGCAAGTCATTCGTGGCGATGACCATGTCAACAACACCCCGCGCCAGATCAACATCCTTGCTGCTCTTGGGGCCAGTGTGCCGCAATATGCACATCTGTCGATGATCCTGGGTGATGACGGTACCAAGCTTTCCAAGCGTCACGGTGCAGTCAGCGTGATGCAGTACGACGAGGAGGGCTTCCTCAAGGAAGCCGTCATCAATTACCTGGCACGCCTGGGCTGGAGCCACGGTGACGATGAAGTGTTCTCGCGTGAACAATTCGTGGAGTGGTTCGATCTGGATCACATCACGCCGTCCGCTGCACAGTTCAATACCGAGAAGCTCAAATGGCTCAACGCGCATTACATCAAGCAGACCGAGCCGGCTGTTTTGGCTGCGAATGTACAGGCACGGCTGGCTGCGCGTGGTGTGAGCCTGGCGGGCGGGCCGGATCTGGTGGCTGTCGTGGCGCTCTACCGCGAGCGGGTGTCAACGCTGGTTGAACTGGCTGACAGTGTCGCTCCGTATTATCAGCACGTGCAGCCGAGTGCCGAGCTGGCCGCGCAGCATCTGACCGAATCGGCCCATGGCGTGATCAAGGAGACCTGCGGCGAACTGGGGCTGAAAATGCCGCACCTGGCTATCCCGTTGCGGGTTCAGTTGTTGGGGGTGGCACAGACTCCGTCAATAGATGCAGTGCTTGAAGTGCTTGGGCGTGAACAGGTGTTGAGCCGCCTGGGATGATGCCGAGTTTCTGCAAAAAAAACCGACCCACGGGTCGGTTTTTTTATGGTGCAGCCATTTTGGGTCAGCTTGGACAGTTCAGACCGTAGGAGCGGAAAATGGCTTTGACGGCCTCGGTTGCTTCCATGGTGGGGCTCGGGGTGTCAGCCAGCTCATATTTCATGTTGAGTTGTTCCCACTTGAATTTTCCTAGCTGGTGAAACGGCAGGATATCTACGCGCTCGACATTGCCCAGCGTGGCGACAAAAGCAGCAACGCCCTGGATGTTGTCGGGCGCATCGGTCTGGCCCGGGACCAGTACAAAACGGATCCAGACCGGGCGTTTGCGGGCGGCCAGACGGCGGGCAAAATCGAGGATGGGTTCTACCGGCTTGGCTGTGACGCGCAAGTGCGTAGCGGGATCCCAGCTTTTGATGTCGAGCAGGAACAGATCTATTTCATCCAGATCTGCGTCGCTGAGGCGATCTCCGAGAAAGCCATTGGTATCCAGTGCAGTATGGATGCCCATGGCGTTGGCGCCGCGGATGACGTTCATCACGAACGGAGCCTGAACAAGCGGTTCTCCGCCAGAGATGGTGACGCCGCCACCGGCAAAGCGCAGGTAATCCTTGTACTTCTTCAACTCGTCGAGAATGTCGTCTACGCAGACGAGCCGGCCATTCTTCATTTTCCAGGTGTCAGGGTTGTGGCAATAGTTACACCGGAATTCACAGCCTGTGGTCCAGAACACCACACGCATGCCGGGGCCGTCCACTGCCGAGCCGGTTTCCTCTGAATGAAGGAAACCCCAGCGGCCTTCACGCGCGAGCTGATCTGCGTCGGTGTCATCGACAGGGTTTTCTACGGAACGCAGCTCGAAACGGCTGCCTTTGAGCGATAGCTCTGAGGGGTGGTCGGTTGATTGCATTGACAATAGTTACCTGGAAATAAAAAGTCCCGGCACCGCCTGCGCAATGCCGAGACTGGATTGTGACGCAATAAGGCTGCGCCGCAAATGGAGCGCTTGTCAGCGCTCCATGATCAAGCCACTCACATCTGCCCGTGGAACGTACGGTTGATGACGTCCAGTTGCTGGGTCTTGGTGAGCTTGATGAAGTTCACCGCATAACCCGAGACGCGGATGGTCAGTTGCGGGTACTTGTCCGGATGGTCCATGGCGTCAACCAGCGTGTCACGATTGAGCACGTTGATGTTCTGGTGGAAACCATTGACGCCGAAGAAGCCGTCCAGTGCGCGGGCCAGGTTGGCGATTTGATCCGTACGGGTGCTGCCCAAGCCACTCGGAACGATGGAGGAGGTCATGGAGATACCGTCCTGACATTCGTTGTACGGAATCTTGGCGACCGACATTGCCGATGCGGCAAAACCAAGTTTGTCGCGGCCGTGCATCGGGTTGGCCCCCGGGGCAAACGGCTCACCCTTGCGACGGCCATCCGGCGTGTTGCCGGTTGCCTTGCCATACACCACGTTGGAGGTGATGGTGAGGATGGACTGCGTGTGCATCGCATTGCGGTACGTCGGGTGCTTGCGCAGCTTGTTCATGAACGTCGTGGCAAGCCAGCTGGCGTATTGGTCGACCGTGTCGTCGTTGTTGCCGAATTTCGGGTATTCGCCCTCGGTAACATAATCGACGATCAGACCGGTTTCATCACGAACAACCTTGACCTTGGCATTCTTGATGGCGGACAGCGAGTCGGCAACGACAGACAGACCGGCAATACCGAAAGCCATGGTGCGCAGCGGGTTGTAATCGTGCAGGGCCATCTCGATACGCTCGTAAGCGTACTTGTCGTGCATGTAGTGGATGCAGTTCATCGCATTCACGTAGGTCTTGGCCAGCCATTCCATCGCGATGTCGTACTTGGCCATGACGTCGTCGAAGTCCAGGTAATCACCCTTGACCGGTTCAAAGGCCGGCATGATTTGCTCGCCGGAAACTTCATCACGACCACCGTTGATTGCGAACAGCATGCACTTGGCGAGGTTTACACGAGCGCCGAAGAGCTGCATCTGCTTGCCCACACGCATGGCGGACACACAGCAGGCGATGGCGGTATCGTCACCCCAGGCCGGACGCATCAGTTCATCCGATTCGTACTGGATCGAAGACGTGTCGATCGAAACCTTGGCACAGAACTTCTTGAAGCCTTCCGGCAGCTTCGGCGTCCAGAACACGGTCAGGTTGGGTTCCGGGGACGGGCCAACGTTGTACAGGGTCTGCAGGTAACGGAAGCTGTTCTTGGTGACCAGCGGACGGCCATCTTCAGTCACGCCACCGAGGGACTCGGTCACCCAGGTCGGGTCGCCAGCGAAGATGTCATCGTATTCCGGGGTGCGCAGGAAGCGGACGATACGGAGTTTGATGACGAAATCGTCGATGATTTCCTGAGCTTGCGATTCGGTCAGTGTGCCTTCGGCCAGATCGCGTTCAAAGTAGGCATCCAGGAAAGTGGAGGTGCGGCCCAGCGACATGGCGGCGCCGTTTTGTTCCTTCACCGCAGCGAGGTAGCCGAAGTACAGCCATTGCACGGCTTCCTTGGCGGTCGCAGCAGGCTTCGAAATATCGAAGCCGTACTTGGCGGCCATGACCTTGATTTCGTTCAGGGCCTTGAGTTGTTCGGACAGCTCTTCACGGTCACGAATGATTTCGTCGGTGGAGTGGGCGCCGTCGATGGACTTCTTTTCAGCCTTCTTGGCTTCGATCAGGCGATCCACGCCATACAGGGCGATGCGGCGATAGTCGCCAATGATGCGGCCACGGCCGTAAGCATCAGGCAAACCGGTCACGATGTGCGAGGAACGAGCTTTGCGGATGTCGTCCGTGTAAGCATCGAACACGCCGTCGTTGTGGGTCTTGCGGTACTTCGTGAAAATTTCCTTGACCTTCGGGTCCACCGGGAAGTTGTAGGCCTTCAGGCTGGTTTCAACCATGCGCCAGCCGCCGTTCGGGAAAATCGCGCGCTTGAGCGGGGCATCGGTTTGCAGACCAACGATCACTTCGTTGTCTTTGTCGATATAGCCTGCGTCGTGTGCGGTGATCGAGGTTGGGATCTGCGAAACGTCAAGCACACCTTTTGCGCGTTCTTGAACAAACAATTCGGAGAGCTTGTTCCAGATGGCTGTGGTGCGCGCAGTGGCCGGAGCCAGGAAGCTGTCGTCACCTTCGTACGGCGTCAGGTTGGACTGGATGAAACTGCGCAGATCAATAGCGTGTTGCCATTCGCCAGCTTTGAAGCCGCGCCAGGCATGTGCCACGGTGCTATTGAGGGAGAGAGTGTCGCGTTCGGACATGAAAACCTCCAGAGATGAGTAATCGAAAACTTTTTGTGCCCCGGTCGGGCTTTTTTGCACAACCCCCTTTTTGAGGGAATTGCGCCCTATTCGTTCACTATGCGTTATCGGCGCCTGCTCTTCACCCTTAAACCCCGATTTTTTTGCGCCACGGATTCGAATGAGTCCGCATCAATGCGCTTGATTCACGGGGTTTGCACGCGACATCGAAATTGCTTGCCCGTAATGCTAGTGGGCCAATTACGGAAAACCGAATCGAATGTTCGGATGTCGCTATAAAGGAATGTGAAGGTGCAGTGCACAATTTGCAAATTGTTGATTCAAAACGAAATGCGTTAAATATGTTGCCTTTGCACAATAATAACTTGCGGGATGGTTGTTGTATTTTGACCAAGCTCCAAGAAATTACTGATAGTCAGCCAAAAAAGCACAGTCTGGATTTCTGAGATGCTTGGGTGAGGCTAACAGAATCGGCCACATCAAACCTTGTTTGATAACATGTCTGCCGCTTTTATTCTGGCTTCCGCCCTTTTTCCACATGTTGTTTCCAACTGTCGAGTACGCATTGTTCTTTCTGCTCGCGCTGACCCTGGCGTGGGGCAGCCTGCGCTGGCATGCGCTGCATAAGCTGCTGTTGCTGGGATTGAGCTATGTGTTCTACGGGTTCTGGAACTGGCATTTCGTACCGCTCCTGTTGGCCATCTCGCTTCTGGGCTGGGTGGCCACGCGCGGCATCCAGCAGGGGGTGAGACCGCGTTTGTGGCTGGGTATCGGAGTGGGTGGCTGCCTGGCCGTGCTGGGGTATTACAAGTACGCCGCGTTTTTTCTGCAAAGCATCTCCGACTTGGCGGCCAGTGCAGGGATCGTCCTGCGGCTTGAAGTCGACACGCCTTTGCTGCCGCTGGGCATTTCGTTCATGACCTTCCACGCCATTTCGCTGATGATGGATGCGCTGCGTGGCAAGCTCAAGGAACCCGTTCCACTGGGTGATGCGCTGCTGTACGTGGCATTCTTTCCGCAATTGATTGCGGGTCCGATCTTGCGGGCATCCTCCTTTCTGCCACAGCTGCGCCGTGCGCCCGACCCTGCGCGGATTGATACGTCGCGGGCTTTGTTGCTGATCGTGGTGGGGTTGTTCAAGAAGGTGGTGATTGCCAATACGTTGGCGACCTTGCTGGTTGATGATCTGTTCGCAAATCCAGCCGCAATGAGCGCGAGCCAGTCCTTGTTGGGGATTTACGCTTACGCAACCCAGATCTATTGCGACTTTTCCGGGTATACGGATATCGCGATCGGCTGTGCGCTGCTCTTGGGTTACCGGTTTCCGGACAACTTCAATGCGCCGTATGTTTCGACGTCTCCCCAGGAGTTCTGGCGGCGCTGGCACATTTCGCTGTCGAACTGGCTGCGTGATTATCTCTACATTCCTCTGGGGGGCTCGCGTGCCGGGCGCTGGCGTACCGGGTTGAATCTGCTGCTGACCATGCTGCTGGGTGGTTTGTGGCACGGCGCGGCATGGAGTTTCGTGGCCTGGGGAGGCTGGCATGGGTTGATGCTGGTGGTGCATCGGGAATGGGATCGCTTCTGGCGCACCCGTGTGGCGCCTTGGCGGCAGTCGGTAGGGTGGCGATGGGTGGCCCGGTTGCTGCTGTTTCATGCGGTGTGTCTGGGCTGGGTGTTTTTCCGCAGCGGGGATTTCCCTTCGGGGCTGGCCGTGCTCGCCCGGCTGGGATCGGGGGCCTGGCAGGCCGATCTGCCTTTAGGGCCTTTGCTCTGCACATTGGCCGGGATTGGCCTGCAATATGTTCCGGCCCGCTGGACCTTGCGCATCCAGTTGCTGGGTATCCGCCTGCAGCCGCTGTTGCGTGGTGCGGCGTTTGCGAGTCTGCTGGTTCTCATCGAAATCCTCGGGCCAAGTGAGCCTGCCCCCTTCATTTATTTCCAGTTCTGAGCATGCTGCGTCGTTACGATTCCCTCTCCCGAATGTTGCTGACGGTGCTGGTTGCGGTGCTGGTCGGGGTTTTTCTCGAAGCGGATGGTCTGCATCTGTGGGCTGAGCGTCTGGGCTTGGGGGCATGGCGGGAACGCGTCCTGCCGGTTACGGAGACCTGGCAGGATTGGCTGGCTCCCCTGGGGTTCTCCTGGCCGAGAACAGCAGCATTGGCTGCCAAGGCCGATCTGGCGCCATTGATGTTGGGGCACTTGAATGCGCCAGCGGCCAGGGATGTGGACCTGCGCAGCATGCAGGATCTGGGAGCACTGCCGGTTTCGGTCGAGGTGGTGTTGCAGACGCCTTATCTGCGCATTCCCTTGCAGGCGGGGCTGTCGTCCAATCCCGGTTTGTCCGCCGACTTGCTGGTTGCCACTGCCCCACTTTTGCCTGCGCCTGCCAGTGCCTTGCCTCTGGATGTGGGCGATGGTTTGCAGATAGCCCTGGCAGGCGACTCCATGATGGCGGTCGGTCTGGCGCCGACCTTGACACGCGGTTTGGGTGTCGACAAGGGCGTGCGGCTGCTCAAGGCCTATCGTTCGGGCACCGGCCTGGCGCGGCCCGAGGTCTATGACTGGCTGCAGCAATATCCGCTGATGCTCGGGGCAACGCGTCCGCAACTGGTGATCTGCGCTTTGGGTGCGAACGATGGTCAGAATGTACAGGTCGGCAAGAAAGTACTGGAGTTCGGCTCGCCTGAATGGGATGCGTTCTACCGTGAGCGCCTAACGGCCTATCTCGACATGCTCCTCAAACCGCAAACACGTGTGCTCTGGGTCGGGATGCCGGTGATGAAGGAGCGGCGTTTCGCCCAGAAGATGCTGCACATGAATGCGCTGGTGCGGACCGAGTTGCAGCGCTATCCGGCCGTGACCTGGCTGGATCCCAATCCGGTGCTGGGATACGCCGACAATGTGTTTGCCCAGTATCGTGCGGATGAGCGCGGCAAGCTGGTCAAGATGCGTGCCGATGACGGTATCCACATGACCGACGATGGGGCAGCCTATCTGCTGGCGCCAATCCGTGACTGGCTGGCGCGTACCGCGCCATTGACCAGACCGGCGGCAGCGGGTGGTCAAACGACCGGGTCGGTCAGCGAGGACTCCGGTCGTACGCTTTGATCAGTTTGGACAGGGATTTTCGCTGAGGGCTTCGGCATAGGGCTTGCCGCTTGGCCACAGGCCGAGAAAACGGTTGTCTGCGCGACTGCGATTGAAAATCTCGTCGGGATAGGGGGCGCCATCGACCCAGTCGAGCAAGCGGGTCGCCAGCCGCCAGTAACCGTAATAATCGAGCAGATTGAGTGACGCGGAGGCTTCGAAGTCATTCCGCCCGGGAATGCTGCTTGGGACACGGGCGCGCGAATCCGGGAAATCGTAACGACTGTCGGGCGCTCCTGGCGAACCATGGCCTGCCTGGATGCGGACACCCTCATCGCTGTCTGATGGAAAGAAAAGCAGGGCGCGTTTCTGCTCGGGCAGGTGACACAGGCGTGCGGCAATGGCGCGGGCAGTCGGTACGCCAATGCCGGTATCGGCCAGGCCCGAAACCAGTACAGTGGGCAGATCCGCCGGCAAGGTTTCGACCCGGCCGATGATGCTTTCGGCCAGTGCCCCTTTGGCGACGTGATGGGCGTCTCCCGGCGAAATCAGCAGCAGGGCACGCGGGGCCGGCAGTCCATAGCTTTCCGGTCTGAGCGCCAGGTTCAGGGAAATCGACGCGCCCATCGAAAAGCCCAGATACAGCACCTTGCGCGTATCGACCAGCTCGGGGTGGCGCATCTGCACCAGCGCCAGTGCTGCTGCATCGGCTTGTGCGGCAATCGTCGTGACGCGCTGTGGAGGCGTCTGGTCACCATCCTGATACACCGGGTAGATCACGACAGCACCGCGACGGACCAAGAGATCAATCAAGCCGCCGAAGTTTTTCGGATTCATGCCCAGCCAGCCGTGCTGGAACAGAACCAGCGGGGCGCCTTGGGCTGAGGGATTCTGCGGCATGAAAACATATGCACGGGCCGGGCCATCGCCAACCGTCAAGACTTCCACGCTGCGATGCACGCGTTGTGCCTGCCAGCTTTCCGGCGAATAGCGTCGGGCCAGCGTCTGTGGATCGGTCTGCGCGCAGAGCAGTGTCGGCAGCAGGCTGGCAAACAGCAGGGTGAAGAGATGGCGGCAATGCAGCATGGTGGATGGGAACAGGAAAGCGGGCAGGGTGTGAAAGCAAAAAGCCCGGCGCAGGGCCGGGCTTATCAAGCTATCGTGCAATCCGCTTATTCGACGCGGATGTTGGAAGCTTGCTTGCCCTTCGGGCCTTCGGTGATATCGAAGGTCACGCGCTGATTTTCAGCCAGGGAGCGGAAGCCCTTGGACTGAATTGCGGAGAAGTGGGCGAAAAGGTCCTCACCACCACCATCCGGTGTGATGAAGCCAAAACCCTTGGAGTCGTTGAACCACTTGACGGTACCAGTTGCCATGTTTGAAGCATCCAAAAAAGTACAAAAAACCGGGCCGGGCCCGGCGTGATCGAAATTCAAGCGGGAGGGCTGATTACCGCGTGTCGCCGAGGCGGACACTGGGAGACAGCCACACAGCACTGCTTGAAAACCGTGCTCGCGACTATGCCGGGTTGCGTCCGGCTTGGCAAGCGCTTTTTATGCAACACGGCTGTGTGTTGCCAGGGCTGTTTGTTTGTGCCGACAAAGCCGCGCTCAGCGCGCGGGTTTGTGCTTGACGCTGACCACCTGATAGACCCCGCCGAAGAGGGTTTCCTTGTGCCAGTCGTAGCGCTCGGGTTCGCTCGCGAAGCTTGAAATTTCGTGTTCCCACAAGGCGTTGGCGAAGGGCTCAAGCAAGCGGTTGACCAGCTTGAGGATGTAGCGCACCGGCTGCCAGCGTGCCGGGCCGTGGTAGTCAACGAACAACACTTCGCCGTGGGCCGGCATTTGCGCCAGCATGTTGTCGACGATGCGGCGCTTCCAGTCATCCGGCACTTCGTGCAGGAGCATGAAATTGCAGATCAGGTCGTAATGCCGGTCGGGTTCGCCGGCATACAGCGCGGCATCCTGGCGGATCACCCTGGTCCAGGGCATGGCATCGAGCTTGCTGTGCCCGTGCGCTATCTGGATCGGTGTGACATCGGTGAGGTGGAAGCAGCCTTCCGGGCCGGCCCTGCGAGCGGCCCGCTGTACCAGATCGCCATACACGTGAGCAACCTGCCAGACGCGCATGCCGGGGCGGATGCGCTCAAGGTAACGGCGCATCATCCGCTGGTCGTTGCCGAAGAGCAGCGTCTTGACGACGATGTTGTGATCGAGCCAGCGAACCCAGGCAGGATTAACATATGCCCAGTCATACACTTCGTTCATGTAGGCGGGAATTTCCAGCGTGGTGACGGGGTGGCAGGATTTGGAGCTGGTGTGGCTGAGCTGCTGATCTTGCTCGGCAGTCTCGTAAGTCGTGTCAATCATAGCGTGAAACCGGTTTCAGACCCGTGAAACGATAGCAGCAGCCAATTCCTGAGAACTTGCGCTGGGCCAAAGTTTGCGACAAAGGCGTGTGACAGGATTTGCGTGACGGAAGGACTGCATGCGGGTGGCCACTGAAAGACATGGCCGCAATCAAGGTGGATTCACTTTTCGGGGGTGTCATGCGTGTCGTGCAGTGGAGTGAAGCGCTCAGCGTGGGGAACGGACAGATGGATGCCGATCACCGAGAATTGTTCGGATTGCTCGAACGCCTGCGTCTGGCGGTGCAGGAAAATCAGCCGGAGCCGCTCCGGGTCGAGATTCTGGGCGAGCTGGTGAGGTTTTCCGAAAAGCATTTCCGGCTGGAGGAGTTGCTCATGGCCCGTGCGCAGTTTCCTGATCAGGCTTTGCATCGGGCCGAGCATGAAAAACTGCTGGCCCAGATCCGGGAACTGTATGCCAAGGTCAGCAAGGGCGATCTGCCTTTGTCGCTGTCCGTGTTCCAGTTCCTCTATGGCTGGCTTGCCCGGCATATCGAGGTCAAGGACAAGGTTCTGGCCTCAACCTTGCCGCCGCACGCGCCGGATTGATCCAGGCTGTCCTGCCGGGTTCAGGCCGGTTTCTTGACGAATTGGATCGTTTGAGCGCCGGGTGGCGAGCTGCGCAGGATGTGTTTCTTCATCTTGCCCATTACGTGCATCTCGCAAGGTCTGCAATCAAAACGCAAGTGGAAGGTCTCGTTGCCGGAGACCAGCGTCATCGGCTCGGCACGTACCTGACCTTGCACGCCTTGTATGCCCTTGGCCTGCTTCGGGCATAGATTGAAAGAGAAGCGCAGGCAGTGCTTGGTCACCATCAGGCTGACTTCGCCGGCTTCTTCATGCGCTTCATATGCGGCGGCGATCAGGCTGACGCCGTGGCGCGTGTAGAACTGGCGCGCGGCCTTGTTATAGACGTTGCCCAGATAGTCGAGTGTGTCGGCCGGATAAGGCTGGGGCGGCTCGGTCTCTGCTGCGCGTTGCGGGCGTGGATGTGCGGCCAGCCGCGCGGTTTCCAGCGCGGCAACGCCTTCCCGGCGTAGTGCATTGAGCTGGCTGGCGGGCAGATACCAGGGCTGGCTGCAAGTGATGCGGATTTCCTCGGTGCTGAAGATCGTGTTGCCGAGTTTGCCGAGCTGTTCGCGCAGCGTGCTCTCGAAGCGCTCGGCATGCTGGGCAGGCTGTCTGGTACAGGCCAGGGTGGCTTGCGCATGCACGCCATCCTCGTCCCGCAGATTCAGGCGAAAGCCTGTCGGGATCTCCTCGAAATGCATGCTCAGGGCGATGTGGCGCCGGGCAGAAGGCTTGGTCAGCGCCTGTTCCCAGGCGTGGTCGCGATTGCGATGGATTTCGCTGCCGACCACCAGACCCGGGTGTTCGTGCATGGTCTGGTTGGGCTGGATCTTCCAGCGTTTGTCAGCCAAGGGTTTGGCAACGTTGACCTGCAGGCCGAAGACTTCGCGTTTATGCGAGTAGCTCAGTCCGTCGCCATTGGCGAGCGGCAGATCAGACTCCATCTCGAAGCCGTCCGCCAGCACGCGCACGACGGTTCCCAGCCGGGTGCCGACGTAGCTGGGTGAATCGAAGGCGCCGATGTCATCCTTGCGGCCAGTGGCGAAGTAGTCCGTGTGTTCGCGGTGAAAGCTCTTGTCCGGGTCGGGTGTGAACAGCAAGGAGGTCACGCCGCTGCTGGCACGGGCCAGCTCCGGCCGATGCGTCAGCAATTCGTCAAGCAGGCGCCGGTAGTGGCCGGTGATGTTCTTGACGTAGGCCATGTCCTTGAGGCGGCCCTCGATCTTGAAGGAGCGCACACCCGCGTCGACCAGTGCGGCGAGGTTGGCGCTCTGGTCGTTGTCCTTCATCGACAGGAGATGCTTCTCGAAGGCTACCACGCGGCCCTGCGCATCTTTCAGGGTATAGGGCAGGCGGCAGGCTTGCGAGCAATCGCCACGGTTGGCGCTGCGTCCGGTCTGCGCGTGCGAGATGTTGCATTGGCCCGAGAAGGCCACGCACAGCGCGCCGTGCACGAAGTATTCGAGCGCTACATCGGGCGGGACTGCCGCACGTACGCTGGCGATTTCCTTGAGGGAGAGTTCGCGCGCCAGTACCAGTTGCGAGAAGCCGCAGTGCGCGAGGAATGCCGCTTTTTCGGGGGTGCGGATGTCGCATTGGGTGGAGGCATGCAGGGCGATCGGCGGGAGATCGAGTTCGAGCAGCCCCATGTCTTGAACGATCAGGGCATCCACGCCGGCTTCGTGGACCTGCTGGATGATCCGGCGCGCGGGTTCGAGTTCATCGTCGTGCAGGATGGTGTTCAGGGTCACGAAGACCTGGGCATGGAAACGATGCGCAAAACCGGCCAGTTCCTCGATCTCGCGGATTTCGTTGCCGGCATTGTGGCGGGCACCGAAGGCCGGGCCACCGATGTAGA
The DNA here is from genome assembly GCA_018262235.1 of Pseudomonadota bacterium. Lineage (GTDB taxonomy): Bacteria > Pseudomonadota > Gammaproteobacteria > Burkholderiales > Rhodocyclaceae > Uliginosibacterium. The sequence goes on from JAGTRY010000069.1 coordinate 17,388, forward strand.
CTGCATCCGCGCCATGCAGGATCGCTTCGCGGGCGATTTCGGTCGTGCGGGCCGGGGCAAGCAATTCGAGATGATGGCGGGGCAGGCTCATGGGTGACAGGCTGAAACATTCCGGGGAGGCCGATGATACGCTGCCGCGTCGCGCGTTACACTGCCGACCCCGCCGTATTCCGTATGTGTCGTCCGCTTCGGGCACCGCTTCCCGCTGATCATGAAACCGTCTTTTCGTATGCCCCGCGAGGGCTTGTTCCTGTTGCTCGTTGTCGTGCTTGGTTGGGGGACGAGCTGGACCGTCATCAAACACACGATTACCGAAATCCCGCCGCTGAGCTTTCGCGGCAGTTCCGCTGTAGTGGGCGGCCTGTGCCTGTTGGTACTGGCCCGCTTCAGTGGCTTGTCCCTGCGTGTTCCGGCAAGCGAGCAGCCGCGCTTGCTGTGGCTGACCTTCTTCAACATCGTAGGCTGGAATGTGCTGTCCACTTATGGCGTGCTGTATCTGCCCTCGGGCCGTGCGGCACTGTTGGCGTACACCATGCCGCTGTGGTGCGTGCCACTGTCTGTGTGGTGGCTGGGGGAAGTGCTGACGCGACGGCGCGTTTTCGCGCTGATGCTTGGTCTGGCTGGGGTGGCGGTGCTGATCGGTGAAAGCGCGCGGGCGCTGGTGCAGGCGCCGCTCGGTGTGATCCTGATGTTGTCTGCTGCCGCGTGTTGGGCCTGCGGTGTGGTGTTGTTCAAGCGCTGGAAGCTGGAGATTCCAACGCTGGTGTTGACCGGCTGGTTGCTCTTGCTGGGCGGTCTGCCGCTGGTGCTTGCTGCTCTATGCATCGACGGGGTGCCCCGGCAGATGCCAGGTTTCTGGGCCCTGTTCGGTTTGTGCTTCTCGGCACTGATCACCTTCATGCTGTGCAATTGGGCGTGGAACCGCCTGGTGTTGCTGGTGCCGGTGGCCGTCTCTTCGCTGTCGTCATTGCTGGTGCCGCTGGTCAGCGTGGTGTCCGGTGCGCTCTTCCTCGGCGAGCAACCAGGATGGCGTGAAGCTGTTGCCGCACTGCTGATTCTGGGAGCGGTGGCAGTGATCAACATGGGGCGCAAACGTGGCTGATCCGGGGGGGCTGACACGTCAGTATTCCTGGCGCCTGGCTTGGCTGGCCGCGTTGTGGGGGCTGGCCGAAGCGACCGTGTTCTTCATCGTGCCTGACGTGTTGCTCAGTGGCGTGGCCTTGCGTTGCCCCTGGAGCCAGGTCTGGCGGCTCTGTTCATGGTCCTTGCTGGGAGCTTTGCTGGGTGGGTATGTGATGTTTCGGTGGGGGGCTGCGGATGCCCTGGCGGCTGTGGCCGTCTTGCAGCAGATCCCGGCGATTGATGCTGCAATGTGTGATGCCGTGGCACAGCAGCTGCGCGAGCAGGGACTGCCGGCTTTGTTCATCGGTCCGCTCAGTGGTGTGCCTTACAAAATCTACGCGGTGCAAGCCGGGGGGCAGCAACTCAGCCTGCTGCTGTTCCTGGGGCTGAGCGTGCCGGCCCGGCTGCTGCGTTTTCTCGCCGTAGCCGGTGCTACGCGCTGGATTTGTGAGCGTTTGCCGGGGATGACAACGCAGGTGCGGATGATTTTATGGGTACTCGGCTGGGGCGGTTTTTACGCCTGGTATTTCTGGCACTTCGCTTCGGCGCACTGAACGCAAGGCGCTAGACCGTAAAGAAGTAGCGCACCAGATGAAAGAACACTGGCGCCGAGAAACACACTGAATCGAGCCGGTCGAGCATGCCGCCGTGGCCTTCGATCATGTGGCCCCAGTCCTTCACGCCGCGGTCACGCTTGATGGCGGACATCACCAGTCCGCCCGCAAAGCCCATCAGGGTGATCGCCAGTGCCATGCCGGCTGCCTGCAGCGGGGTGAATGGCGTGATCCAGAACAGGGCTGCGCCCAGCCCCGTGGCGCTGGCAATGCCGCCTACAAAGCCTGCCACCGTCTTGGAGGGCGACACGTTGGGGGCGATCTTTTTCTTGCCAAAGAGTTTGCCCCACACGTATTGCAGCACGTCGGACGATTGCACGACGAGGATCAGGAATACCACCAGCAGCAGGTTACGCTCTTCATAACCGGCAATCTGCAGCGCCAGCAGTGCCGGCACATGCGAGATCGCGTACACGCAGATCATCAGCCCCCACTGTGTCTGGGTGGCGCGCGCCAGGAAATTCGTGGTGTCATGACCGAGACAGGCGAGGAACGGCATCAGCAGGAAGGCATAGACCGGGATCAGGATCGAGAACATGCCGTACCAGTTGTGCCACACAAATACGTACTGCAATGGCAGGAACACGAAGAAACAGGCCAGCAGGGCGTAATGATCGCCGCGCCGGGTATGGGTGAGGGTGATGAATTCGCGCAGGGCAAAGAAGGACACCAGTCCGAACAGCACGACGATCCCGGTGTGCCCGCCCAGCAAGGCAATACCGATCACAGCCACCATTACCCACCAGGCGTTGATGCGGGCGACCAGATTCGCTACCACGCTGTTTTCGCGTCCCAGCCGCCAGCGCAGCAACCAGCCAACCAGACTGGCAAAGAGCAGCACTGCGCCGATCCCGATGAACAGGTGCAAGGTCGCTTCGCGTGCTGCTTCGGGGACCTGGTTCGGAATGTTTTGCAGGGAATTGGTCAGGTTCATGATCGGTCTTTAATGGGCGCGGGCATCGGCCGCGAGGGTTGGTAGCGGGAGGTGCGTCCATGTTGCGAAACGCAGCGTTGCGACGTGGATGTCGCGCCCACACGGTTCAATGTTGGCGTGTCGCATCACCATCAGTGTTTCGGCATCATCGCCAGCACGGCCTCGCGAGCACGTGCCAGAAATGCCGGTTTGGTTTCTTCTGCTGCCAGCGTTACGGGTGTACCGAAACTCAGGATGCATACCAGCGGCACCGGCAACAAGTTGCCCTTGGGCATCACGCGGTTCAGGTTTTCCATGCGCACGGGTACGAATTCCACCTCGGGATTGTCACGCGCCAGGTGATACAGCCCGCCCTTGAAAGCCTGCATCTCGCCATCCAGCGAGCGCGTGCCTTCCGGGAAAAAGATCAGCGAGTCGCCCGCATCGAGCGCTGCTTGCAAGGGCGCCAGCGGATTATGCCCGGCTGAGGGCCTGGCGCGTTCCACCAGCACCCCGCGGAATACGCGGTGGATCAGGTAACGGCGCAGCTTCGAAGCCCCCCAGTAATCTGCGCCGGCTACCGGTCGTGTCTGGTAACGGATCGAAGGTGGCAGCATCGCCCACAACAGCAGGAAATCCAGATGGCTGGAATGGTTGGCGAAATACAGACGCTGCTGTGCCTCGGGCTTGCAGCCCAGCCAGTTCGCATAGGCCCCGGTGAGGATGCGGGCAAGGCCGATCAGGCAGCGTCCGGCGAATCGATCCAGCCACTTCATGCCGCAGCCTTGTCCCGGGCTTCGGCCAGACCGCTGCGCACCCGCCGCACGATGGTCCAGCCACACAGCAAGCTCAGGACCGGGAAGACCCATTGCTGCCAGCTTTGGGCTGGCATGCCCAGCCCGACCGCAAGCGCCAGTGCGCCGATCACGAAAGCGCGGTCACTTTTGCCGAAAGGGCCGTCGTAGCGGCGCGAGGCGCCCACCATCAGACCGATCACGCCGCTCATTTCGACAATGATCGACAAGGCAATGAAGACGCTCACCCAGAGCAGCTCAAAACAGGCGAGGAAGGCAAAGGGGAGATACAGGCAGGCATCCGAGATGACATCGGTGAGCTCGTTCAGATACGCGCCCAGAGGTGATTTCTGGCCGAATTCTCGGGCCAGCATGCCATCGATGGCATTGAAGGCCATGCGCAGGAACATCCACAACGGGATCAGCAGGAACAGCACCGGATCGGGCACTGCACTGAGCCAAAGACCCAGCGCAACCGAAATGACGCAGGCGCTGAGGGTGACCTGATTGGCAGTGACACCGGCGGCAAACAGCGCGCGGGTGAGCGGGCGCAGGAGGGCCTGGAATTTTGGTTTGAGGGCGTAGATGCTCATGGCGTGGCCAAATTGAAATGAGGATGAAGTATCCATGCGGGTGTATGTCCAACGCAAGCCTTTGTCCGGCGCTTCCCGTGGTGGTGGGGCGGGTACTGCAATTGTTTTACCAGCAGCCCTTTATTCCGGTGGGTTGTTGGCCGTTAGCAACTGGAAGGGTGCCTCCGGGTGGAGGACGATTGATGCCGGGGGCGGAACGAATGACGATTGCACGCAAGATCGCGATCCTGGTTTTCACGGGATTGCTCGGATGTTGTCTGGTTTTCGGGGTGGCGTTGGCGGGCCTGGCCGGGCTGGCGCCGGCAGATTATGCGGCGGCGCGCAACCACGTGTTGCTGGCCTTGCTGGTTGCCATGGTCGCGGTCAGCGGCGTTGGCTACTGGGGCTGGCGAGCGATCCTGCGACCTTTGCGGCAAATGCACGCAGGTTTGTTGCGTGCGGCAGATGCACTGGACTTCACGGAAGAGGAAGCGGTGCCTGTCGGGAATGATGAAGTTGGCCTTGCGCTGCTTGCCTACCAGCGTCTGATCGGGCGCTTGCGCGAGAGCTTCCTGCGCATCCAGCATACAGCGTCAGACTTGATCGATGTGACCGAGGAAGTGGATGTTGCTTCACGCAAGATCGCACGCAACTCGCAATTGCAAAGTGATGCCTCCTCGAACATGACCGCCTCGATGGAAGAGATTGCCGTCGGGATCAGTCTGGTGACCGAGCAGGCGCAGGAGGCAAGCAGTCATACCGAGGCCTCGCGTGACGTGGCAGCAGGCTGTACCCAGGATATCCGCGATACCGTCAATGGCATCCAGATGGTGGCCGAGCGTGTCAGCGAAGCGGCCACCCGGATCAAGACCCTGAGTGAAGATTGCGACAGCATTTCGGTGATGGCCAACGTGATCCGCGAGATTGCCGAGCAGACCAATCTGCTGGCGCTCAATGCGGCCATCGAGGCTGCGCGTGCGGGAGAACAAGGGCGTGGTTTCGCGGTGGTTGCCGATGAGGTTCGCAAGCTCGCCGAACGCACGGCACACTCGACCCGCGAGATCGGCAGTCTGCTTGAGCGTATGCAGGGCAGTGCGCGTTTTGCCGTGAGCAGCATGGATGCCACCGAGGTGGCGGTGAATCAGGGTGTGGCAAGTGCGCAGCGCGCCGGAAATTCCATCGAGCAAATCCAGAGCGGCTCGGTGGCGGCGGCGGGTGCAGTCTCCGAAATTTCCGGTGCGATCCGCGAGCAGCAGGTAGCCAGCAGCGAAATCGCCCAGAAGATCGAGCACATCGCCCAGATTGGCGAACAGAATTCCGTGGCAGCCGCGGCCTCGGCGCAAGCCATCGGCAACATTACGCAGGCCGGGCGCGAGATCGCCAAGGTGCTCAGCCACTTCAGGCTGGAAGCTGGCGCCGGGCGTGTGGTATTGCGTGTGGCCGACATCCACGGCGATGACCATCCGGCGGTGCGTGCGCTGCATGCGATGAGCGAACTGTTGCGGCAGCGTACCAGTGGCCGGATCACCCTGAAGGTCTATTCAGGCGGTGCATTGGGCACTGAAAGCGAAGTCTCTGCCCAGGTCCGCGCCGGCCAGATCGACATGATGCGGGCCAATGCCTCGTCGCTGAACAAGGATTGCCCGGCGACCCTGGTGCCGACCTTGCCTTTCCTGTTCCGTTCCATCGACCATCTGCATCGCGCCATGGACGGCAAGCCCGGCGAGCAGATCCTTGCTTCGTGTGCCGCTGCCGGCCTGATCGGTCTGTGCTTCTATGACAGTGGTGCCCGTTCGATCTATGCCAGCAAACCGGTGCGCTCGCTCAAGGATGTACGAGGCATGCGACTGCGCGTGATGCAATCCGACTTGTGGGTGGCAGTGGCCAACGCGATGGGCGCCCAGGCTACGCCGATGCCGATGGATGAGATCATCGCCGGGCAGAAGATGGGCCTGATCGACGCAGCGGAAAACAATATCCCCACGTTCGATAGCTACAAGCAGCATGAGGTCTTCAAATATTTTTCGCATACCGAGCATGCCATGGTGCCGGAGCTGATCGTGTTCTCGAAACAGCGTTGGAACATCCTGACGCCCGAGGATCAGGCTCTGATCGCTGCTGCCGCGAAGGATTCGGTGCCGCTGATGCGGACCTACTGGGCCGAGCGTGAAGAAAGCGCCCGCAAGAACGCCATGGCTGCCGGAACGACTTTCATCACGGATGTCGACAAGGCTTCGTTCCAGGCTGTGATGAACCCCGTGTATGAACGCTTCGTCACCTCGACCGTACTGGATGCTGTCGAGTACCGCGTTCAGTGTGGCGCTGGGCCGCATCGCCGCGGAGCACTTTTCGGGTGAGGGGTGGTAGTAACCGCCAATGTCGACCGGCTTGCCCTGCGCAGCGATCAGCTCACCAGCGATCTTCGCTTCATCGGCGGTGAGTTGTGCAGCAATCGGGGCGAACTTGGCTTGCAGAGCGGCATCCTTGCTTTGTGCAGCAAGCGCCTGCGCCCAGTACAGCGCAAGGTAGAAGTGGCTGCCGCGGTTGTCGGTCTGGCCAACCTTGCGGGCAGGCGACTTGTCGTTTTCGAGGAACTTGGCGTTGGCCTGGTCCAGGCATTCGGCCAGCACAGCACCGGCCTGGTTGCCTGTCTTGGCGGCAAGTTCTTCGATGGAAACCTGCAGGGCGAGGAATTCACCGAGCGAGTCCCAGCGCAGGTAGTTTTCTTCTAGGAACTGTTGCACGTGCTTCGGTGCCGAGCCGCCAGCGCCGGTTTCGTACATGCCGCCACCAGCCAGCAGCGGCACGATGGAGAGCATCTTGGCGCTGGTGCCGAGTTCCAGGATCGGGAACAGGTCGGTGTTGTAGTCGCGCAGCACGTTGCCGGTGACCGAGATGGTGTCCTGCCCGGCGCGGATGCGGGTGAGCGAGAGTTTGCAGGCTTCGACCGGCGAGAGCACGCGGATGTCCAGACCACTGGTATCGTGATCCTTCAGGTATGCAGTGACTTTGGTGGTCAGCAGGCGGTCGTAGGCGCGGGCTTCGTCCAGCCAGAAAATGGCGGGGGTGTGGCTGGCGCGCGCGCGGGTGACGGCGAGCTTGACCCAGTCGCGCACGGCGATGTCTTTGGTCTGGCACATGCGCCAGATGTCACCGGCTTCCACCTTGTGCTCGGTGAGCACGCTGCCGTCTTCGGTAATGACCTTGACGACGCCGTCGGCGGGGATTTCAAAAGTCTTGTCGTGTGAGCCGTACTCTTCGGCCGCTTGCGCCATCAGACCGACATTGGGCACGGTGCCCATGGTGGTGACGTCAAACGTGCCATGTGCCTTGCAATCGTCGATCACGGCCTGATACACGCCGGCGTAGCAGCGGTCGGGAATCGTGAATTTGGTGTCGGCCAGCTTGCCGGCGGCATTCCACATGCGACCGGAATTGCGGATGGCGGCAGGCATCGAGGCGTCGACGATCACGTCGCTGGGCACGTGCAGGTTGGTGATGCCCTTGTCGGAATCGACCATCGCTACCGGGGCTGCTGCTTCAGCGGCGCGCAGATCGGCTTCGATGGCGGCCTTTTCGGCTTCCGGCAGGGACTGGATCTTGGCGTAAGCGTCGCCGATGCCGTAGCGGACATTCACGCCGAGGCGGGCGAAAGTCTCACCGTGCTTGGCGAACACGTCCTTGTAGTAGGCGCTCACGGCGTAGCCGAACAGGATGGGATCGGAGATCTTCATCATGGTGGCCTTCAGATGCAGCGAGAAGAGCACACCGCGCGCCTTGGCGTCGGCGATCTCGGCTTCGTAGAAGGCGCGCAGCCCCTTGGCGCTCAGGAAGGTGGTGGCGATTAGCTCGCCATCCTTGACCTTCACGTCCTTGAGTGTCTTGCTGGCGCCGGCGGCGTCGGTGAATTCGATCTTGATGCTGCCGGCCCTGGCGACGGTGGCCGATTGTTCGTTGCCGTAGAAGTCGCCGGACTGCATGTGCGCCACGTGGGACTTCGAGTCTGCCGACCAGGCTCCCATCGAGTGCGGGTGCTTCTTGGCGTATTGCTTGACGGCGTTGGCGACGCGGCGATCCGAATTGCCTTCGCGCAGCACCGGATTCACCGCGCTGCCGAGCACCTTGGCGTAACGCGCCTTGATTTTCTGTTCTTCGTCGTTGGCCGGAACTTCAGGGAAATCCGGGACGGCGTAGCCCTGCGCCTGCAGTTCCTTGATGGCGGCCTTGAGTTGCGGCACCGAGGCACTGACGTTGGGCAGCTTGATGATGTTGGCTTCCGGCGTCTTGGCTAGTTCGCCCAGCTCGCCGAGGGTGTCGGGTTGCTTCTGTTCGGGTTTGAGTGCGTCGGGGAAGTTTGCCAGGATACGCGCGGCAACCGAGATGTCGCGGGTTTCAACGGCAATCCCTGCCGGCTTGGTGAAAGCCTGAACGATCGGCAGGAAGGAATAAGTGGCCAGTGCGGGGGCTTCGTCAGTCAGGGTGTAGATGATCTTTGCTTCGCTCATGGGGTTCTTTCTGGGGGCTGTCGGGGATAACGGCTTGCACCGCGCTCAGCGCATAAGTATATCAACCTGTTCGGGCTTTCTACGCATCAGGCCTGCGCTGCAGGGTCGAGACGGTGTGAAGGAGGCCTCTGGCCAGGCTGTGCGTCAACGCTGATGCCGTGCTTCCTCCGGCTGTTTTGGGTAAAACCTCCTTTCGCCAAGTGCTCAAAGCTTGGATAATCAAGCCATAACGCAGTCAAGCCACAACACAGAGAAGCCCAGAATCGGAGAGATCCATGCAGCAATACGACGTGATCATCATCGGCACAGGTCCCGGTGGCGAAGGTGCCGCCATGAAGTGTGCCAAGTCGGGTAAGAAAGTCGGGGTGATCGAGGCATATGCCCAGGTCGGTGGCGGCTGCACACACTGGGGTACCATTCCTTCCAAGGCCTTGCGGCAGGTCATTGCCGGTTTGCGCGAGATGCGTGACAGCCCGCAGTTCCATGATTCCGTCGATCTGCAGGTGAGCTTTCCTTCGCTGCTGCGCACGGCAGAAAGCGTGATCCGCAAGCAGGTCAGCATGCGGCAGAGTTTCTATGACCGCAATGGCGTGCAACTCATTCACGGCCGTGCGCGTTTTCGGGATGCGCATACGGTCGAGGTGGCGCTCAACAACGGCGGGCACGAAGTCTGTACGGCCAAGCAATTCGTCCTGGCGACCGGCTCCCGTCCCTATCATCCGGCTTCTGTGGATTTCACGCATCGCCGCGTACATGACAGTGACAGCATCCTGCGCCTGACCGAAACGCCCGAGTCCATCACGATTTATGGCGCTGGCGTGATCGGCTGCGAATACGCCTCGATCTTTCGCAACCTTGGCTGCAAGGTCAATCTGATCAATACCCGGGATCGTCTGCTGTCTTTCCTGGACGACGAGATCGTCGATGCGCTGGCCTATCACCTGCGTGAGCAGGGCGTGCTGATCCGCCATAACGAAGAAGCCGAGCGTGTGGTGGTAGAAGACGATGGCGTGGTGCTGGAACTCAAATCCAACAAGCGCATCAAGACTGACTATCTGCTGTGGGCCAATGGTCGTCAGGGCAATACCAACGACATGGGGCTGGAAGCACTTGGCATCGTGCCGGACAAGCGTGGCGTGGTGGCCGTGGATGAGAATTACCAGACCGTTGTGCCGCATATCTATGCAGTGGGCGATGTGATCGGCTGGCCAAGTCTGGCTTCGGCCGCCTACGATCAGGGGCGCCACGCCGCGGCGCATCTGGTGGATGGCAAGTCGGGGGCCGAGCTTGCACGCGATATTCCAACGGGGATCTACACCCTGCCGGAAATCAGCTCACTGGGGCGTACCGAGCGTGAACTGACCGAAGCACGCGTGCCGTATGAAGTCGGCCACAGCCTGTTCCGCAGCCTGGCGCGTGCGCAGATCACCGGGCAGACGACTGGCATGCTGAAGATCCTGTTCCATCGCGAAACCCTGGAGGTCTTGGGAATCCACTGTTTCGGTTCGCAAGCGTCCGAGATCATCCACATCGGCCAGGCCATCATGCTGCAGCCCGCGCCGAACAATACGATCACGTATTTCGTGAATACCACCTTCAACTATCCGACCATGGCTGAAGCCTATCGCGTGGCGGCTCTGAATGGTCTGAACCGGCTGTACTGAGGAATCTTGGGCGGGGCGCTGCTGCGCCCGCCGTTGTGTCCGGCAAGCGGGAAGAGGGGGGCGATCATGCCCCCTTTCAGACGCTGGCGTCGGGAAACCCCTTCTCGTGGGGCGCTATGGTTCGCGAGACAATCCGCCTTTGTGGCACGAAGTGATTGAGGAGAAATGGTGGACTGGAATTTTGCTCTGGTGCGTGCGCGTGCCGGGATTTGTCAGGTGTTCGGATTGAATGTGCAGGCGCTGGAAATCTATCGCCAGCTTCTGGCGGTATACGAAGATGCTCCCTGCGCGCGGGTCGCCGCGATTCTGGCGGCCAAGACAGGCAAGCTCGAAGAAGCCGAGGGTTGGTACACCAAAGCTGCTGCGTGGATGCCGGACGATGTCGAAACCTGGTTCAATCTGGGATATCTGCGAGATGCGCTGGGGCGTAAACGCGAGGCGATGGAGGCGTTTCAGCGTGCAGTACAGCTCGCGCCGCATTTTGACCGGGCCTGGCATGGAATCGGTTCGATGCGCATCGCCCTGGGAGAGCACGCACAGGCCATCGAGCCTTTGCGCAAGGCCCACGAGCTGCAACCAAGTGCGCAGCTCCTGTACCTGATGGGGACCTGCCAGCATGTCTGTGGCAACGAACGTGCGGTACGCAATACGGTGCAGGAGCTGGTCAAGCTGGACATGAAGCGGGCGCGTCTGCTTGTCGAGGAAACCGGGCGCAAGGATCTGCTCAAGCTGCTCGAAGTGGACTGAGCGTCTGTTGCGAGACGCGGGGCTTGCGGCGAGGCCTGTTCAGAAATTAGCTGCAAGCCTCGGCAGCTCCCCGCGCTACTGGAAGGTGGCGGCAGACGTCAGAATGGCAGACGTCTTTTCGGCCGCGCCGGAAGCGGCTTCGCCGGAGCAGGGGGCGTGGCCTTGACCGGCTTGCGCGGCAGATTCATCTCGTCACGCGCGAAGCGGACCTTGCCTTCCATGACGCATCCCCGCATGCCTGGCGAACAGACTGCGCCCACGATGCGTTGGCATACCCCTTCCAGATCGTGCGGACATCCCCAAGCGCTGCTCATGTGCCTTGCCTGTCAGTCAATCAAATGAAGACCATGGTAGCAGAGCCGATGGATGGGCGACGGAACTGCCTCATGTACCGAATTCGTTGAGCAATTGTTCCTGAGCGCTGTGACGTGCCCCGCGCGGGGTGCGTCGTTTGTAGTTGCCTTCTTCATCCATTTCCCAAGCCTGGCAGTTATCCGTCAGATAGGGTTTGAGGCCTTCGCGGATGACCCTGCGCTTGAGTTTGGGATCGAGTACCGGGAAGCAGGATTCGATCCGGCGGAAGAAGTTGCGATCCATCCAGTCTGCACTGGAGAGATAGACCTTCTCTTCGCCATCGGCATGGAAATAGAAAACCCGCGAATGCTCGAGAAACCGCCCAACGACCGAGCGGACCTTGATGTTCTCGGAAAGTCCCGGCACGCCGGGGCGCAGTGCGCAGGCGCCGCGCACGATGAGGTCGATCTCGACACCGGATTGGGACGCCAGATACAGGGCCTGGATGGTTTGTGGTTCGAGCAGGGCGTTCATCTTGGCGATGATGCGTCCCTTGCGGCCTTGCCGGGCGGCTTCGCCTTCGGCATCGATGGCGGCGATCACATTCGCCTGCATTGAGAATGGCGCCTGCCAGATGTGCTTGAGCTCTTCGGCCCGGCCCAGCCCCGTGAGCTGTTTGAAGATTTCATGCACGTCATCGGCGATTTCCTCGTTGGCGGTGAGCAGCCCGAAATCGGTGTAGAAACGCGTGGTACGCGGATGGTAATTGCCGGTTCCAAGGTGCACATAGCGACGCAGCACCTGATGGCCGTTGCGTTCTTCTTCGCGGCGTACGATGAGCAGCATCTTGGCGTGGGTCTTGTAGCCGAATACGCCGTAGACCACGTGGGCGCCAGCTTCTTCGAGACGGGCCGCCCAGTTGATGTTGGCTTCTTCATCAAAGCGCGCCATCAATTCGACCACCACATTCACTTCCTTGCCCTTGCGAGCCGCGCGCAGCAGGTTTTCCATCAGCACGGAGTCCGTGCCGGTGCGATACACCGTCATGCGGATGGCGACGACCTGCGGGTCATCCGCAGCGCTCTTGAGCAGGTCGATCACCGGATTGAAGCTCTGGAACGGATGGTGAAGCAGGATGTCACGGGTGCGGATTTCGGCGAAGAGATCAGCGTGCTTGTCCAGTGCCTTGGGCAGTGAAGGCAGGAAAGGTGTGAATTTGAGATCCGGGCGGTTCACCCAGTCCGGCACCTGCATCAGACGCACCAGATTCACGATGCCCGGTACGCGATAGCATTCCTCGCGTTCCAGATTGAATTGCTGCAGCAGGAATTCACTCATCTGCGGCGAGCAGTTGTCGGCAACTTCCAGACGTACCGTATCGCCGAAGTTGCGTTGCTGCAGTTCGCCTTGGAGTGCCTTGCGCAGATCCTTGACTTCTTCTTCGTCGACGAACAGGTCGCTGTTGCGGGTGACCCGGAACTGGTAGCAACCCAGGACACTCATGCCCGAGAACAAGGCATTGACATGGGCATGCAAAACCGAGGAGAGGAACACGAAGCCGTACTCCACTCCGGTGAGTTCTGCGGGCAGTTTGATGACCCGGGGGAGTGCGCGCGGGGCCTGGACGATAGCCGCGTTCGAGCTGCGCCCGAATGCATCCTTGCCATCAAGTTCGACGGCGAAGTTCAGGCTCTTGTTCAGGAGACGCGGAAAGGGGTGTGCCGGGTCCAGCCCCACGGGGGTGAGTACCGGCATGACCTCGTTCTCGAAATACTCGCGGACCCACTCACGCTGAGCATCCGTCCATAGCGAGCGACGCAGGAACACGATCTTTTCATCAGCCAGCGCCGGCAGGATTTCGTCGTTGAGCAGGCGGTACTGTTCTGCGACCAGGGCATGGGTTTCGCGGCTGAGCCTGCGGTAGAGCGATTGCGGCTGCACGCTGCCTGTCGAGATGATCCCCAGCTTGACCTGTTCCTTGAGCCCGGCAACGCGGATCTCGAAGAATTCGTCCAGATTGCTGGAAACGATGCACAGATACTTCAAGCGTTCCAGGAGCGGCACATTGGTGTCTGCGGCCTGGCTCAGGACACGGCGCTGGAAGGCGAGAATCGAGAGCTCGCGATTGAGTAGCGATTCGGCAGTAGCGATCGGATAGGACTGGTTTGCATACATGGTGTGGTCACCGGGTGGGGGCGATGTGTTTTGCATCGCCTGATGATGTGACATTTTAGTGACAGGAAGATGACGGTGGCAGAGTCCTGTCCGGGCAGGTCGATGCGGGGCGATTCGTGTTTCGTCACACAGCTTTCCGGCCAGAAGGGCTAGAATCCGGCAGCCTCCTGCCTCGATCCTGCCTTGACCCATGCCTCAAGAACTCGTTTGTGCTGTCGACCTCGGTTCCAATAGTTTCCGCCTGATGGTTGGGCGCGTACAAGGCGATCAGATTTATCCACTGGATGGCCTGAAAGAATCGGTGCGGCTGGCGGCAGGGCTGGGGACCGACAAGGTCCTGGATGCCGCTGCCCAGGCGCGTGGACTGGAGGCCTTGCGTCGCTTCAACGAGCGCTTGCGCGGTTTTCGCGCCGATGGCGTGCGGGCGGTGGCGACCAATACCTTGCGGGTGGCCAAGAATGCGCCGGAATTCCTGCTCCAGGCTGAAGAGGCGTTGGGATTCCCGATCGAGGTGATTGCCGGACGCGAAGAAGCCCGCCTGATCTATGTCGGGGTGGCGCATACCTTGCCGGATCCCTCGCTGCAGCAGCTTGTGGTGGATATCGGTGGCGGTTCCACGGAATTCATCATCGGGCGGAACTTCGAGCCTTTGCACCTCGAATCGCTGTACATGGGCTGCGTGAGTTACAGCATGCGCTATTTCCCGGAGGGCGTCTTCGAGCGTGAAGCCATGAAAGCGGCCGAGTTGTCGGCGCGTCAGCAACTGGAGGCGATCTCGCATGCCTATCGGGAAACCGGTTGGGATCTGGCTGTCGGTTCTTCGGGCAGCGCCAAGGCCTTGTGCGATGTGCTCGAACTCAATGGCCTGTCGCATTCCGGGATCACCCGCGAAGGGTTGGAAAAACTCCGCCAGATCATGCTCAAGGCTGGGCGGATCGAGAATCTGCAACTCGAAGGACTGAAATCGGATCGCCTTCCGGTGTTCGCCGGAGGCTTCGCTATCATGTCCGCCCTGTTCAAGGAGTTCGATCTGGAGCATATGGTGTTTTCGGATGGCGCCTTGCGCCTGGGCGTGCTGTATGACCTGCTCGGGCGTTATCACCGGCAGGATCTGCGTGATGCGACGGTCAACAATTTCGTGCGCCGCTATCAGGTGGATGCAGCCCAGGCACGCCGGGTGGCGGATACGGCTTTGCGCCTGCTGGCCCCGCTGCTGGCAGATGCCAGCCAGGACGTCCAGATTGCCGAGGCGCGCTTTCTGGAGTGGGCGGCGCTGCTGCATGAGATCGGTGTCTCGGTTGCCCATTCGAGTTACCACAAACACACAGCCTACATTCTCGCCAATGCCGATATGCCCGGCTTCTCGCGCATGGATCAGGGGCGCCTTGCGCGCATCGCACTTGCCCACCGTGGCAAGCTTGAACGCGTCCAGTCGCTGGACCCGCACAGTCTTGACTGGTTGCTGATCCTGAGTCTGCGGCTGGCCGTGATCGTGCACCGCTCGCGAGCCGGCCGTGGCGAAATCCCGCTGCATCTGGAGCGCGACAAGCGCGAAGGCTTTCTGGTCGTGGTGGCACAAGACTGGCTGCACACCGTTCCGCTCACGGCTTCGGCCTTGCGTGAAGAGGAACTGCAGTGGGCACGTCTGGGGAAATCCCTCAAACTCAAGGTTCAGCGTGTACTGCGCAAGACTGAGGAAGTCTGATGGTTCAGGCCAAGGCCCACGCGATCGCGCTTGCCAAGTCCCCGCCACCGCATTTGCGTCACGAGGGTGAGCATTGCGTGCTGACGGGGGACTGGACGCTCCTGGCGCTCAAGCCGCGCTTGATCATGCTGCGCGCCAGACTTCTGTTTCATGGGCGTTCGGTCAAGGTCTGGGATCTGTCCCAGGTCAGCCGCATGGATACTTTTGGCGCCTTGTTGCTGTGGCGCGCCTGGGGATTGAGAGAGCCGGAGACGCTGGTGCTGTCCCCAGCGCTGCATCCGGCGTTCGAACGGGTCCGCGGGGTGGCGGCGACGCCGGTTGAAACGGCGCATGTCGACTGGCTGAAGCCCGTTGTACTGCTGGGCAAGCAGTTCATCGGCGCTTTCGAACAGCTCATCGGCTTTGCGTGCATGCTGGGCATGGTGAGTATCGAGGCGGCACGGCTGTTCGTCGAACCGCGCAGCATTCCGATGAAGGAATTCTCGGCCGCTCTCTACAAGACCGGTGTGCAAGCCATGCCGATTTCGGCGCTGGTGGGGTTCCTGATCGGCGTCGTGCTGAGCTATCTTTCCGCGCTGCAATTGCGCAACTTCGGCGCGGATGCGTTGATCATCAATATCCTGGGGATCGGCATCATCCGCGAACTCGGACCGGTGCTGGTTTCCATCCTGGTTGCCGGGCGTTCAGGCTCGGCCATCACAGCCCAGCTCGGCGTGATGCGGGTGACCGAAGAAATCGATGCACTGGCTGCGATGGGGGTGTCCATCCATCAGCGTCTGATCTGGCCCAAGGTGCTGGCGATGGCAATTGCCATGCCGCTGCTGGTGCTGTGGACTTCAACTGCGGCATTGATTGGTGGCATGCTCGCCGCCCAGGTGCAACTCGAAATCGACTGGCGCTTTTTCGCCATGTCCTTGCCGCATGTGGTGCCTGTCCAGAATCTCTATATCGGGTTTGCCAAGGGTGGGGTGTTTGGGGTGGCGATTGCCCTGATTGCCTGTCATTTCGGTCTGCGCATCAAACCCAATACGGAAAGCCTGTCGCGCAATACCACGGCGGCGGTGGTGACGGCCATTACAGCCGTGATCCTGCTGGATGCCGTGTTCGCCATGCTCACGCGCGGGATCGGAGTGCCATTGCGATGAACGCGAATGCGGTCAGTGGTCCGGTGATCGAATTGCGCGACGTGTGCACACGTCTGGGAACGCAATGGATTCATCAAAACATCGATCTACGCGTGGAACGGGGGGATCTGCTGGCGCTGGTGGGGGGCTCCGGGGCCGGCAAGACCACATTGCTGCGCGAGATGATCGGCCTGCAGCAACCCACTCTGGGCGAGGTGTTGTTGTTTGGCGAACCGCTTCAAGCCGGGCATCGCGCCGAGCGCTTCGCACGCCTGCGGCGCATGGGCGTGCTGTTCCAGCAAGGCGCCTTGTATTCGGCCCTGACCCTGTATGACAACATCGCCTTTCCTTTGCGTGAATTTGGCGGTCTGCTGGAAGAAGAGATCCGTGCCCTGGTGCTCTCCAAGATGGCGCTGGTCGAACTCAAGCCGCAGCATGCCAAGCTGATGCCGGCGCAGTTATCGGGCGGGATGGTCAAGCGCGCCGCGCTGGCCCGTGCCCTGGCGCTCGAACCGGAATTGCTGTTGCTGGATGAGCCCACCGCCGGACTGGATCCCGAGCGCAGTGCCGGCTTTGTGCGCCTGATCCGGGAACTTCATGCCAGTCTCGGACTCACTGTGGTATTCGTGACTCATGACTTGGAAACACTGAGTTCACTGGCCAATCGCATTGCGGTGCTGGCCGAACACCGTATACTTGCTATCGGTGCGCTGGAAGAAATCCAGGCATCCAAGCATCCATTCATCCAGAAGTTTTTCCACTACCGCACGACGGTAGATGAGCAGGCTGCCGACTCGTAACGACATGGAAAACCGCGCATACGCTTTGATGGTCGGCTTGTTCGTGATCTGCCTGGGCTCGGCTGCCTTGATGGCTTTCTGGTGGGTGTCAGGCGGGGCGCAGGATACGACCAAGTATCTGATCATTTCCCCGAAAAGTGTCACGGGCCTGAATCCGCAGGCTGCCGTGCGTTATCGCGGGGTGCGTGTCGGCAAGGTAATCGATGTTGACCTGCAGGATTCGCGCGAGGTGGCCATCCTGATCCGGGTGGATTCCGATGTGCCGGTGACACGCGGAACCCGTGCCCGTATCGGGTCGCAGGGGCTGACCGGGCAGGGCTTTGTCCAGCTCGATGATGATGGCCGCGACATGGAACCGCCCAAATTCGCTCCGGGCAGCAAGCTGCCGATGATTGCCATGCAGTCCGGGACCCTCATGGATACGGCCAGTGAGGGGGCGCAGGAAATCATCGGGCGTCTGCGCAAATCGTCCGAGCGTATCGAGCAGGTGCTCAGCCCCGAAAACGTTGACCGGATCGATCAGACCCTGAAGAGTCTTGCGGCCAGTTCCGCCAGTCTTGAGAAGGCGCTGAATCAGACAGCCGGTCTGGCTGCGGACATGCGCCGTTTCTCCTCGCCGGAAAACGCTGAGCGTCTGGCTAGTACGCTTGAGCAGGTCCAGACCATGAGCAAGCAACTCAACCCGGCTGTGGAGGATTTCCGCAAGGCGCTGGCCAAGGTGGACGCGGCCGGGACGCGGATCGACAAACTCGGTGGTGACGTGCAGGCCAGCCTGACGGGCGATACCTTGCCGCGATTCAACCAGCTTGTTCTGGAGCTACAAACCAATACGCAGCAACTCAGTCGCGTACTGGACGACATCGAACGCTCGCCGCAGTTGCTGCTGCTGGGCAAGCGCCAACAAACGCCCGGGCCGGGCGAAACCGTTTCTGTCAAACCATGAAAGCGCTGATCCTTTGTCTGGTGGTTGCCGCGTTCGCGACGGCTTGCAGCATCGTGCCGCAGGCGACGCCCTCTCTGGTTCAGCACGATCTGGGCAGCGGCTTCCGTACCCTGGCGCGCAAGCCATTGCCTTTGCGTACCGTGAGTGTGACCGCAACCCCTGTGGTGGCTGGCCTGAACATGAACTACCGCGAGGCGTCACGTCCGACCACGCGTGGAGCGTATTCCTACAACCGCTGGGCTGCGCCGCCCGCCACCCTGGTGGATCAGGCGCTCAGCCGTTTGCTGCCGGTGGAGCCGACCGGGCGTTGTCGCTTGAGTTTCCAGCTTTCCGATTTCCTTCTCGACATAGACGAGCAGGGTGTGGGAGCGGTTTTGCTGGCCGGTACGCTGAGAATTTCACTGGATGGCAAGAATGCGGTCTTCAAGCGCATTGTCGACGTCCGGATTCCGGTGCCTAGTGTCGATCCTGCCAATGAAGCCATCGGTCTGCGCAAGGCGGTTGTTGAACTGGCTGATCAGACTGTTACCTGGATCAGCGGGGATATCGAGCGCTTCTGCGTGCAGCAGTGATCCACCGTGTTCATTGACACTCACCTCCATCTGGATGCCGTTGAATTCGACGCGGATCGTGCTACGGTCGTCAATGCGGCACAACACGTCGGGGTAACCCGTTTTGTGCTGCCTGCGGTGGAAATTGCCAATTGTGCTGCGGTACGCGAGCTGTCGAATCAGCATCCTGGTTGTGCGCATGCTTTCGGGATCCACCCTCTGTATGTCAACCGGGCAGAGGAAGCGGATATCGAGCGTCTGCGCGGTTTGCTTGCCGAAGGGACTGCGCGGGCGGTGGGGGAGATCGGACTGGATGCGTATGAGGAAGAAACTGATCCGGCTTACCAGGATTGGTTTTTCATCGAGCAGCTGAAGCTGGCCCGTGAGTTCGATCTGCCCGTGATCCTCCATACCCGGCGTGCCCAGGACAGGGTGCTCAAATACCTGCGGCGCCATCCGGTACGGGGCGGCATCGCACATGCCTTCAATGGCAGCGTGCAGCAGGCGCAAGCCTTCATTGACCGGGGTTTCAAACTGGGCTTTGGTGGCGCAATGACCTATGCCGGCTCGACGCGTATCCGGGCGCTTGCGGCGAGTTTGCCACTCCGTGCCATCGTCCTTGAATCCGATGCACCGGATATCCCGCCTGCCTGGGCGGCACAGGCTCGCAATGAGCCCGCCAATGTTGCGCAATTCGCCCGGGTGCTGGCCGAGCTGCGTGGCATTGATGTTGCCACGGTCGCAGCGGAGACCCGCGCCAACGCCATTCAGGCGCTGGGCTTGCCGGACTGAAGAGCCCGTCACGACGTCCCTTGCGGGCCTGTCGTTTTTAACAAATTCCTATCCATAAATACTGCTTGTTCTTGAATTAGTAAAATTTTACATATTTATTACTAAAGAGCTACCTGCTTTGGTCGTAAAGCCTGTTTGGCCGTTAATGCGTCTGTGCGCTGCTGGGGACGCCAGCATTCGGGGGAACAGGATTCAGGGGTATGGATATGTACATGGATAGGGAGATGCTGAAGGCTGGTTCGCAGGAACCCGCCGGTGGGCCGCTGGACGGTCTGCCGGAAATCCTCAAACCCTATCTTGGCGGCATCGAGCGGCTGGATGGCCATCTGCAACTGAATTGGCAGCAGCACAAGCTCTCCAGTGTTTTCCAGCCCATTGTCAGTTTCAGTCATTCCCGTGTTGTTGCCCATGAGGCTTTGCTGCGTGCCGTGTCGCCAACCGGCACCCCGGTGTCTCCCCTGGAAATTTTCGGCAAGCTTGGTGTGAGCGAAGAGTTGCTGCGGCTTGATCGTTCCACACGCCTGATGCATATCATCAATGCGGGCCGCTCCCCGGGCTGGTTTTTCCTGAACATGCATCCTGCCTTGTTCGGCAGTCTGCTGGAAGCCGATTCCACCCAGGTCATGCAGGAAATCGGGCGCTATATGAACGTCTCTTCCTCGCAATTCATTGTCGAGATTGTGGAAGAAGAAATCACCGACCACATCCGTTTTGAAGAGGGTGTGGCTGCGTTGCGTTCGATTGGCCTGGGGATTGCGCTGGATGATTTTGGCGCCGGGCATTCCAATTTCGACCGGGTCTGGAAAATTCGTCCGGATGTCGTGAAGCTCGACCGTTCCTTTTCGGTCAAGGCGGAAACGGATCGTGCCGTGCGCCGCCTGCTGCCGCAGATTGTCGGTATCCTGCACGAAGCCGGTACGCTGGTGCTGCTCGAAGGTATCGAGACGCTCGAGCAAGCGCGCATTGCAATGGATTCCAACATCGATTTCGGGCAAGGCTGGTACTTCGCCTATCCCTCTGGCAGTCCCGTACAAGATCCCTTGTCGATCAAATCCACGATGGATGCTGTGTGGGATCAGCAAGGCAAACGAGCCGATCTGGCCTGGGAAGCCCGGCGGCGCGTCATGGCCCCCTATCTGGATGCAATCTGGCTGACAGCTCAACGTGTTGCGATGGGGGAAAGCCTCGAACAGGCTGCTTCTTCTTATTTGGGGCTGCCTCATGTCGCCTGTCTGTACATGCTCGACGAACTGGGGCGACAGGTCGGCAACAATCTCAATGCGCCCACCAGCACCAAGCATCGCGTCAAGCTGGGGCTGGGGCACATGTCCGGCGCACGCTGGTCGCGACGCGCCTACTTCATCCGGGCCATGCATGCGCCGGGAATTCCGCAATCGACGCGTCCCTATCTGTCGGTTGCTACCGGCAATATCTGTGTCACCGTCTCGATCTGTGTCCAGGTCAATGGCAAGCCGATCGTGGTTTGTGGTGACGTGGATTGGGATGAACTCGAAGCCGCGTCAGACATCTGAACGCCGCGGAGCGGCTTGAACTTCTTGTATTCCGGGTGTATTCATAGCTACTGATCCCGCCTGGCGGGTTCAGCGCCAGACAGAGTTGCCTGCAGGCAGCCAGCGCTATCCAATTACCCGAAAGAGAGGAAGTTCCATGAGCAAGCCGCAGGGCCGTGTGCCCGTCATCAATCAGGAAGTCATCGCGCTATACGACGAATATACCCATGCGCCACTGCCGCGTCGGGTTTTCATGAAACGTCTGACAGCGATGACAGGAAGCACCGTGGCCGCCAGTGCCGTGCTGCCTTTTCTCGAAAACAACTATGCCCAGGCGGCCGTACTGGCGCCGGACGACGCGCGCATCCATGTGCAGCGGCTCAGTTTTGCGGGCGAGGGCGGCCCCCTCAACGCTTACCTCGCCACACCCACGCATGTGGCAGGCAAGTTGCCTGCCGTGATCGTGATTCACGAAAACCGCGGTCTCAATCCCCATATCGAAGACATCACGCGGCGCCTCGCGCTGGCGGGTTACCTCGCGCTGGGTGTCGATTACCTCAGCGCCCAGGGGGGAACGCCGGCAGATGAAGACAAGGCCCGTGACATGTTTGCCAAGCTCGATGCCAAGACCACCGGAAGCATCTCGCTGGCCGCGTTGAAATATCTCAAGCAGCATCCACAATCGACGGGCAAGGTTGGCGTGGTCGGCTTCTGCTGGGGAGGTGCCGCCGTCAATCAACTCGCCACGCTCGCGCCGGACCTCAATGCCGGCGTGGCCTTCTATGGCATGCAGCCCGGGGCTGATGAAGCCGCGAAGATCAAGGCTCCGCTGCTGTTGCACTACGCTGGCCTGGATGAGCGCATCAATGCAGGCATTCCTGCCTACGAGGCAGCGCTCAAGGCCGCAGGCGTTCATTACGAAGTGTTCATGTACGAAGGCGTCAATCACGCTTTCCACAACGACACCAATGCAGCTCGCTACAACGAAGCCGCCGCCAGACTGGCCTGGCAACGTACGCTGGATTTCCTCAAACGTCATCTTGCGTGAAGCTTGGATAACCTGAAATGAACAGGCCGCAGGGAGCAATCCTTGCGGCCTTTGTCATGCGGTTTTTCGGGGTGGTCGGGGGCTTTCGACTTTCGACCCGTTGCGGCCGGTCGAAATATCGGGAAGCAGACGTTCAGGCGTAGGGCGGGTTAGCCGCAGGCGTAACCCGCGCGGAATGGGGCGTCATATTCGTCA
>JAGTRY010000070.1 GCA_018262235.1 Pseudomonadota bacterium
ACCCAAAGAAACAATAAAAATACACCAATCAATTCCGAACAAAGCACCACCCAGGCCAGTAAACCAAGGCTGATCGCCAGACCGCAGCCGCGTTTGATCCAGGTTTTCAAGATTGGCGCCCGCGGATCTGCCGGATTGCATCAAAGACAGGTAGCATCGCGCCGTGACTGGAGTGCAGGAACATCGGATTTTGTGGGCTTGGGCCCGGAGATTGCTTGAATCGGCGAGTCTACCATCTGGCTGGTGCTCACGCGTCACCTGGTACTTCACCGGCCTTAACAATTCATCGCGTAAACCATGAGTGATACTTTTATCGAGCCTTCTTGTGCACCGAGCAGCAAACTTACCGTTGAATCCGACGAGCTGCGCTTCATCCAGCGGGTGGCCCGTCTGCTTCTGCATTACAACATGCGTACTTCATCTTTGCGCGAACGTCTGGAAGAGGTTGGCCGTGCGCTGTGGTTGCCCTTGCAGGTGCAGGTGGGTTATCGGACGGTGACGGTCTATACCCCGGACGGCGTGCATGTGCACGCCCAGGCGCCGGAGTTCCGGATCAATATCGGGGTGAGTGCCGAAGTCAATCGCACCATCGACAAGGTTTGCGCCGGCAAGCTGGCTTTGCCAGAGGCCATCAAGATTCTCGATGAGGTCGAAAATACCACGGGCCGCCATGACCGCTGGACGCTGGCGCTGATGTTCGGCCTGGCGGCAGGTGCCCTGGCCTGGTTGCAGTCCGCGGACTGGGGCGCCATGGTGGTGATTTCCCTGTCGTCTGCGCTGGGAATGCTGGCGCGCCAGTACCTGCACAAGTATCACCCGGTCCTGTTTGCGATGCCTTTCGTGGCAGCGCTGATCGGCTCCGTGATGGGGGGCTTGGTCATCCGGCTGGGCTGGACCAGCACGCCGGGGATCTGCCTGATCGTGCCGGCCCTGATGCTGGTGCCCGGGCCACATCTGATCAATGGACTCTACGACATGCTTGAGAACAACATGCAGACGGGGATCCCGCGTCTGGGCCTGTCGGCTGGCATTCTCGTGGCAGCGGCAATGGGCATTTTTCTGGGGGGCTGGCTTACGCTGGGGATGACGACTGTGCCGCCCTGGACGGGCTCTGCCCAGCCGATCCCGTTGTGGGGAGACGTGCTGCTGGCAGGTGTGGCTTCGTGCGGGTTCGGTGCGTTTTACAATGCCCCCTGGCGGGTGCTGTGGACTTCGATTGCCTGTGGCATGGTGGGGCACGGGATTCGTTACCTGTGTCTGATCAATGGTATGCAGCTTGAGATTGCGACATTGTTTGCGTGCGTGGCGATTGGCTTCATGGCAATCCGCTGGGTGGGCAGCATGCGCATTCCGTTTGCAGCCGTGGCTTTTGCCGGGGCGGTGCCGATGATGCCGGGGGTGTTGATGTTCCGCAGTATCGGTGGGGCGATGGAGATTGCGTTTGCCGGCGCAGAGGCTTCGTTAACGCTGGTTGCAGGGACACTGGCCAATATTTTCAAGGCGGGATTTGTGGTGGGATCAATGGGAATGGGTTTGTTGGCAGGGGCCTGGATGGGCGCTCTGGTGTTCAGGATGCTGGTCAAGGTGCGTACATGAATCGACGGGTAGCGTTGATCGGTGCGCCCACCGATATCGGGGCTGGCGTGCGTGGTGCGTCGATGGGGCCGGAGGCTTTTCGCGTGGCCGATCTCCAGCTGACCCTGGAGGGGCATGGACTGGTGGTGGAAGATCTGGGCAATCTTGTCGGTCCGAGCAATCCCTGGCTGGCGCCGGTCGACGGATATCGGCATCTGTCCGAAGTCATCGCCTGGAATCGTGTTGTACATGACGCAGTGCTGGGGCAGTTGCAAGGCGGGCATCTGCCCATTTTGCTTGGTGGTGATCATTCCCTGGCGGTGGGGTCGATCAGTGCCGTTGCCCGGCATTGCCGGGCGCAGGGCAAGCGTTTGCGCGTGCTCTGGCTGGATGCGCATGCCGACTCGAATACTTCCGTGATCACGCCCAGCGGAAATCTTCATGGAATGCCTGTGGCATGCTTGTGCGGTTATGGCCCGGCATTGTTGACCGGCATGTCTGACCGGATGCCCGCCCTGAATCCGTCTGATATCCGCCAGATCGGGATCCGGTCGGTGGATCAGGGAGAGAAGGAGTTTGTTCACAAACTGGATCTCGACGTATTCGACATGCGCTATATCGATGAAAACGGCATGCGGCATACGATGGAACAGGCTCTGCTGGGCGTTGATGAAGGCACCCATCTGCACGTGAGCTTCGATGTGGATTTCCTCGATCCCGAAATTGCTCCAGGTGTGGGTACCACGGTTCCTGGCGGGCCCAGCTATCGTGAAGCGCAGCTGTGCATGGAGATGATCGCCGATACCGGTTGCCTGGGTTCGCTGGATGTCGTGGAACTGAATCCGGCCCTGGATGTGCGCAACAAGACGGCGGATCTGGCGGTTGACCTGATTGAAAGCTTGTTTGGAAAATCCACCCTGATGCGCCGCTCACGCTGATTTTTCGGGGGAATTCCGGAAACCCTAAAGGTTAAGGGGTATCTGGCCGAAAACATCAGGAGAACCGCCTTGTGTTGCAAGCCTAGGGCGGGGGTGTGCGCCTGGCATGGGCCGGTGCTGGCTTGCCTGACAACAGGATCTCCTGCCACGATGAAAGCTCTGGTCATTGACGATACCCTTACCAGCATGGCTGTCATTTGCGCACAGTTGCGCAAGATCGGTATCGAACCACTTTCTGCCAGTGACGGCGCCAGCGGTATAGAAATGTTCAAGGAGCACCGGCCTGATCTGGTGCTGCTTGACGTTTTGATGCCCGGAATGGATGGCTATGAAACCGCCAAGCGTATCCGCCAGCTCGAACGTGATGGCGAATGGGCGCCCATCCTGTTCTTGACGGCACGGACCAATGACGATGATCTCGAACGGGGCATTGCTGTTGGGGGTGACGATTTCCTGATCAAGCCCATCTCGGAGATCGTGCTCACGGCGAAAGTCCGTGCCATGCAGCGCATTTCGCAGATGCGTTATTCGTTGGTGGTACTGACGCGGCGTCTGGATGAAGCCAACCGCGAACTGCTTCGCCTGTCTTCAGTGGATGGACTGACCTGCATTTCCAATCGCCGCCAGTTCGATGAATGTCTGCTGCGAGAATGGGCACGTGGCGTGCGCAGTGCCAAACCCCTGTCGATATTGATGTGCGACGTGGATTACTTCAAACAGTACAATGACCTGTATGGTCATCCGGCGGGTGACGAGTGCCTGAAAGCGGTCGCACAGGTGTTGCAGAACTGTGTGCATCGGCCTGCCGATATGGTAGCGCGCTATGGTGGCGAAGAATTTACGGTGGTTTTGCCTGATACGGATGTGCAGGGTGCCCGCCTGGTGGCCGAAGAAGTCCGGCGATGCCTGGAAGGTCTGCAGATGCAGCATGCGGATTCACCTCTCGGCTTGGTGACGATCAGTGTAGGCGTAGCATGCAGGGTGCCGGCACGGGAAACGGGGTCGCCGGTGCAACTGCTGGGCGATGCGGATGCAGCGCTGTATCAGGCCAAGCTGGCCGGACGTAATAAAGTGTTTGTTGCAGGTGAGGAATGGTTGTGATGAGGGAAGCCAATCGTTTTGCGAATGTCAGTGTCGTCATCATCGATGACAATGACACGACGCGTGCGATGCTGCGAGCGGTGCTGCGGAGTGAAGGTATCGAAGTAGTGGCTGAGGCGAAGGATGGAACAGCAGGCGTCGCCGCTGTCCGTAAATTGCGTCCGACACTGGTTTGTCTGGATGTGATGATGCCCGAAGTCGGCGGGATTGAAGTGCTCAGCCAGATCAAGAACGAAATGCCTGATGTACGGGTTCTGATGGTAACGGGCTCCACGGACCGGGATACGGTTCAGGCTGCGATTCAAGGGGGGGCCAGTGGTTATCTGGTCAAACCTTTCAACAGTGCCAAGGTGATAGCCTCGGTCGAAATAGCCTTGGACCGGAAAAAGCCCGACTGACGCGCACCACCCTGCTCAGAACTGATCCTTCCACTTTCTGAGTGCCGTGAATACTTCCACCGGGCCATGCAATGCGTGGCCCGCTTGTTTTTCTGCAGCGGCTACGACGCGTTTGTCCGTGCAGCGCAGGAAAGGATTGGTAGCCAATTCTTCGGCGAGAAGGCTCGGGATCGTCGCCTGTCCGGCTGCGCGCAGGGCTTCGCAATGCTGACGACGCGCCTGGAGCTGCGAGTTGGCAGGCTCTACGGCAGCGGCGAAAGCCAGATTGGCCAGCGTGTATTCGTGCGCACAGTAAATCCGGGTCCTGGCAGGGAGCGCCGCCAACCGTTGCAAAGAGGCGGAAAGCTGTGCAGCCGTACCGCCGAGCAAGCGTCCGCAACCTGCCGCAAACAAGGTGTCGCCACAGAAAAGGGCATCTCCCCGGAGGTAGGCAATGTGTTCCTCGGTATGGCCTGGAACGGCGAGTACCTGAAAAGGCATCGTCAAACCGGGGACAACGATTTCACTGCCTTCCCCAACCCCTTGCGTGACACCGGGCATGGCCGGACTGACCGGACCGTAGACCGGAACAGGGGTGTGCGCGAGCAACTCGGTGGTCCCGCCCTGATGGTCGGCATGGCGGTGGGTCAGCAGGATTGCACGCAATTCGAGATCGCGCGTACGCAGCAGACCCAGGACGGGCGCGGCTTCACCGGGATCGACGACGACACAATGCCGGCCTTCGCAGAGGACCCAGATATAGTTGTCGCGCAAGGCGGAAACAGCAACAATCTCCATTCGCAGCATTCTACGGACTTTCGCGCATGTCGATCACCAGTCTTGCACAATGGTTTGCCACGCCGCGTGGACGCTACCTGCTGGCCTGGGAGCAGCGGCGCATGGATCTGGTCGTGGCCGATATCTTCGGGTTCAATGCGGCGCAGATCGGTCTGTGCGAACAGAATTTCCTGCATGCCAACAGAATGCCGTATCAGTTGCGCTGCGGCGCCTGCAATGAAGCCCGGGAGCCCGGTGCCGGTATACACCTGTGTGCGGAGGAGTTGCCTTTTGCTGCGCAGAGTCTGGATCTGATCGTTCTGCCGCATGTACTGGAGTTCTCTGTGCATCCGCACCTGGTGCTGCGTGAGGTAGAACGCGTCTTGGTGCCCGAGGGGCATCTGGTGATCAGCGGCTTCAATCCTGTCAGTCTGTGGGGACTGCGCCGCGCGATGGCCGGCAACATGGGCGAGATGCCCTGGACGGGGCAGTATCTGTCAGCAGCGCGTTTGAAGGATTGGCTCAGCCTGCTGGGCTTTGAAGCCCGTTCCAGTGCGTTTGGCTGTTATGCTCCGCCGGTTGCAAGCGAAGAGTGGCTGCGGCGCTGGTCTTTTCTGGACTCTGCAGGAGGGCGCATCTGGCCGTTCATGGGGGGCGCCTACATTCTGCATGCCGTGAAGCGTGTGCAGGGCATGCGTTTGATCACGCCGCGCTGGCGTGAGCACAAAGCCCACAAGAAGGGCATGGTGCCGGTGGTGCAGAAAAGCCGGGAGCTGTAGGCTTTACCTTGCTTGCCGGGGCTTGCCCGGTTCTTTTCCTCGAATCACGTTTTGAAAATCCATGGAACAAATCGAAATCTTTACGGATGGCGCCTGCTCGGGGAATCCCGGTCCTGGTGGCTGGGGTGCCATTTTGCGGGCCGGTACGGTTGAAAAGGAATTGTGGGGGGGCGAGCCGGCAACAACCAATAACCGCATGGAAATGCTGGCGGTGATCCGTGCCCTGAGCTGTCTGAAACGCCCGGTTTCTGCCCGTGTGTATACCGATTCGCAGTATGTGCAAAAAGGCATCTCGGAATGGATCCAGGGCTGGAAGAAGCGGGGCTGGAAAACCGCCAGCAAGGAACCCGTGAAAAACGAAGACCTGTGGCGCGTACTCGATGCGGAAGCCGCGAAACACCGGATCGAGTGGGTCTGGGTCAAGGGTCATGCCGGGCACCCGGAAAACGAACGATGCGATGTTCTGGCCCGCCAGGGCGTAGAAGCTGCCCGCAAGGCCGGCAAGACGGTGGATTTTCCGGCTGCTCCGGCAAGTGTGGCCTGAGGCCCTGAATTGCGCTAAACCGTGATTTCGATCCGGTTGCCTTCCGGGTCCAGCACCACGCTTTCGTAATAGCCATCCCCGGTACGCCGGGGGCCATCCAGGCGCGTGATGCCATCTGCTACCAGACGAGCCGTCAATGCATCCACCTGTGCTTCCGAGCCGGTCGCAATCGCCAGATGGGCGTAGCCGATAAATTGCTGAGGCGGGAAGGCCGGAGGACGGTCGAAGATATCGGGGCGCTGCATCAACTCGAGCCGTGCGCCGTTGGCAAAACTCAGGAAGCAGGACTGAAAGCGTTTGGCTGGATTTTCATATCGCACGCCTGCTT
Source organism: Pseudomonadota bacterium (assembly GCA_018262235.1). GTDB lineage: Bacteria > Pseudomonadota > Gammaproteobacteria > Burkholderiales > Rhodocyclaceae > Uliginosibacterium. The sequence continues at coordinate 6,420 of JAGTRY010000070.1, forward strand.
GGGCATCGAAGTACTTTACGTAGAAATTCTTGAGCTGTTCGATGTCGCGAGCCCACAGGGCGACGTGTTCGATGTGCATGGCAATGTTTCCAGGCGGTGTGGGAGAAATGTCGCGCCGGTGGGGCCGGCGCGCAGGCGGCATGCTCAGTGCATGTACTGGCCACCGTTCACGTCGAGGATCTGCCCGGTGATATAGCCGCTGCAGGCGTGCGAAGCGAAGAACAGGTAAGCCGGGGCGATTTCTTCAGGCGTGCCGAAACGGCCCATCGGGATCGTGGCACTGAGTGAAGCCCGGGCTTCTGGACCCTTGTCGGCATGGAAAGCGGTGTCAACAACGCCCGGTGAGACGATGTTGAAACGGATCCGGTCCTGGGTGTGGTAACTGACCCAGTTCTTGTTCTCAGCGTTCAGCCAGGCTTTGGCTGCGCCGTACAGGCCTGCGCCCGGTCCTCCGCCAAGATGAGCAGCAATCGAACTGGTACTGATCACGGCGGCCGTCTCGCCACTGTCCAGCGCTGCTGCACGCAGGTGGGGCAGGGCAAATCGGGTGCACATCAGTGCCGAGCGCATGTTGACGTCGCAGACGGCGTTGTAGAACGCGTCATCAATCTGTTCCAGCGGCTTGCGGGCAACCAGGGCCCCGGCATTGTTGATGAGCACATCGACGCCACCGAAACGGGCTACGAATTCATGGATCAGGCGCTCGCATTCACTGGTTTTGCCCAGATCCGCCGCGAAGAATTCGGCTTCACCGGTCTGGCGCATTCCGGCCAGCGTGTCAGGCAGATCAGCAGGGGCCTGACGGCCGTTCAACCCGACCTTTGCGCCGAGTGCGGCAAAGGCCTTGGCAACGGCCAAACCGATGCCTTGAGTGGAGCCCGTGATGAGAACGCGTTTGCCTTTGAGATCCTTGAACATGGGTCTGTTCCTGTGTGCAATGGGGAAGCTGCAAGGATACCTTTTCACAAGTTACAAGGTGCAGGGCTCCAGCAAATCAGGCAGTGCCGTGAATCCTTTTGCTTGTTTCACAGGGATTTTCCCGGCTTGCGGATAATTTGTCAGACAACTTGATGCGCACCGTTTAGAATCCAGCCCATGTCAAAAAAGAAACTCCAGCTCTTCGCCATTACCTGGCCGATCCTTGTTGAAAACCTGTTGATGGTGTTGATGGGGCTGTTCGGGCTGTGGCTCACCAGCCGCATTTCGAACGGTGCGGTCGGCGCATTTGGTCTGGTGGGGCAGATTCTGGGAGCGCTGCAGATCGTTTTCCGCGTGGTCAGCATCGGTACCAGCGTGGTGGTTACCCAGCATCATGGTGCGGGTGACGAAGCCGGTGCCCATCAGATTGCCAAGACCGGGCTGGCGGCCTCCAGCTGGGTCGGGCTGGCGACACTGCTGCTGATGACTCTGGGCTCGGGCGGGATCCTCACCGCCATGCATTTGCCGGCGGAATTGATGCCGCTTGGCCAGCCTTATGCCGCAGCGCTTGGCGTGGCGCTGCTCTTCGATTCGATCTCAATGAGCATGGTGGCGGTATTGCGGGCGTATACGCAGACGCGCGAGTCGATGAAGATCGTGTTGGTGATGAATCTCGTGCAGGTCATTCTGAGTGTGCCCCTGATGCTCGGTGTAGGCTCCTGGCAAGGCTTCGGATTACCGGGCATGGCGCTGGCAATGACGCTTTCGCGCGTGCTGGCGACCGGTTTGGCCTGGCGGGTGTGGCGCAGCAAGCTCGATGTGCATATCCGTTTGCCTGACTGGTTGCGACTGCGCCGCCAGCCGCTGCTCAGCATCCTGCACATCGGATTGCCGGGGGCCGGCGAGAAGGTGGCATTCCGGGTCAGTTTCATCATCAGCGTGGCCATGGTGGCAAGCATGGGGCAGGTGGCCCTGGCGACTCATGCCTATGTATTCCAGGCGGTGCAGTTGGTGACCCTGTTCACCAATTCGGTTGGGTTCGGGACTGAAATCGTGGTCGGACACCACATCGGCGCGGGCGCGCTCAAGCGCGCCAACCGGGTACTGTGGCGTGCCATGGGCTGGGGACTGGGGATCATGACGCTGTGCGCGGTGCTCAGCTATTTCCTCACGCCGCTGGCGGTGGCGCATGCCACGCAGGATCCGGAAATCCTCCGTCTGGTCGGCCTGATCGTACTGGTCGAACTGGTACTGGAACCGGGGCGTTCCCTCAATACCGTGATTACCAGCGGTCTGCGGGCGGCGGGCGATGCACGCTTTCCGGTCAAGGTCAGTGCCGTGTCGGTGTTCCTGTTCGGTGTCGGACTGGGCTGGCTGCTGGGTGTGCATTTTGGTCTGGGGCTGGTCGGGATCTGGATCGGGTATGCTGCAGACGAGTGTTGTCGTGGTCTGTGCATGGCGGCCCGCTGGTTCTCCTTGGCCTGGGTGCCTTACGCCCGGCGTACGCGCCAGCGGATCCTGGCCCACATGCAGGGTTGAAGGGGTGAGCGCTCGTGCTGATGCGGAACCATTGCGGCCTGAACAAGTCGACATTTGGGTGCTCATGGCGTGAAGGCTGTATTTCTCCTCCGTTTTTCTTCGAAAGATCTTGAATGCATAAAATCTTTGCTCCTCTTGTTCTGGCTATGCTTACGGCCAGTAGCGGCGTCAATGCGGCCTCGGGTCCGGAAGAAGTCTGGCGGCAAAGCGCCCCGGCGGATGGCTGGGCCGGAATGGAAGGTGGCACCACTGGTGGCGCCAAGGCGTCTGCTGAACAGATCTATACGGTGCGTGATATTGATGGTCTGCGTGCGGCCCTGAAGAAAGGGCGGGATACGCCCAAGATCGTCGTGATTGAAGGGATTGTTGATGCTGCGGGCAGCAGGCCTTTTGAAAGTCGCGAGGATCAGGCAGAGCGCGGACAGATCCGTCTGCCTTCAAACACCACGCTGATCGGTGCGGACAAGAACGCCGGATTCATCAATGCGGATCTGGTTCTCAGGCATGTGGAGAACGTGATCGTACGCAACCTGATGATCCAGAATCCCTGGGATGAGTACCCGCAATGGGATCCCAAGGATGGACCGACAGGGCACTGGAATTCCGAATACGACGGCATGACCATTGATGGTAGCCGGCATGTGTGGGTGGATCACGTCAGTTTCAGCGACGGCTCGCGTACTGATGATCAGAACGGGACGAACAACGGCCACGAGGTACAGCATCATGATGGCGCGCTGGATGTGAAAAACGCAGCCGACTTCATCACGGTTTCCTACAGCGTCTTCCGCCTGCACGACAAGAACAACCTGATCGGTCATAGTGACAGCAACCAGAGCGATGCCGGTCATCTGCGTGTGACCTTCCATCACAACCTGTTCCAGAGCATTGTCCAGCGGACCCCGCGCGTCCGTTACGGGCAGGTTCATCTCTACAACAATCACTACGTCGGAGACCGAAAAGACCCCGTCTACGCCTACCAGTACAGCCATGGCGTCGGTGTTGGCGCGAGTCTGATTTCCGAAAATGAAGTTTTTGACATTGCCGGTGCCAACAGTCTCTGCGACGTGGTCAAGTTCTTTGGAGGCACGCGCTACGAAGCACGTGGCAACCTGCTCAATGGCAAGATCTTGTCGCCCGATGCAGCATGCAAGGGGGCGCTCAAGCCGGAGGCGGCAGGCTGGACGCCGCCGTATGCCTACACTTTGCTGCCCGCAAAAGCAGTCGCCAGTTCGGTGAAGGAGACTGCCGGGCCACTTTGAGTGCGAAGCCCTGATTGCCGGCTTCCGGTATGATTGCGCGCTTTCCCGCCAGCCAATGTCGCTATGGAACTCATTACGCACCTCATCGATATCGTCCTGCATCTGGACAAGTTCCTGCCGCAGCTGGTTGCCGAGTATGGCAATCTCATCTACGTCATTCTGTTCCTGATCATCTTCTGCGAGACCGGACTGGTGGTTGCGCCCTTCCTGCCTGGGGATTCGCTGCTGTTCGTGGCGGGCGGGGTGGCTGCTGCAGGGGGAATGGATATCACCGTATTGTCGTGCTCCCTCTTTGTGGCGGCCGTGCTGGGTGACAATGTGAACTACTGGATCGGGCGCACTTTTGGTCATCGCGTATTCAAGTGGGAGCAGTCCCGCTTCTTCAACCGTGCGGCGTTCGACAAAACCCACAGCTATTTCGAACACCATGGTGGAAAGACCATCATCATTGCGCGTTTCATGCCCTTGATCCGCACCTTCTCGCCGTTCGTGGCTGGCGTGGCCGAGATGAGTTACCGCCGCTTTCTGCCGCTGGACATTCTGGGCGGCGCGCTGTGGATCTTCTCCTTGACCCTGCTCGGTTATTTCTTCATGCAGGTTCCGCTGATCCGCAACAACCTCAGCCTGTTTGTGATCCTCATCGTGGTGGTGTCGTTGCTGCCCGCGTGCATCGCATGGCTGCGCAGCCGTTCCGCAAAGGTTCGTGCGTGATGAAACGCATCGTCATCCTCATCTCGGGTCGCGGCAGCAACATGGAAGCGATCGTGCGCGCCCAGATTCCTGGTGCGCAGGTGCAGGCGGTGATTTCCAACCGGCCGGATGCAAAAGGTCTGGAGATTGCACGCAGCTTCGGCATCGCCGCCGTTGCGCTGGATCACAAGGCCTATGCCGGGCGGGATGAATTCGATGCGGCACTGGCTGCCGAGATCGACCGTTTTTCTCCGGATCTATTGGTGCTTGCCGGATACATGCGGATCTTGAGTGATGGCTTCGTTCGGCACTATGCAGGCCGCATGCTCAATATCCATCCTTCTTTGTTGCCTTGCTTTACCGGCTTGCATACCCATCGCCGGGCCATCGAGGCAGGCGTGAAGGTTGCGGGGACGACTGTTCATTTCGTGATCCCCGAACTGGATGCCGGCCCCATCGTGATCCAAGCCGTGGTGCCGGTGTTGCCGGGTGATGATGAAGACAGCCTGGCCGCGCGCGTCCTCAAGCAGGAGCACCGGATCTATCCTCAGGCCGTACGCTGGTTTGTGGAAGATCGCCTGGTGATTGAAAATGGCCGCGTGACGGTGCGTGATGCACAGGCCGGCTCCGAGGGCTGGAGTGTGCCGCCGGTCGAGGATTGAGGAGTTCATGTGCGACGCCCGCGTGCGCTGACCGTCGCGTTGATTGTGTCGATTGCCCTGCATCTCGGCGCATTGGTTTCTCCTGGCTGGGGCTTGCTGGAGAAGGCTGACCCGAGCGGTGAGGCCTTGCGTCTCGAGGCCAAGCTCAGTGCTCCCCCGGCGCCTGCGGTCCAGGCCGCTCCGCAGAAACCCAAGCCCAAACGGGTTCCACGTCCCAAGCCGGCGCCCCTGCCGCCGGATGCGCCCACCGCCCAGTTGCCGGTAGATGAAGCGGAGGCCGATGTGCCCGATACGGCGACCAGTGCCCCCGTGTCTGTCGAGGCCTCGGCTCCCGTCCCGTCGCTGGCGGATGCTTCGGCGCCGGTCGGCTCCGCTGCTGCATCAGCGCCACTCGCCGATGCCTCGCCGGTACCAGTACCGATTGCACAACGCTTGCCACGCCAGGGGAAAGTGCTTTATCGCGGGACGGCAGGCGGCTTTCTTTCGATTCCTGCGTACGGGCAAGCCAGTTGGGAACACGATGGCGAGCGTTTCCAGAGCCGTCTTTCGGCCGGCTTGAGCGGTCCCGAGAGCACGCTGGATTTCCGTTCGACAGGGCGTCTGATCGGCCCGCAGATCGTCAGTGAAACCACCCAGGACAATCGACGCGGCAAACTTTCCACCGGTCTGATCGATCAGACCGCCGGCAAGGTCACCATGCAGCGCGGTCCGGACACCCGTGAGCGCCAGATCAAGGGACTGGCGGTAGCGATCTCGGCACTGCCGCAGCTGCTGGTGACTCTCGATGAGAGCGTTGAAAAGGCTGCGTTCTTCATCGTCGGGGATTTCTGGGTGGAGGATTCGGTACTGATCTTCCGGGGCAAGGAACGCCTGGAACTGCCCGCTGGAAGGGTGGATGTCCGGCATTACGTGTCGCGGACCAACAATGGCTCCGTGATCGAGATCTGGCTGGCGCCTGCCTGGCGCAATGCGCCGGCACGCATCCGTATCGAACTGGGCGGCGTGACGATCGATCTGAAGGCCGTTGAAGTCGTCATTGAAGGGCAGAAGCTGGCGCACGAGCCAGAGCCCTGAGCAGTCGCTTGCAGAAGTTTTGCCCCCATCTGCTTCCCGTACAGGTAATTGATTGGCGGCAGACCCCGTACAAATGGGATAATCGCGGGATGACTACGAACATTACCTCTGCCCAACTTGACGCCGCCTCCGATGTACTCGAAGACGTGTTGCGTTTCCAGTACCCCGCTGACAGCGTGGTATCCGCCTTTTTTCGCCACAACCGCAATGCCGGAGCACGTGACCGGGCATTCATTGCCGAAGCCGTTTATGGTGTCTTGCGCAACCTGCGCCAGCTCCAGGGCGTGGTGGGCGACTCCGTGCGTGCGCGCAAGCTGGTCCTGGCCTGGCTGATCCGCATCGAAGGCTATTCACAGCGCCAACTTGCCGCCTTGCTCTCGAAGAACGAGCTGGACTGGATCGGCGAGGTCAAGGCTGCGGCATGGTCGCCAAGCTCCCTGGGCGAGCGTACCAACATGCCGGACTGGCTGGCCGCGCGCCTGGCTGCACAATTCGGCGAAGAAAAACTGCTGGCCCTGGCGAGCGCTTTCAATCGGCCTGCTGCACTGGATCTGCGCATCAATCCGCTCAAGGTCGAGCGTGACGCCGTGCTGGCCCGCTTCAAGGAAGAAGGCATCCAGGCCTCGGCCTGTGCCTATTCTCCGGTCGGGATCCGTCTGGAAAGCAAGGTTTCCCTGCAGAAGCACCCCTTGTTCCTGGATGGCAGCATCGAGGTGCAGGATGAAGGCTCGCAATTGCTGGGCTTTCTGGTAGCGCCCAAGCGCAGTGAAATGGTGACGGACTTCTGCGCTGGCGCGGGTGGCAAGACCTTGCTGCTTGGCGCCCTGATGCGCTCGACCGGGCGCCTGTATGCGTTCGACGTTTCCGAGAAACGTCTGCAGAAAGCCAAACCGCGTCTGGCCCGTGCCGGCCTGTCGAATGTGCACCCGGTGGTGATCGCGCACGAAAATGATGCGCACATCAAGCGGCTGGCGGGCAAGATGGATCGCGTGCTGGTCGATGCCCCGTGCAGCGGCTTCGGTACCTTGCGCCGCAATCCGGACCTGAAATGGCGCCAGACCGAGCCGGGCGTGATCGAACTGACCGAAAAGCAGGCGAGCATCCTGGCCGCTGCTTCGCGTCTGGTCAAAGTGGGTGGTCGCCTGGTGTATGCCACCTGCTCGTTGCTGGATGTCGAGAATGACCTGGTCGTGGATGCCTTCCTTGCGGCACACCCGGGCTTCCGTCAGATTCCGGCGAGCGAAGTGCTGGCCCAGGCGAAGATCGCCCTGGACACTGGTGAGCGCCTGCATCTCGATCCTTTGCAACATGGTACCGACGGCTTCTTTGCTGCGGTTCTGGAACGCATTGCCTGAGGCCACGGCATGGAGAGCCTGTACGTCGATCTGCTGGAAGTCCTGACCAACCCGGCACGGCGTTACGAGTTGCTGGCGATAGGCCTGTCGCTCGCGTTTGCTGCATTGTTTGCACAGCGTTTGCGTCGTCAGATCAACCGTGAATCGACCGTGAGCGGTTTGCGTCAGCTGGCTTTCCCGTTGGCAGCCATCCTGTTGCTCGGGGTTCTGCGCTTTGTGGCACATCACAATGACTGGCGGCTGCATTTCGTGGCCGTGGCGATGCAGTTGCTGTGGGCCATGGTCGGCATCCGGGTGGCCGTCTTCGCGGTGCAGCGGGCCTTTCCGCGTGCGCTGTGGGTGCGCAGCTTCGGGCGCAGCATTACGTTGCTGGTGTGGTGTTACGTCGCGCTGGATCTGCTCGGCCTGTTGCCGGAACTGATAGCCTGGCTGGATAGTTTCGAGCTGCCCCTGGGCAAGAGCCGTATCTCGCTGTGGGGTGTGTCGCAAGGCATGGCTTCGGTTCTGGGCTCGCTGATCGTTGCGCTGTGGCTGGGCGGGGTGATCGAGGGCCGCCTGATGCGCGCCAACGGGATCGACTCGAACGTCCAGGCGGTGCTCTCGCGTATCGCCAAGGCGCTTCTGATCCTGATCGCTGTGCTGATCGGGATGGAACTGGTCGGTCTGGATATCACCACGCTGTCGGTCTTCAGCGGGGCACTGGGGGTCGGCCTGGGGTTCGGCATGCAGAAGATCGCCAGCAATTACGTCTCCGGCTTCATCATCCTGCTGGATCGCTCGATCCGCATCGGCAACCTGATCCAGGTTGGTGCCGAGCGCGGTGAAGTACGTGAAATCACCACCCGCTACACGGTACTGCGCTCGCCGGGGGGCACGCACTTCATCGTTCCGAACGAAACCCTGGTCAGTACGACGGTTCAGAACGATTCCTTCTCCGACCCGAACACCCGCGTGGCGGTGCGGGTGCAGGTGGCTTACGGCAGTGACGTGGAACGCGCACTGGCGATCCTGGAGGAAATTGCCCTACCCGAACCCCGGGTGCTGCGCAATCCTGCCGCGCAATCCTTCCTGGTCTCGTTTGACGACAGCGGGATGACGCTGGAGCTGGGCGTATGGATTGCCGATCCGGCCAATGGCGCACTCGGCCTGCAGTCCAATCTCAATCGCGCGATCCTGCGGCGTTTCCGTGAGGAAGGCATCGAGATCCCCTTCCCGCAGCGTGAAGTGCGTTTGCTGAATCCGGCCTGAACTTCCTGCCTGTCGTATTGGCCTGAAGCTTGCATGCTTTGGGTTCGTGAAGAGCTGGCATACTGCCCGCCCCGCAATCGCCTTGCTGACCATGACTCAATCCGAGCCCTTGCCTGCGCAGCATCCCATTCATCTCGGCTTTTGCGATCCGGATCTGGAGCAGGCTTATCTGACCAATGCCTTGCCGCGGACCCAGATTCAGGGGCGTCTGGCACTGGCCGTCGGTGGACTGATCTATGTGCTGATGGGTTTGCTGGATCATTGGTTTGTCCCCCCTGAGCACCAGGCGCAAATGTGGGCTATCCGCCTCGGCACTGTCTGGATTACGCCAGTCATTTTCGCGCTGACCTATACCCACTGCTTTGTTGCCTATGGTCATCTGATGCTGGTGATCAATGGTCTGGTCGGCGGGCTGGGGGTCATTGCGATGATCCACCTGCTGCCACTGGAAGCGGTGTCGTATTACTACCCCGGCCTGATGCTGGTGACCTTCTATACCTACAACTTCAGCGGGGCTCGCTTCATCCATGCTTTCTGCGTCGACCTGATCCTGATCACGGTCTACAACCTGACCTTGCTGGGGATGCAGGAAGTGCCATCCTTTATCCTGATCAGTCATGACTTCTTCATCATTTCCGCCAATCTGATGGGGGGGACAGTCAGTTATCTGGGGGAATTGCAGCGCCGCAAACTGTTTCTGCAGGAACGTGCACTGGAAAAAGAGCGTCAGCTACATTTGCAGCGTTCCCTGCATGACCCACTGACAGGCTTGCCCAATCGCAGTCTGCTCTATGACCGCATCAGCCAGGCCTTGAGCCTGTCGCAGCGGGAAGGTGTTGGCAACGCGGCTTACTTCATCGATCTGGATGGTTTCAAGCAGATCAATGATGAACTGGGCCATGAATTTGGCGACCGGGTACTTAAGACCGTTGCCCAGCGCTTGCGCGAAGTCGTACGCGAGACGGACACGGTTTCACGTCTGGCCGGCGATGAATTCTTCGTATTGGCCCGTGGTCTGGAAGATGCGGAAGAAGCGCGCCAGCTGGCCAGGAAAATGCTCGCCAGGATCGGACAGAAGATGCCTGGCATGCCAGGACACCTGGCCTTGAGTGCCAGCATTGGCGTCTGCCTGTTTCCTTACCCTTCAGCCAGTGTGGCCGGCATCATCGATCTGGCTGATCAGGCCATGTACCGTGCCAAGCGCTCTGGCAAGTCAGCGTTTGCCTTGGTAGGGGAAGAGCGGGATTGACTCTGGGGCGCCCCCGGATCAGGAGGCTTTGAGTCCCAGAAGAGGCCTCAGATACGGCCAGATCTGGATCTGGATCGCCGCTACGCCGAACCAGGCTGCGGAAGCTACCAGCAAGGCCGGGGTGATGCGCAGATGGCGCACAACGATGAACAGCGTCACCAGAAAGCACAGGTAGGTGACGAGAGAGAGCATGCCGAAGGCAATGGTTTCCTGCAGTCGTTCGACGGACTGCTCTTGCCCTACAAAGTAATAGGAAAAGATCGCCAGCGAGGGAAACAGCGGCAGGAGCGCCGAAATGTAATACAGCTTGCTATGCGCAAAGAGCTGGATGACCAGAACGATGGCGAAGCCAACAAAGGCTTTGGCGAGAATGGAGACGTCCATTGTGGCTGATTCATTGTCTGACAATGGACCATTGTCGACAGAAGGCCGATTTACTGTCAAGCGCGGATGAAGCCGGGAAGATTTGCATCTTCCCGGCTGTCATTTTCAGACGGCCTCGGCCCGGTTCAAGGCGGAGACCAACGCACACAAAGAGGCTTCCATGATGCTGGTCGAGCAGCCTGCGCCGAAGATCGTGCCGGGGCGATCCGGCACGGTGATTTCGACAAAGGCCACCGCCTGTGCATGACTACCGCTGCCCAGCGAATGTTCTTCGAAGCTGTGGATAGCTGCATTGCTGCCGATGGCGGCAAGCGCCGCAGCCAGCGGGCCGTTGCCGGAGCCTTCGAGATTCTTGCGGGTGCCGCTCCATTCCACTTCAAGCGTGATGCCATGGCGTTCGCGGGATTCGTCCAGACGATGGTCGATCAGGCGCAAGGGCGTCTCGGCCTTGAGATAGGTGCTGTCAAACAGCGCCCACAAGGTGGCGGCATCCATCTCTGCGCCGGTGTTGTCCATGACTTGCTGGACCACGCCAGAAAACTCCACCAGCATGCGGCGCGGCATCACCAGACCGTAGCCGTTTTCGAGCAACCAGGCGATTCCACCCTTGCCGGACTGGCTGTTGACGC
>JAGTRY010000158.1 GCA_018262235.1 Pseudomonadota bacterium
CCGACCTGTTGCCATAATCCACCCCACCGTAGGTTAAAAAAAGTAAAGATTCTAATGCAGCCCTCGCAGCAGGAATACGATTTCTCCAATCGCTGCCTGCGCCGCCCGCGCCGACTGATGCGTGACGGTAAACCGCCCGTTCTTTCTCGTTACACAAAAGTCACAAATCCGGCTTGAAATCGCGAAAATTTGGCGCATAGTAAAAATCATATCGATTTCCGGCATCGCTCCGGACAGACGCACGTCGGCACACCTGCATCCCGACATTCCCTCCCCCTATCTCTATCCCCTGGCGACGGGCAACCCGCCCCGCCATTTCCCATCGAAAGAAAGCCATGTACTACGGTGAACGATTCAATGCCTGGACACACCTCATCGGAGCAGTGCTCGCGCTGACCGGCGCAATCTGGCTGGTCGCCTCGACAGCAGCAAGCGGCGATGCCTGGAAGATCGTCAGCACGGCCATTTATGGCGTGACGCTCGTGATGCTGTACAGCACCTCGACGATCTATCACAGCGTCCGGGGTCGGGCCAAGGCGATCTTGCGAAAACTTGACCACCTCTCAATCTACCTGCTGATCGCCGGCAGCTACACCCCCTTCTGCCTGGTTTCCCTGCGCGGGCCGTGGGGCTGGTCGCTCCTGGGCGTGGTCTGGTCACTCGCCGTGCTCGGCATCGTGCAGGAAATGCTGCACAAGTCAGGCGCCCGCGTCCTGTCGCTCGTCATCTACGCCGTCATGGGATGGATCGTGCTGGTCGCCATCGGCCCGTTGCTTGACCACCTCGGCGCCGAGGGCTTCTTCTGGCTGGCCGCCGGCGGGGTGCTGTACACCCTCGGCATCCTGTTCTACGCGTTCGACAGCCGCTTCAAGCACTGGCACGGCATCTGGCACCTCTTTGTCATCGCCGGCAGCCTGATGCACTTCATCGCCATCTTTTTCTACGTCGTTTGATCCACTGGAGAGGGGGCTCGTACGGAGCCGGCGCCACGTTGCGAAAGACGTGACCACCGGTATATCTTCATATGCGTGAAGGTCTGCGCGGTATCAACATACTGGCTCCGAAAACACACGCATTCCTCTGATGATCAGCGAATTCTGGTTTCATCTTCCGAGAACGAGGTTGGGAAACCACAGCACGATGCCGGGGAAAATCGCCAGAAGAAGCGTAAAGGCCATCATCACGAGCAGGAACGGAAGCGTGGCCTTGCATAGATAGCCCATCGAGTGCCCGGTGATGGCCTGGATGACTGAAAGATTGAAGGCGACCGGCGGGGAAATCTGCGCCATCTCGACCATGATGACCATGAAAATGCCAAACCATACCTTGTCGAACCCCGCTGCGGTAATCAGGGGCAGAACCACGGGCAAGGTGGTGGCAATCATCGAAAATCCTTCCAGAGCTGTCCCCAGCAAGAGATAGAGCACCATCAGGGCGAAGATCAGGAGGATCGGCGACAGATTGAAGGTTGCCACGAAATCCGTAACCGCATTCGGAACTCCCAGAGCGGCCGTCACGTTGCCCAAAATGGTGGCACCAACGATGATCATCGCCATCATACTGCACGACTGCACGGTGCCAATAGCGATTGCCTTGAGGGTCGCCAGAGTGACGAATCCTTGGCGGTGCGCTACGAAGTAGGCACCGGCCACCCCGAGGGCTGCAGCTTCGGTCGGCGTAGCGACGCCGGCATACATTGAGCCGATCACGCACAGAATCAGGAACATGGCGGGCGCCAGTTCTTTCAACGCGGCAAGGCGGACAGAAAATGGCAAATGCCGCAGGTTGCGTTCCGACTCGGGGATCAGCTCCGGCTTGCGCCAGGTGATGTACATGATCATGCTCATGAAGGATGCCGCCAGCAAAACACCGGGTATCCAGCCGGCCGTGAACAGGCGCAACACGGACTCTTCCGCCAGCACGCCGTAAATGATCATCACCGTGCTGGGCGGAATCAGGAAGCCAAGCGTACCGGCTCCTGCCAGGCTGCCGACGATGATCTCATCGCCGTACCCACGACGCCTCAGTTCGGAGAGTGTCATTTTGCCGACCACCTGGGTGGTAGCAGCGGAGGAGCCCGAGATCGAGGCGAAGATGGAACAAGCCAGCACGTTGACATGCAACAGGCGTCCGGGGAGCAGGCCAGCCCAGGGAGCCAGGCCGTTGAACAGTGTGCGCGACAGATTGGTGCGGAAAAGAAATTCGCCCATCAGGATGAACAAGGGGAGCGACACCAGATCGGAGTTCGACAGGATATTGAAGGTGTGCTGAGCGACCAGTATTCCGGTCGGGATATCGGTAAACCAAACGGCCAGGATGATTCCGGTCGCTGCCAACGCGAGTCCGATGCCGATCCCGCAGCCCAGCAGGGCAAACAGGATAACGAACATGCTTACGAAAATTGCTGTCATTTTGGATTCTCGCGCTTATTCCGTGGTCGCAGCGACCTTGAATGATTCGTTGACCAGGGGGGCCTTCAGCAGACAGGCGATCACCTGCATGATGGATTGCAACGCGTAAACCGTCGTTCCCACGGTAAGCGCGGCCTGCGGTATCCACAGCGGCGTCAGGCTTTCACCGGAGACAGCACCGGTGGCATAGGAAGAGAGGGTGAACATGGCCAGACTCCAGGCCAGGAAACTGACAAAACCGGCCCCGATCGCGGCCGACAGAAACTCCAGCGGCCGCCGGAAGCGTTCGTCAAACGCCCGCAGGAGAAGCTCAACCCGGATCTGCATGCCGGCACGCAAGGTCAATCCGCCGCCCAGCATGAAGGCTGTACCCATCAGGTAAGCGCTGTATTCCCAGCCCACGGCGATATCGCTGGGGAATCCATCGATGACTTTCGACAGCAGGCCGCATGTAACCTGTCCAAGAGTCAGCAGCGTCAACAGACCCAGACACCCGGCGGCCGTGTAGGCCGACACCAGAGCGAGCCTATCGACCATCCTTTGTAGCTTCGCAACCGTGCCGGATTGAGCAGATTGGGCCGGCAGAGCATCCGGATCCAGGCTCATGCTTACTTTCTCCCCATTGCGTCTTGATAACTCTTGATGAATGGTCCGGCCGCCGGCGCGCGCTTCAGATACTCATCCAGTAACGGCGCAGCACGCTTGCGCATGTCCGCCATCATGGCCTCGCTAACTGGAACGACTTCCATTCCATTCGCGGTCAGTTTCTTCAGGCTTTCTGCATCCGAGTTCGTAGATACCGCCCAGAATTCGGGTTCCAGCCTGGCGGCGACTGCTTCGATGGTCCTCTGGTGATTCTCCGGAATCTTCTTCCAGGTGTTCAGGTTGATGTTGACCATGTTGGTCGACCAGGTGTGATTGGTCGGGTAGACGTACTTCATGAATTCCCAGAACTTGGCGTCGACGCCGGTCGTCGCCGATGTAGCCACGCCATCTACCCGCCCGGAAGCCAAGGCAGGAATCAGTTCGCCGAACGGTATCAAAACGCCGGCCATACCGATGGAACTCACAGTATCAACCGTCATCTTGTCCGCACCGCGAATCTTGATGTTTTTAAGTCCATCAAGCTTGTCTGTCTTGGTCTTCAGGAACAGGTACTGGCCGGGTGACGGCACCATGTACAGGACTTTCTGGTTGTACTTTGTGGCGGCGATCTTCTCGAGTTCGGGACGCACGAACTTGTGCAGCTCCCGGAGGTCGACCTGCGAGCTGACCAGGAAGGGCACGCCTTCAATGCCGAAAATCGGTTCGTCGCCAATTTGCTGGCTCAGCAGGATGTCGGCCATCGGCACCATGCCATCGCGCACGGCACGCATCTGTTCCGGCCCCTTGAACCCCAGGGAACCGCCCGCGCGCACGTTGATGACGACTTCACCCTTAGTCTCCTTGGCAACTTCCTCTGCGAAACGCTTGGCGTTCTGCACCATGAAATTGCCATCCGGCAGAACGTCAGCCAAGTTGATTTGGATCGGGTCGGCAAGAGCCGGCAAGGCCATCATGACAGCCGCAGCGCTTGCACAGACGGTGGAAATGAAGTTGCGTCGGATTGCCTTCATTGTCTTGCTCCTTAACGGATAATTGATGGTTTCATAAGCCGGCATCGGCTGTCTTGATCAGCGTGTTCAACCGGAGGCTGCGAGCAAATCGTATGCGTGTTGCAATCTCATGGAAAAGACGCTTTTCGTCTGGTTGTATAAGGTTATTCGATGCCTCTCGAAGGGGAACTGCATGCCCTCACATGGTGCATGACAGTCCCCTACGAACCATTATTTTCAGTTGTTGCAGCGCGCTTCCAGCGTGTCGACAAAAGACAGATCCCAGCGATTTTCCAGAATGGCCTGAATCGTTGCCTCTTCCTTGGCCTGTTGTGCCTGTGCCTTGGCAATCAGCATTTCGGCTTCTTCCGGAGCAAACGCCAGAAGGCCGTCTTCATCGCCGATGATGATGTCGCCGGGCATCACGGTCATGCCGCCGATGGAAATCGGAACGTTGATTTCGCCTGGGCCATCCTTGTATGGGCCACGATGGATATGCCCACGCGCGAAGAGCGGGAAGTCTCTCTTGCGAATTTCCGCAACGTCCCGGATGGCACCGTCGACCACCAGTCCAGCGAGACCGATGGTACGGGCGTGCAAGGACATGATGCCGCCGAGCAATGCCTGACTGGTATCGCCGCCGCCATCGATCACCATCACGTCGCCCGGTCGGCAATACTCGTAGGCGCGCAAGATGGCGAGATTGTCGCCACGGCGAACGCGTACGGTTACGGCAGTGCCGGCCATTGTGCCGGTACTGCAATCGTATTTCGTTAGTTCGCCGGTGCCGACGATCCGATGCAATTGATCGCTGATCAGCGCGACCTGAA
>JAGTRY010000006.1 GCA_018262235.1 Pseudomonadota bacterium
CGAAGAGCACCTATCTCTACGCTGCTTGGCAGAAGAGCGACTGGGAACGCAACCAGAAGAGCGTTTATGGTGGCAAGTATGACGGTACCGGCAAGAACTTCGCCGGTAACGCCGACAAGATTGACAGCACCTATACCCGTATCGGCATGGTCAAGGAATTCTGATCTTTCGCAAGAAAGACAGGTTCTGTAAAAAGGCAGCCTTCGGGCTGCTGACAAAGCCCCAAGAAATTGGGGCTTTGTCGCACCTAGCCAAGCGCATGACAAAAGCATACAAAATCTGATTCCCCTCCCAATCCGAGCTTGAGATGGTGACGCTCGAGTCCTTGGTTCCAAAAGACCATCTGCTCCGGCTCATTGATCAGCACATCTCGTTTACTGTGAGTACGCTTCAGACACGAAGCAATGTGCGAATTGTCCGCAGCGCGCGCAATACCCCAGGGCAAGAACCACCAGAAGCTGATTAGCGACCACCTCTGGCAAAGTTTCAAATGCGAACCGGCTCTCCGAGCTGAACAAACGCCTGTATGCCCTGTACAAGAAACAGCTATACCGACTCTAAAGAGCAACACGGGCACCGCTATGCGCGTTTCAGGGGGTCGCCAAAGTTCCGACCCAGTGCAGCAGCCTGTCAGAATATGAAGAACATGGCGCAGGTGCTCGTGCGCAAAGCGAAGAAGGAAGCCGAACTTTCTTTTACGCCTTTGCCGGGCCATCAGGCGAGCTCTGATTGCTTTCGAAACCACCGGCAGGCCAAACTGCGTTTCGAACGCAGATTCACAGAAACCCGCAAACACCCTTCTAGCAGGCTCTAAAAGACAAAACCCCCGAAAAATCGGGGGTTCTCAGCAAGCCCCACACCATCCAGACGATCAAACAGAGAAGGAAGACCCGCAGCCGCACGTCGTGGTGGCGTTCGGATTGCGAATCACGAACTGAGAGCCCTCCAGCCCATCGGTATAGTCAATTTCCGCGCCAACCAAATACTGGTAGCTCATTGAGTCAATCAGCAGCGTCACCCCATTCTTCTGCAACTGGGTATCGTCTTCATTGATTTCTTCATCGAAGGTAAAACCATACTGAAATCCGGAGCAGCCACCACCAGAGACAAAAACGCGCAGTTTCAGCCCAGCGTTGCCTTCCTCTTCGATCAGTTCTTTCACCTTGTTGGCCGCACTGTCGGTAAAAACCAGCGGGTCAGGCATTTCAGTTGCAGCATTCATTTTTGTTCTCCTACGGGGGATGTCTCAGGATTTCTGTGTGGTTTTCGGCAGCACATCGAACGTATATTGCCATTGGATGAAGCCCACGCCAATAGGTTCCAGCCACACAAAAACAAACGCCCCGCAAGCGGGGCGTCAGCAAGCCTGTTCCAGAAGCCCTTAGGCTTTCTTGAAGGACAGTTTTTCCTTGATACGAGCCGACTTGCCGGAACGGCTACGCAAGTAATACAGCTTGGCACGACGCACATCGCCACGGCGCTTCAGCTCGATGCTATCGACCAGCGGGGAGTAGGTTTGGAACGTACGCTCCACACCTTCACCAGACGAAATCTTGCGAACGATGAAAGCAGAGTTCAAGCCACGATTGCGCTTGGCAATCACTACGCCCTCGTAAGCTTGCAGACGCTCACGATTGCCTTCCTTGACCTTCACCTGAACGATAACGGTATCGCCGGGAGCAAAGTCGGGAATGGTCTTGCCGAGACGGGCAATTTCTTCTTGCTCGAGTTGTTGAATCAAGTTCATGCGTATCTCCAATCAATCAAATGAAGCCTGCTGTACAGGCTGTTCACGCAGAGCAGGTCGCCACCTGATACGTGCCTTCGTTATGCTTCGCGATCCCCTGCGGAGCTGTTTTCCTGCTTGAACTGTTCAAGCAGTACCTTCTCTTCACGACTCAGCGTGCGCTGAGCCAACAGATCCGGGCGTTTTTGCCATGTCCGCCCCAGCGATTGTTTGAAACGCCAGCGCCGGATCTCGGCATGATTGCCCGACATGAGCACTGCCGGCACCTGCTCTCCCGCATGATCTTCAGGTCGAGTGTAGTGCGGGCAGTCCAACAATCCGGCAACAAATGAATCTTCTACCGCCGAATCCGCATCATTCAATGCACCGGGCAAATGCCGCACGATCGCATCGATCAGCAGCATAGCCGGTAATTCACCACCAGAAACCACAAAATCTCCGATGGAAACTTCTTCATCCACCTCAGCATCAATCAAACGCTGATCAATACCTTCATATCTGCCACACAGCAATATCAGCGCGGGCTCTTGTGCCAAACGCATCACTCCCGCATGGTCCAGCGGACGCCCTTGTGGCGACAGATAAACAACCTTTCCCGGCGCCCCCACCGCTTCTTGCTGCGCGAGCTTCGCCTGCGCTATAGCACGGCTCAAAGGCTCAACCAGCATCACCATACCAGGACCGCCCCCATAGGGCCGATCATCCACCGTGCGATGAGGATCACTCGTGTATTCACGTGGATTCCAGCATTGCAACGACCACAGGCCACGTTCGACCGCCCGCCGCGAAATACCGAAATCACGGATTGCTGCAAACATCTCCGGAAAGATCGTAACGACATCAAACCGACGCACGCCCTTCACTGTCTGCGGGCTCACCAGTCAGCTTCCCACTCGACGTGTATCTCGCCAGCAGCCAGATCCACGTCTTGAATAAATGCAGCCACAAACGGGATCAGACGTTCAATTTCCCCGTCTTCAATTTCCAGCACAGCATGTGCCCCGGTTTCAAGCAATTTACGCACACGTCCCAGCGCAATGCCGCCATTCCCCGTCACACGAAGACCGATCAGGTCCGTCCAGTAATACTCATCCTTTGCCGGAGCAGGCAAAGCTTCACGTGGCGCAGCGAGATACCAGCCATCGACTGCTTCAGCCGCGGTCCGATCATCCACACCTTCAAGTGCGACAACCACACCTTTGCCATGCACACGCAATCCACGAGGCGCGAGCGCTCGCCAATCTTCAGCGCGTTGCGAGTCAGGATCTTTTCCGATCCACCACTGCGGCATCTTCCGCCACGACAGCGGATCATCGCCCAAAGGATGGATTTTCAGCCAGCCATGAATGCCGAAAGGGGCGACAACGCGCCCCATCACGATCATGTTGCGTCAATCAACGATCAGGCAGCAGCCTTGACGTGCTGCTTGACCAAGCGAGCAACGGTCGGCGACAGCTGCGCGCCATTTTGTTGCCAGTACGTGAGGCGCTCAACATCAACGGAGAGTCCCTTTTCGTTCTCGGCAGCAACCGGATTGTAGTAACCCACACGCTCAATGAAGCGACCATCGCGACGATTGCGGGAATCGGTCGCAACGATATTGTAGAAGGGGCGATTCTTGGCGCCACCACGGGCAAGACGAATAACAACCATGTTCAGTGTCCTGAAAAAGTCAGTCCGGTATTGGATTACCGAAAACCGCGGATCATAGCGCACAAATCCTGGCAACTCAAGCATGAGCCACAGCCCACGCATAAAACACATCGAACCTCACGTCAACAGGGGAAGAGGTCTGAGTGCACGTTCCTTGCTAGAATGCAGACTCCACCTACCCCGGCACGTCAGCAGGCCATGCCTACAGACCAAGCATTCACCTCAGATGCTACCCAAACGATCATGGAATGGCTCGCCGCACCGCCATGCACTGATCTGACCGATGAGGCGGCCAAACTCAATCAGCAGCTTGATGCGCTGCACAGCCCGACCATCCAGAGCTCCCAGTTTCACAACTGCATCGAGCTGTTTTATAGCAGGGTCCTGCGTCTGTGTATTGAGCATCGCCGCGAGTTGCGCAGCCAGTCGCTACCACTACAGGCGGCATTACTGAACCGGGCACGCAATGTCGCCGACGGCCTCAAGCGTGTTGCGCTGGGTTTTGAGCGCGTTCTCACCGACACGGATGCCCGTGCAGGTACGCCGCAGAAGCGCCTGAACGAAACGGCATCGGCACGCGCATTGCGTCTGCTCGGTGAGCATTTTTTGACCATGTCCCAAGCCGGCATGGACATGGAACCCGAGATCTGGCGTATTGCCTATCGTCTGTACGCCTTGTCCCGTGTCGAACTCGGGACACTGGAGCCTGCCGGCAGTCCGGTCGAAACCGCTCTGTTTGCATACAAGCGCGTACTGGCCATGGTTTCGCTTGAGCCGCAAGGACTCTCTCCCGGTGAGCTGGACTGGGCCGCCGAGTATTTGGCCCGCATCAGCGGCCAAGTGCACGTACAGGAA
The DNA here is from genome assembly GCA_018262235.1 of Pseudomonadota bacterium. GTDB lineage: Bacteria > Pseudomonadota > Gammaproteobacteria > Burkholderiales > Rhodocyclaceae > Uliginosibacterium. The sequence continues at coordinate 4,256 of JAGTRY010000006.1, forward strand.
CAGCGGCCACCGGGCACAGATGGCGCTTGGTATTGGCTGGATCCGTACAGTGGCGCAGAGCCTCAGGCCTGTGTGAGGCGTGACCCCCCCGAAGGTAAAGCCTTGCTGTTTTTCTCGACTACAGGACTTGCCCGTCGGGCAGGTGAACAGCTCGCTCGCCACGAAGGGGGACGCGGCGACAACGAACTGGGCATCGACCCCAACTTTCCCGGGGTACAACCCGCCTCCCTGCTGGAACGTCTACGCCAACGCTGGGCGTCGCCCCCCAAACGCGAGCAGTCGCGCCGCAAACAGGATTACCAGGTAGAAGCTTGCGTCGGGTTGCCAAACATCTGGGCGGTGCTCCACAGCAAGGATAGCCATCCTCAGTCTCTGGTTTCGCACTGGACCGTCATCAATGAGAGCCCTGGTGGCTATGCCATCATGCAGTTGCAAGGACGCTGCAGCGGACTTTCTGCCGGCATGGCGGTCGCCCTGCGTCGCGATGCCGGCGACCCGTGGCATCTATGCGTAGTCCGCTGGATCCGCAGCGATTCCGCCGAACATGTCGAAATCGGCTTGCAGATGGTTTCGCGCGGAGCGATTCCTGTTCAAGTCGGCTTTCGCAGTAGCGAGTCAGCCAGCAGCATGTCTTGCGCGCTGGTCCTGCCGGTATTGCCGGCCTTGCGCCAGCACCAGGCGATCATGGCGCCAGCCGGAACCTATATTTCGCGCCGCTTCTCGCTGGTATCGGATATCGATCGCATCTACATCGCCCAGTGCCGTCTGCTCACGCTGGATCTGCAGACATCCAATATCGAATTGTTCCAGTTCGAGATCGATCCCTATCCAATCTGAGCCAGAAGCGCGACAGGGCTCGCCATCGCCTTGCGCATCTGGCCAACGGTCACTTTGAGCAAGCGCTGATCTTCCTGCGTGATACCGGATTCACGACTCTGCTCTTCTGCAACGCCCACCACCACTTTGGCCATCAAGTCCCCCAACAGGATCGCGTCAGCCACCACACACAGCATCCACGCGCCGTCATCGGTTCGCACGACCCAACCCGCCTGGCGCATTTCTTCGAGCATGAGCTCGGTACGCGGGTGTGTTTCACGACAAGCTTGCGCCAGCTCCTGCAATTCGACAGCCCCCCCTTGACGCTGGGCATCGATCAACGCCAAAGCCAGGCGCACGGCCACCAGGATTCGTCCGGCTGGCGTGTGCGGCAAGGTGCGGTGACGCCCTTCAAAATCAGGCAATACCGCCGCAACCGTCGCCCCCAGCAAAATCACGAACCAGGAGAGATAGACCCAGATCAGGAAAATCGGCACAACCGAAAAGGTGCCGTAGATCAACGTGAAGTTGGGTAGCTTTGTCAGATAGAAGCCGAACATGCGCTGTACCAGCACAACGCCTATTCCCGCGATCAAGCCCCCAGCCACGCTATGCCAAAGATTCAGGCGCCGATTCGGAATGGCGTGAAACATGAAGGTAAACAAGGCGGACAGCAAAACTGCAGTCATCAAGCGATCCAGCAATGCGCGCCCCCAGGCGACCTCTGCTACCACGCCTGACGAAATGGCCAGCAACTGGCTACCCGCCGCAATACTCACCGCAAACAGGACGGGTCCAAGCGTCAATGCCAGCCAATACACCGGAATGCGGACATACCAGGCACGCGGCCGCCGCACACCCCAGATACTGGCAAATGTCCGATCAATCGTGGCAAACAGCATGACCGCCGTCACCACCAGAAAGATACTGCCGACAACCGTCAGGCTTGAAGCTTTCTCGCTGAACTGCAAGGCATACGTGGCCACCACCTTGCCCGCCCGCTCGGGCAGCAAGTTTTGCAGGAGAAAACCGCGCATGCCCTCGCCCAGTTTCATGAATGGCGAAAACTGTCGCATCACCGTGAGGACCACGGTGATCATGGGCACCAGAGACAGCAGCGTGGTATAGGTCAGCGATCCCGCAGTCTGGAGCACCCGAACCTCAAAGAACTTGCGCTGAACAAGTTGCACCAGATCCAGCATCGGTGGGGAAACAAAACGGGTTCTCATCGCCTGTCCAAGGTTCGTATAATGCAGACCATTCTAACGGGTCGCTTGTCTCGACATACAAGCGCCCCGATCAACGACAGCCGGCCCCACTTACGGACTCTCCCATGCGACTGCATCATCTTCGCCACGCCGCGCTGGCTTGCCTGCTCCTGCTGATCGCCGTCTGCATAGCAACGGAACTCTGGCTCGCCCCCGTACGACCGGGCGGCTCATGGCTGGTACTGAAAGTAGTGCCTTTGCTGCTCGCTTTGCGCGGGTTTCTGTATGGCCGCCGCTATACCTTCCAGTGGATGAGCCTGCTGGTCTGGCTGTATTTCACAGCCGGGGTGCTACGCGCCTGGGGAGATCACGGCGACGCCGCACTTCTGGGCGGTACCGAATCAGGGCTCTCACTCCTGCTGTTTGCCTTGAGCTGCGCATTTGCGTTCTACTCCGCCCCCTCACGCCAGGCTTGAATCCACCCGGCCAGGCCGGCCATCACGCCCCAATGCATGGGTGATGCCTCCGGGGCATCACGAACAGAAGCGTTCTGTTCCGGGGAAGGCCTGACAGCCCAGAGCACAACTGCACGTTACTTTTGCGCAGGAGTGCGGCACTTGCGCAGACGGCGCACCGCCGTCATGGCATACCCCGACAAACCGTAACAGACAAACAGGCCGAACAGCACGCCAGGTGGATAGCTGCTCACTGCAGCCAGCACGCCCACAATCAGCAAGGGCACGGCAAACGGCACGGCACGGCGGAGATTGATGTCCTTCCCACTCCAGAACAGCACATTGGTCACCATGCTGATCCCGGAAAACATCGCAAAACCACACGCCAGGTAGCGCACCGGGATCCCGATGAAAGTCTCTGCGCCACTGAAGCCGTTATCGATCATGACCCACACAAAGCCGGTCAGCAATGCCGCCGCCGCGGGGCTCGGCAAACCCTGGAAAAATCGTTTGTCGACCACAGCAATATTGGTATTGAACCGCGCCAGGCGCAGTGCGGCACTGACGCAATAGATGAACGCAGCAATCCAGCCCAGCTTGCCCAGATCCTTGAGCGCCCACTCGTAAGTCACGAGAGCTGGCGCTGCGCCAAAGGCCACCATATCCGACAGGGAGTCGTACTCGGCCCCGAATTGACTCTGTGTGTTGGTCAGGCGCGCAACACGGCCATCCAGTCCATCCAGCACCATCGCCACGAAAATCGCGACTGCAGCCTGCTCAAAAAACCCGTTCATGGCCTGGACGATGGCGTAAAAGCCGGCGAACAGCGCCGCCGTCGTAAATAGATTCGGCAGAATGTAAATCGCACGGCTGCGATGTTTATCTTCAGATTCATCCATCAGCGGAAGCTGTTCACTCATATCATTCCCTCTGCCTGCTCAACGCAGGCCCAGAACGACTCCACGCACCGGCAAACCTGCCGGACATCTCGCGAGTCGGTTACCAGAATACAACGAGGGGGCAGAAACCGGTGCAACCAGCTCCGGCCTCTTCCCCCTCCAGGACCTGCCAGATCAGTTTTTGGACTGGTCGACCAGCTTGTTCTTGGCAATCCACGGCATCATTGAACGCAGCTTGGCGCCCACTGTTTCGATCGGGTGTACAGCGTTCAGGCGCCGACGCGCCGTCATGGCCGGGTAGTTGGTCTTGCCTTCGAGGATGAACATCTTGGCATAGTCACCATTCTGGATGCGCTTGAGTGCCGCACGCATGGCGTCCTTGGACTGGGTGTTGATGACTTCCGGGCCGGTCACGTATTCACCGAACTCCGCATTGTTGGAGATCGAGTAGTTCATGTTGGCAATCCCGCCTTCGTACATCAGGTCGACGATCAGCTTCAGCTCGTGCAGACATTCAAAATACGCCATTTCCGGCGCATAACCCGCTTCGACCAGCGTTTCAAAACCCGCCTTGACCAGTTCCACGGCTCCGCCACAAAGCACGGCTTGTTCGCCGAACAGATCGGTCTCGGTTTCCTCACGGAAATCGGTTTCGATCACACCACCCTTGGTACCACCATTGGCCGCAGCGTAGGACAGCGCGATGTCCTTGGCTTTGCCGGAACGATCCTGATACACCGCGATCAGGGAGGGAACGCCGCCGCCCTTGAGGAACTCGGAACGCACGGTATGGCCAGGCCCCTTCGGCGCGATCATGATCACATCCACGTCAGCGCGCGGCACAACCTGGTTGTAATGCACATTGAAGCCGTGGGCGAATGCCAGTGCGGCGCCCGTCTTCAGATTCGGTTCAACTTCGTGCTTGTAAACCGAGGGGATGTTCTCATCCGGCAACAGGATCATGACGACATCGGCATTCTTCACCGCATCGGCAATCTCGGCAACCTTCAGCCCGGCGCCTTCTGCCTTGGCCCAGGAAGCGCCGCTCTTGCGCAGACCCACCGTAACATTCACGCCGGAATCCCGCAGGTTCTGCGCATGGGCATGGCCTTGCGAGCCATAGCCGACGATGGTGACTTGCTTGCCCTTGATGAGGGAAAGATCTGCGTCCTTGTCGTAATAAACCTTCATTGCTTTTCCTTTCGAGAGAGGCGTGAGGCGAGAGGCGAGCGAATGCCTGATGGCTTCGTCAATCCGGACACCACACTAAATTTTCAGTACGCGGTCACCACGGCCTATGCCGCAAACACCGGAACGCACGGTTTCAAGAATCAGCCCGCCATCCAGAGCCCCCAGGAACGAGTCCAGTTTTTCCTGGGTCCCGGTCAGTTCGATGACGTAGCTGGCATCAGTCACATCAATAATGCGGCCACGGAAGATGTCCGCCATCCGCTTCATTTCTTCACGCGCAGCCCCAACCGCCCGAACCTTGACGAGCATGAGTTCGCGCTCGATATGCGCAGCCTCCGACACATCGATCACCTTGACCACGTCTACCAGCTTGTTGAGCTGCTTGGTGATCTGTTCGATAACCTCGTCAGAACCGGAGGTCACGATGGTCATGCGCGACATCGAGGCATCCTCGGTCGGCGCCACCGTCAGGGATTCAATATTGTAGCCACGGGACGAAAACAGCCCCGACACGCGCGACAGCGCGCCAGCTTCATTTTCCAGCAAGAGAGAGAGTACGTGTCGCATGGCAGTCCGCCCAGTCGAAGTCACAGGTCTTCAGAAGACAGGATCATCTCGTTGAGACCCTTGCCCCCTTGAATCATCGGATAGACATTCTCGGTCTGGTCGATCCGGAAATCCAGGAAGACCAGATCATCCTTGCGCTTGAAGGCCTCGCGCAAGGCACCTTCCACGTCACCCGGCTTGGTGATCTGCAGTCCGACGTGACCATACGCCTCTGCCAGTTTCGCAAAATCCGGCAACGAGTCCATATAAGACTCCGAATACCGGTTGCCGTGGAAGATTTCCTGCCACTGACGCACCATGCCCAGATAACGGTTGTTCAAACTGATGATCTTGATCGGCAGGCGATATTGCTTGCAGGTCGACAACTCCTGGATACACATCTGGATCGACCCCTCTCCTGTGATACAGGCGACAGGAGAACCCGGGTGCGCCAGTTGCACCCCCATTGCTGCAGGCAGACCAAAGCCCATGGTACCCAGGCCGCCAGAGGTTACCCAACGACGCGGCTTGTCGAATTTGTAATATTGCGCAGACCACATCTGGTGCTGGCCCACATCCGTGGTGATGAACGCATCCCCTCCGGTGATCTCCCAGAGCTTCTGAACCACGAACTGCGGCTTGATGATTTCGTTGGAGTTCTTGTAGCCAAGACTGTCACGACTGCGCCACTCATCAACCTGCCGCCACCAGGCGGCCAGGCATTCTGCGTCTGGCCGTTCGCTGCCGGCTTCCAGATACGCGATCATGTCGTCCAGCACATCGCCCACATCGCCCACGATGGGCACATCAACCCTGACCCGTTTGGAAATCGAGGAAGGATCAATGTCGATATGAATGATCTTGCGCGGTTCCTGCGTGAAATGCTCGGTATTTCCGATCACCCGGTCGTCAAACCGCGCACCGACCGCCAGCAGCACATCGCAGTAATGCATGCCCATATTGGCCTCATAGGAACCATGCATCCCCAGCATGCCGACAAACTGGCGATCCGAAGCGGGAAAACCACCCAGCCCCATGAGTGTATTGGTACAGGGAAAGTTGAGCAGCCGGGCCAGCTTGGTCAGTTTCTCTGCCGCATTCGAGAGCACCACCCCGCCGCCTGAATAAATCATCGGGCGACGCGCTTCGAGCAGCAGTTGCACAGCCTTGCGGATCTGGCCTGAATGTCCCCGGGTAACCGGATTGTAAGACCGCAAATTGACCGTTTCGGGATAAGCAAACTCACAGCGCTGGGCCGTGACATCCTTGGGGATATCCACCAGCACAGGGCCTGGACGGCCAGTACTGGCAATCAGGAAAGCCTTCTTGAGCGTTGCCGCTATATCCCGCGCATCCCGAACAAGGAAATTGTGCTTCACGCACGGACGGGTAATGCCGACCGTATCGACTTCCTGGAATGCATCCAGCCCTATCGCCGCGGTCGGGACCTGGCCACTGATGATCACCAGCGGGATCGAATCCATATAGGCCGTCGCAATCCCTGTCACAGCATTGGTCGCTCCGGGACCGGAAGTCACCAGCGCAACCCCGACCTTCCCGGTCGTCCGTGCATAACCATCCGCTGCATGCACTGCGGCCTGCTCATGGCGAACCAGCACGTGACGGACCTTGTCCTGCTTGAATAATTCGTCGTAAATGAAGAGAACGGAGCCACCAGGATAGCCGAACAGATATTCGACCTTTTCTTCCTGCAAGCACCTCACTACAATTTCCGCACCGGTCAAGACCATTCCAGCCACCCAGCAACCCAACAAAAGAACCTGCTACCATACCGACGCGCTAATGATTGGTCAAGGTTGCGACAGGCACGCACACTCAGAACAGGTCAGACTCTGGCATCCCGCATCGAACTCTCTGACTTTCTCGCCGCCGTTGAACGGCGAGCCTATCGGCAGGCGCAATTTGCTTTGCGCGACGAGGAATCCGCATTGGATGTGGTGCAGGACGCCATGCTCAGCCTTGCCGAAAAGTACGGCCACAAACCGCCCGAAGAACTGCCGATGCTGTTCCAGCGCATCCTGCAGAACGCGATCCGCGATCACATGCGCCGCTCAAAGGTACGGAACCTTTGGGTCACATTGTTGTCTGCGTTCGGTAGCAACAATGACGACTCCGCCAGTGATCCACTGGAAAGCATCGAAGCCGACGATTCCGGCTGCATCCCGAACAGCCCGCATGGACAACTGGAACAAGCCCAGATCCTGAACTCGATCGAGCGGGAAATCGAAAAGTTGCCGGCACGTCAACGTGAAGCCTTCCTCATGCGTTATTGGGAGGAAATGGATATTGCCGAAACCGCTGCTGCAATGGGTTGTTCCGAAGGCAGCGTAAAAACGCATTGCTCGCGCGCAACGACCACCCTGGCAGCAGCCTTGCGCGCAAAAGGAATCGAATTATGAACAAGCCCCACATCGACGAACGCGAACTCGGTCAATTCATACGCAACAAGCTCAATGGCAGCCTGATCCATCTGGACAAGCCGGTGCTTGACCGTCTGCATCTCGCTCGTCAGGCTGCCCTGGCCCGCCAACCAGCCCTGTCGGCCCAGTTCTCGCTCGCTGGAGCCGGGCGCCACACCTGGGTCTGGTGCGAAGACAACCTGCGTCCTTTCCTGGTAGCGCTCAGTCTGGTTGTAGCCATTCTCGGTGTTAATCAGATCATGTCCATGCAACGCATTGACGATCTGGAAGATATCGATTCCGCCTTGCTGACCGACGATCTCCCCATCAACGCCTATCTGGATACCGGTTTTCATTCATGGCTGGCTGCAGACGCCTCGTCACAGCGCTGATCCTGCTGCTGGCCGCGCTTTCTGTTCAGGCCCAAAGCCTGGCGCAACAGCCTGTCTGGAGCCAGCTCAACGCACAGCAACGCACAGCGCTGGCTCCGCTGTCCAGCGAATGGAACAGCATGTCTGACGCACGCAGACAGAAATGGCTGGGGATTGCCCGTCGCTACGCCTCGCTAAGCCCGATCGAACAAGCCAGAATGCAGGACAGAATGCGCGAATGGGTCGCTTTGACACCAGCTCAACGCGAACTTGCCCGCACCCAGTACAAGAAATTGCGCTCGGCGCCGGCTGCGCAGAAAGTCGAGCTGGAACGCAAATGGCAGGAATATGAAGCGTTGTCGAGTGAAGAGAAGCAACGCCTGCAAGCAAAGCCGGTCACCCGCATCACCGTTTCGGCCGGCGCTTCCCAGCCTGCAGCCCCTTATGCCACAACGGTTCCAAAGCTGCTGATCCAGGCACCACCAAGCACCAAATCCGCTCGCGCGCTGGCTGCCGTGTCTCCCGTCCCCTCAAGCGATCAATCCCGCTAAGCTCTTCCCGTGCGCCTCACATGAACCTGCCTCTCGCGGCCGCAGAACGCCAAGTCGTTGCCCCTGCTTCCATACGTCGCCGCCTGGCCAGCATGCTCTATGAAAGCCTGCTCTTGCTCGGCGTACTGGCGGTCGGCTTCATCGCTCCATTGACCGCACTCGGGGTGCTGTTTCATATCCAGATCCCGGGTAGCGTGGAGTGGCTGCTGCTATTTGTATTGTTCGGAATCTATTTCATCGGTCTGTGGCGACGCAACGGACAGACCTTGGCCATGCAGACCTGGCAGTTGCAGCTGGTGGATGTACAGACTGGCAAAACACCCGGTTTCAGCCGCTGCCTGCTGCGCTACGTACTGGCCTGGCCTTCCTTGTTATTCATCCTGAGCGGGTTCGGTCTGCTCTGGGCCGCATTCATTGATCGAGACAGACAGTTCCTGCACGACCGGCTGGCAGGCACTTGCCTGGTCTACAACCCGCATCGCGCGCAGGAAGTCAGCTGAACGTCTGCTCAGCGCCGGTCCACGGTCCACATCATGCCGACCGCCAGCAGGAAGAAGATCACACTCGGAGTCACCGCACTCAGAATGGGATGCCAATTGTTGATGATGCCCAGGTTCGAGAACAAGGCATTCAGCAAATAGAACCCGATCCCCAGCATCACTCCGGTCAGAACCCGCGTTCCTACATTCACCGTCCGCTGGTTACCCAGAGAGAACGGCAAGGCCAGCCCCATCATCACCAAGGCGGCAAGCGGGTAGACCAGTTTTTTCCAGAAAGCGACTTCGTAACGCCCGGTGCGTTGCGCGTTTGCTTCCAGATGCTTGGTGTATTGGTACAAGCTGCCGATGGCCATGCGCTCCGGCGTCACCATGACCACGCTGATCATTTCCGGCGTCAACTCCGAAGCCCAACGCAGCGTTGGCAGTCTGGACGACTCGATCCGCTGGTCCATGAACCGGGTCTGCACCACATCGCTCAACAGCCAGCCCTGATCCTTTGAATACGCACCTTTCTCGGCCAGATTCATCGAGAGCAGATGATGCTGTGCATCGAATTCGAAGATCTTGACCTTTTCCAGACTGGCATCCGGCAACACCCGGCGGACATTCACAAACAGACGCCCATCCCGCATCCACATCCCGGTCCGCAATTCCTGTGGCACGCTGGCGTTCGTACTGCGCAGACGCCATTTCTGCGCCACGCGTTCCAGAGGCGGGGCAACATATTCCCCGATCACGAAAGTCAGCACCACGAAGATCAGGCCCGTCCTCAACACGGCGCCCAGCAAGCGCATGGTGGAAACACCAGCGGCACGCAATACGGTCAGCTCGGAATTGCGGGCAAACTGGGTCAGTGCATACAGCGTACCAATCAGCACCGCAATCGGCATGATTTCATAGGTACGGCTGGGAATCGACAAGGCGACAAAGATGAAGGCGTGCTTGATCTGGTAGCCACCTTTGCCCAGTTCTTCGAGTTCAGCCAGAAAATCGAAGAAGGTGAACAGGCACAGGAATGCGCCCAGCACCAGCATCGTGGCGCCAACGATTTCGCGACGCAAATAGGCGGAAGCAGTTTTCATCGGACGCGTCGCAAATGAGGGAGCATGCGCCAGACGAACATCGTCAGGAGCAGCAGGAGCATCGCTCCATGAACCATCCAGCCTCCATGGACGGCATCCAGCCGGCCCTTGGCAATCCAGGCCTGGCTCAGGCCCAGGAGGTTCAGATATACCGTGAAGGTCAGCACCGCGAACACCAGATTATTGGCGCGCCCACCACGCGGGTTCACAAAAGACAACGGAATCGCCAGCAAGGACAGCACCAGTGCGGCCAAAGGGATCCCCAGACGCCAGATCAGTTCAGCCTTGTTCGGATTGGTCGGGACGAGCAGCAGATTGGCTGTCGACAGGGTACGCGGCGTAACCTCGATGGCCCCGATTTCCTTGGGTTCGATCCGGACCGCGTAACGCGCAAAATCCATCACCCTGAAGTTGGCCGCACCTGGCTCACCGTCATACCGGCGCCCATTCAACAGCACAACAAAACGATCCCCGTTCGGCGCAGTTTCCACGAACCCGTCGGCAGCAACGGTCAAACTCTGTTTGCCGGGCAGTACGGAATTGATGAATACGTTGCGCACGCGACCTTCCGTCCGGTCCACCGACTCCACGAAGAACACCCGCTGTGAAGACACCGATTCGCGAAAGACTCCCGGCGACACACGCGAAACCTCATCCCGGTTCTCCAGCCGTTTGCGGTACTCCAGCGCCTTACCCTGCGCCCAGGGCGAAAGGGACAGAGACAGAACCGCGATCACCACCACGATGGGCAGCGAAAATTGCAATACCGGACGAATCCATGCCGTCAGCGGCACACCGCTCGAAAACCACACCACCATTTCCGAATCCCGATAACTGCGCGACATCGAGAGCAGAATCGCCACGAATACCGACAATGCAAGCAGGACAGGAAGATGGTTCAGGGCAGAAAATCCGATCAGCGCCAGCACCGCATCGGCCGGCACACGCCCCCCCGCAGCCTGCGAGAGCAGCCGCACCAGGATCACGGTGACCATGATGAAGAACAGTGCGATGAAGATCGCCACTGCGGTACTTGCGAATTCGCGCATGGCTGCGCGGCGGAAAATCATGTTTTGCTATCGACTCACTTTGACGGCGCCAAGCCGCTGCGGGGATAATCACCCGATCGCAACCCCGGCGCATGCGCCGACCGTATCGTCTGGAAAAGGCCATGGAATTTAGCATAAAAGCAGCACTTCCCGAGAAACTCAAAACCGATTGCCTGATCCTGGCCCGCTTTGCCGACGGGGAAGCCGGCCCGCAACTGGCCAGTGTCGACACCGCCAGCGCCGGTCTGCTTGGCAAATTGATCAAGCGTGACCTGGACGACAAGGCCGGCAGCCTGCTCGCTCTGCCCACCCTGCCTGGCATCGCGGCAGATCGCGTGCTGATCGTCAGCCTTGGCAAACACGCCGAACTCACGGATAAAACCTTGCGTACGGCCCTCACTGCCGTGGGCAAATGGCTCGCCAGCAGCAAGGCGAAGAATGCCGCATTCGGTGCCACCGACCTCGTCGCCGGCGGGCTGGAACTCCCCACTGCCCTGCGCACGGCCACGGTCCTGCTGGCGGATGCCTGCTACCGTTTCGAAGCTTTACGCAGCAAGCCCGACGACAAGCCTGCCGGCCCTGCCAGGTTCGAGTACCTGCTGCAAGGCAAGAGCGATGCGGCCACCCGGACCGCCGTCGAACAAGGTGCGGCGATTGCCGCGGGTCAGGCGCTGGCCCGCGACCTGGGCAACCTGCCCGCAAATTACTGCACGCCCAGCGTCTTGTCGGATACCGCAAAGAGCCTTGCCCACGAATACAAGTTGAAGGTCCAGGTTTTCGACCGTGAAGGCATCGAAGAGCTGGGCATGGGCAGCTTCCTCGCCGTAGCCCAGGGCACACGCGAAGAGCCGCGTTTCATCGTGCTCGAATACAAGGGCGGCAAGGCCAAGGCCGCGCCCGTCGTGCTGGTCGGCAAAGGCATCACCTTCGATTCCGGCGGCATCTCGCTCAAGCCCGGCGAAGGCATGGACGAGATGAAGTTCGACATGTGTGGTGCCGCTTCGGTGCTCGGCACCTTCCGTGCAGTCGCCAAGATGGGCCTGCCGATCAACCTCGTAGGCCTGATCCCGGCGACCGAAAACCTCCCCAGTGGCACGGCCGTCAAACCGGGGGATGTGGTCACTTCCCTGTCCGGCCAGACCATCGAGATCCTCAACACCGACGCCGAAGGCCGCCTGATCCTGTGTGACGCGCTCACCTACGCTGAACGTTTCAAACCCGCCGCCGTCGTCGACATCGCCACCCTCACCGGCGCCTGCATCATCGCGCTGGGCCACCACACCAGCGGCTTGCTCGCCAATGACGACGCACTGGCCGCCGAACTGCTCACAGCCGGTCAGAAAAGCGGTGACCGCGCCTGGCAACTGCCGCTGTTCGACGAATACCAGGAACAGCTCAAGAGCAACTTCGCCGACATGGCCAACATCGGCGGTCGCCCCGCCGGCACCATCACCGCGGCATGCTTCCTGTCACGCTACGCCAAAGCCTACAAGTGGGCGCATCTGGATATCGCCGGCACGGCCTGGAAGAGTGGCGGCGAAAAAGGTGCGACCGGCCGACCGGTCCCCTTGCTCACCGAGTTCCTGCTGGCCCGTACCACCGGCTGATGGACGTCAAGTTCTACTACAACGCACCAGACCGCCTGCGGGCGGCCTGTGCCATCACGGCCAAAGCCGTGGCACAAGGTCGCAAGATCGTGGTCTTCGCGCCGGATCATGGCGCCGCCCAGCAGTACGACATGCTGTTGTGGGCAGCCCAGCCGCTATCGTTCGTGCCGCATGTCATGGCAACCTCGCCGCTGGTGGATCGCACCCCGGTCGTCATGGCACAGGCCTTGAGCAACCTGCCCCATGATGACGTACTGATCAACCTCGCGGATGATTTGCCCACCGGCTACGAACGCTTCAAACTCTTGGTGGAGATCGTCAGTGGTGACGACACCGGGCGCGACGCAGCACGCCAACGCTGGCGGTTCTACAAAGAACACCAGCACGTGGTGCAAGCCTACGATCTGGCCAAAGACCGAGCACGAACGCCATCATGACAAATCCAGGCAGCGACGACCCGATCCTCGACAAGGCCCTGCTCACCAAGGCAGACGCCCTGATCCGCCGCAATCGCCCGGATGGGGTGAGCAGCGATGTGGATGAACTGCCGCTGCTCACCGATGCCGTCGATGAAGACCTGCCCGAGCTCACCGATACGCTGCTCGATATCCATGCCCTCACGGTTGAGCACACGCCGGAACGCCCCGGCCCGCCACCGGTCATCGCACCGGATTTCGACCTTGAGGATCACACCCCCACCGGCCAGTTCCAGCGTCTCAGCCCGTTGCCACCGCGCGAAGTCATCGAGAACGCGGTAGACGAAGCAGTCGAACGCACCCGCCAGGAAATGCTTGCCGAGCAGAAGCAGGCGATCCAGGAAGCCGTCACCCGGGCCCGTAGCGAAGCCTTTGCAGACGCCCATGCCCAGCAGCAGCGCGCTGTGCAGGCCGCGCTGGCACAAGGCCGCGAAGAAGCCGAGATCAATCAGTGGCCGGCACTGCAGGACGCCCGCAAGGAAGCTACCGAAAGTGCGGCCATGGCCATGAGCGAGCGTCTGATCGAGCTGGACGCACAGATCGCCCAGAGCATCAATCAGTGGCTGGCCAAGGAACTGCCTTCACTGGTCGCGGGCGAATTGCTGGGGCTCTCCGAACGCCTGCGCGTGCAGACTGCTGCGCACATGCGCGCCACCTTGCTGCCGGAGCTTTCCGAACAGATTTCCAGAGTGCTGGACAGCGCGTTCAAGAACGACGAGCAGCGCTGAGCCGCCCGCACCATCAACCTTCGCCCAGACACAGCCATGCTCCAGCACCTGATCCGTGCCCTCGCCACACTCAGCGCCCTCGCCCTGCTGCTCGGCTGCGCCACGCCGCCTGCTGCCAGTTCGGCGCACAGCCCCACCGGCCTTGGCAGCCCGAAGAACGATGGTGGCATATTCCAGAGCAAACACGCCGCTTTCCTCCGCCGTGCCCAGGAAGGCCCGGTCGACCTGCTCTTCATTGGCGACTCGATCACCGAAGGCTGGGCCCACCGTGCGCCCGCACTGTGGCAGCAACAGTACGGCCGCTACCACCCAGCCAACTTCGGCATTGGCGGCGACCGCGTCGAGCACCTCCTGTGGCGCCTCGACAATGGTGAGCTGGAACACATCCGGCCGCGCGTCATCGTCCTGCTCATCGGCACCAACAACAGCGCTTCGCAGACCGCGCCACAGATTACTGCCGGCATCCGTCAGATTCTCGATCTCATCGCCAGCAGACAACCACAGAGCAAGGTGCTGCTGCTCGCCGTGTTCCCGCGCGGCCCGCGCAAAGCACCGGACGGGCGCTTCGAGGACAATGCCCAGCGCATGCAGGTCATCCATGCAGTAAATGCGGCGCTGGCCCGCTTCGACGACGGCCAGCGCGTACGCTTCCTCGACATCGGCGCGCACTTCCTGCGCGATGGCCAGATCCCGCCCGAGCTCATGCCCGACCAGCTCCATCCCTCGCTTGCCGGTTACCGGATCTGGGCCGAGGCGATGCAACCGCTGCTGGGCGACATGCTGGCGCAGCCCTGAGCGAAGCGGAGTTCCAGCCCCCTGCGCACGCAATGCCCTTGGGGCACTTGGCCCCCACCCAACCATCCATGCTGCTTTGCCGCCCGGCACGAGGCCTTGAGCCGGTATAATCACGCCCTTCCCCAGAATTTTCTCCAGGTTTCCTATGGAACTCGCCAAGAGCTTTGAGCCGGCCGATATCGAATCGCGCTGGTACCCGCAATGGGAACAGTCCGGTTATTTCGGCGCCGGACTGGATACCAGCAAGCCCGCCGACCAGTCTTTCGCCATCCTGCTGCCGCCGCCGAACGTGACCGGCTCGCTGCACATGGGTCATGGTTTCAACCAGACCATCATGGATGCGCTCACCCGCTACCACCGCATGAGCGGCGTCAATACGCTGTGGCAGCCGGGCACGGACCACGCCGGCATCGCCACCCAGATCGTGGTGGAGCGCAAGCTGGAAGGCGAAGGCATCAAGCGCCTGGATCTGGGCCGCGAGAAGTTCCTCGAAAAAGTCTGGGAGTGGAAGGAGTACTCCGGTGGCACGATCACCCAGCAGATGCGCCGCCTGGGCACCTCGCCGGACTGGTCGCGTGAACGCTTCACGATGGACGCGGGCTTGTCCAAATCTGTCACCGAAACCTTCGTACGCCTCTACAACGAAGGCCTGATCTATCGCGGCAAGCGTCTGGTGAACTGGGATCCGAAACTCGGCACCGCCGTGTCTGACCTCGAAGTGGAAAGCGAAGAGGAAGACGGCTCCCTGTGGCACCTGAAGTACCCGCTGGCCAATGGCGCAGGCTACCTCACCGTGGCCACCACTCGGCCGGAGACCATGCTCGGCGACACCGCCGTGATGGTTCACCCCGAAGACGAACGCTACAAGCACCTGATCGGCCAGAACATCCGCCTGCCGCTTTCCAGCACCTCGGGCGATGCGCTAGACGCTGCCCAATGGCGGGAGATCCCGATCATTGCAGACACCTATGTCGACAAGGAATTCGGCACGGGCTGTGTGAAGGTCACGCCTGCGCACGACTTCAACGACTACGCCGTCGGCCAGCGTCACCACCTGCCGATGATCTCCGTGCTCACGCTGGACGCCAAGATCAACCACAACGCCCCGGCGCGCTACCACGGGCTGGACCGTTTTGAAGCCCGCAAGCAGATCGTGGCGGACTTTGAAACCCTGGGCCTGCTGGAAAAGGTGGAAAAACACCGCCTGAAGGTGCCGCGTGGCGACCGTACCGGCGTGGTACTCGAACCCATGCTCACCGATCAATGGTTCGTGGCCGTCAACAAGCCCGGCCCCGATGGCAAGAGCATCGGCCAGAAGGCTATCGAAGTCGTCGAATCTGGCGAGATCAAGTTCGTGCCCGAGAACTGGGTGAATACCTATTACGCGTGGATGCGCAACCTGCAGGACTGGTGCATCTCGCGTCAGCTCTGGTGGGGCCACCAGATTCCCGCCTGGCATAGCACCGACGGCCGCGTATGGGTCGCCCATAACGAAGCCGAGGCCATGGCGCTGGCAGCCAAGGACGGTTATACGGGTGCGCTGCGTCGTGACAACGACGTGCTCGACACCTGGTACTCGTCTGCCCTGTGGCCTTTCAGCACCCTGGACTGGACGCCGGACTATCCGGCGCAATCCAACCCGGCGCTGGACCTGTATCTACCGTCCTCAGTGCTGGTCACCGGCTTTGACATCATCTTCTTCTGGGTCGCCCGGATGATCATGATGACCAAGCACATCACCGGCAAGATCCCCTTCAAGCACGTCTACGTGCACGGCCTGATCCGCGACGCGGAAGGCCAGAAGATGAGCAAGTCCAAGGGCAATGTGCTGGACCCGATCGACCTGATCGACGGCATTGGTCTGGACGCGCTGATCGCCAAACGCACCACGGGGCTCATGAACCCGCGCGACGCAGCCAAGATCGAGAAGAAGACGCGCAAGGAATATCCGGAAGGCATTCCCGCTTTCGGCACCGATGCACTGCGCTTCACCTTCGCCAGCCTTGCCTCGCCGGGACGCGACATCAAGTTCGACATGCAGCGTTGCGAGGGCTATCGCAACTTCTGCAACAAGCTGTGGAACGCCACCCGCTTCGTGCTGATGAACTGCGAAGGCAAGGATTGCGGGCTGGAGAACCACAAGGCCAGCGAATGCGATGGCAACTACCTGTCATTTTCTTTCGCCGACCGCTGGATGACCAGCCGCCTGCAGCGCGCCGAAGCCGAAATGGCGCAGCACTTCAAGGAATACCGCCTCGATCTGGCCGCGCGCACGATCTACGAACTGGTCTGGGACGAGTACTGCGACTGGTATCTGGAACTCGCCAAGGTGCAGATCCAGAACGGCTCCGACGCTCAGCAGCGCGGCACGCGCCGTACGCTGGTGCGTGTGCTGGAAACCATCCTGCGCCTGGCACATCCGCTGATTCCCTTCATCACCGAAGAACTGTGGCAGACCGTATCGGTCGTCGCCGGGCGCAAGGCCAGTGACTTCATCGGCACCGCCGGCTACCCAACCTGCGCGCCTGAACGCATCGACGAAGCCTCGGAAGCCAAAGTTGCGCAGCTCAAGGAACTGATCAACGCCTGCCGCAGCCTGCGCAGCGAGATGAACCTCTCGCCCGCCACCAAGGTGCCACTGCTGGTCGCCGGTGACGAAACCACGGTCGGCCAGTTCGGGCCTTACCTGGCTGCGCTGGCCAAGCTCAGCGAAGTAACGGCGGTCGGCACCGCGCTGCCGCAATCGCCGGCACCGGTGCAGGTCGTTGGCGAGTTCCGCTGCATGCTCAAGATCGAGATCGATCCGGTTGCCGAGCGCGAACGGATCGGCAAGGAAATCGCCCGCATCGAAAACGAAGTCGCCAAGGCACAAGCCAAACTTGGCAACGAAAGCTTCGTGGCGCGTGCGCCGGCAGCAGTGGTCGAACAGGAAAAGAAACGTCTGGCCGACTTCGGCAGCACGCTGGAGAAGCTGCGTGATCAGCTGGGCCGTCTGGGCTGAACCGCACCGCGCGCAAAAACTTGAAGGGCATGCCAGCGATGGCATGCCCTTTTCGTTGCGGCTTACCGCCCGCGCGGTTTGGCGCCTGGCTTGCCTGATCCTGGACGCGCTTTTTTGCCTGGACCGGTAGCCTGTTTCGCCGCAGCACGTGCTCCGCTGCGACCTTGTTTGGGCGGCTTGCGTTGCGGGGCTGTCGCGCCCGCCGTTTTGGGTTTCTTGGGCCGACGCACCGGTTTGGCTTGCTGGCCTTCCGGGGCGGTTTGCGGCACACGGTGTTCGGGCAGGAAGCCCGGTTCTTCGATGCGCTTGATCGTTTGCCGGATCAAGGCTTCGATATCGCGCAGCTGGCCGACCTCGTCTGCACAGACCAATGACATGGCCATTCCGCTGGCCCCCGCGCGGCCGGTTCGCCCAATCCGATGGACATAATCTTCAGCTACAACGGGCAGATCGAAATTCACGACCAGCGGCAAATCGTCGATATCCAGTCCGCGTGCCGCAACATCGGTGGCCACGAGCAATTGTACTTCGCCGGTCTTGAAACGATTCAAGGCACGCAGGCGCTCGGTCTGGGCCTTGTCGCCGTGAATGGCATCCGCCCGGAAGCCTTGATGCAACAGGGTTTCAAGCAAGGCATCCACGCCATGCTTGGTGCGGACAAAGATCAGGGCTTGCCCCCAGCGATGCTTCTTGAGCAAGTGGCTGAAGAGTTCGGTCTTGCGCTTCTTGTCGCAGGTAACCAGCCATTGCTTGACGCCTTGCACGGTGGAATTGCGCGGACTGACTTCGATACGCACGGGCGCTTGCAGCAGCTTGGTCGACAAAGCCCGGATCGCGTCCGAGAAGGTCGCCGAGAACAGCAAGGTCTGATGCTGGCGCGGCAAGGCAGCAAAGACCTGTTCAAGCTCGCGCGAGAAGCCCAGATCCAGCATGCGGTCAGCCTCATCCAGCACCAGCGTGTGCAGTTCGTCGAAGCGCACAGCATTTTGCCGATGCAGATCCAGCAAGCGGCCAGGCGTGGCCACCAGCACATCGACCCCGCGCTGCAAGCGTGTGACTTGCGGCGCCAGGCCCACCCCGCCATAGGCGGCGGTATAGCGCAACGGCAGGAAGTGGCCGTAATCGCAAAAACTCTCGAAGACCTGCTCGGCCAGCTCACGCGTGGGCACCAGAACCAGCACGCGCACGCCACGATTCGCCACTGGCGTGGTCGCTTCGGCCAACCGCTGCAACAGTGGCAGTGCAAACCCGGCGGTCTTGCCGGTACCGGTCTGGGCGGCCGCCATGATGTCATGCCCCGCCAGCACGGCCGGGATCGCCTGCGCCTGGACCGGTGTAGGCGTCACGTAGCCGAGGACATCCAGTGCGCGCAGCAGGGGTTCGATCAGGTCGAGTTCAGTGAAGGTCATGGGATATTCAGGAATGGAGCGTTAGGGGCAAGCCCGGGCAATGGCGCAGTGTGCCAGATCAGGCGGGCTTGTGTTGCCGGCCGAAGCCACGCACAACGGTGGAAGCGACGTCCACGTCGCGAAGATGATTTCGCGACGTGGACGTCGCACCCGCAAATTCGTTTCAACCACCCGCGCGCTTGACCGTATACCCCTGCGCCTTGAGCTTGCTCATCACCAGCTCGCAATGGTCGCCCTGGATCTCGATGACGCCGTCCTTGGTCGTCCCACCCGTGCCGCACGCAGCCTTGAGCGTCTTGCCCAGTGCGGCGAGCGCCACGGCATCCAGCGGCACGCCCTTGATGACGGTGACGCATTTTCCGCCACGGCTCTTGGTGTCACGCGACACGCGCACGATCCCATCGCCTGCCGGAACGACAACCTGCTTGCAGGTACACGCCGCCACGGGCTGACGGCAGCTGGGACAAGTCCGGCCATGCTCGGTGGAATACACCAGTCCGCCCTGGTTATTTTTAGATTTCATGCTTGCCATACTCCGTAACCCGCCTCGCGCAGAGCGATCCCCAGTTCCACTTCCATCTCGCAGGCGGCATCATAAGGCATCGGGTTGTAGCACTCATACAGCGCGGGCAGCAGGCGCAGGCCGTACTGCGTGACAAAACGGTTGGCCCGGATGCCCGCCTTGTGCTTGTCAAAACGCTCATCCGGTAACAGCCCGGTCATGCCCACATACACACAGGGCTTGCCGGGCTGGTAATCCGGATTCGATTTCATGAAGCGCGGCTCCAGCAGCACGTCCCACGACAGTTCAATGACATAAACATGGTGGTGGTGCCGCCGGG
This sequence comes from Pseudomonadota bacterium, assembly GCA_018262235.1. GTDB lineage: Bacteria > Pseudomonadota > Gammaproteobacteria > Burkholderiales > Rhodocyclaceae > Uliginosibacterium. The sequence continues at coordinate 24,202 of JAGTRY010000006.1, forward strand.
CCATACCTGGATCAGCCTGCGCGTTCCTCGCGCATCGCCCGCTTGTTGATCTTGCCGACACTGGTCTTGGACAGCGCCTTCACGAACACGATCTGAAGCAGCACGCCATGTCGCGAGATCCCGGTCGTTTCGATGAGATGCGCCGAGAAATTGCGGATGGCATGCTCCGTGACCTGGCCTTCGAAATCCGGTTTGAGCACCACCAGGGCGACCGGCCGCTCGCCCCACTTCGGGTCCGGCATGCCAATCACCGCCACTTCGTGCACCGCCTCGTGCTTGGCCACCACATCTTCAAGCTGCAAAGACGAAGTCCACTCGCCGGCCGTCTTGATCACGTCCTTGATGCGGTCGGTGATTTTCAGGTACCCACGCGGATCGATGTTGCCGATGTCCGCTGTATGCAGATAGCCTCCGTCCCAGAGGTTTTCGGCGGCTTCGGGGGCTTTGAGATAGCCCTGGGTCAGCCAGGGCGTACGTACGACCACTTCGCCGGTCGTCTGCCCATCGTGCGCAACGTCGCGCATTTCCGGATCCACGATGCGCAGATCGACCAAAGGCATCGGCCGACCGGTCTTGCTGCGCAGCACCGCTTGCGCTTCCGGTGTGTCCTGCAGATCGTCCAGGGTCAGATGAGCCAGCGTCAGCACCGGACAGGTTTCGGACATGCCGTAGCCGGTAAAGATGTCGATCCCACGCTTCATGCCAGCCAAGGCCAGAGCCTGCGGCAAGGCCGAGCCTCCGATCACGACTTTCCAGCGGGAGAAATCCACCTCGACGGAATGTGGACTGGTCAACAGCATATGCATGATGGTCGGCACACAGTGCGAGTAAGTCACCTTCTCTTCGCTGATCAGGCGTAACAAGGTATCGGGCATGTACTTGCCGGGATAGACCTGCTTGACGCCCATCATCGTCGCCAGATACGGAAACCCCCAGGCGTGCACGTGAAACATCGGCGTGATCGGCATGTACACGTCTTCACGATGAAAGCGTCCCTGCCCGGCTGAGCCGCCCATGGCAGCAGCAAGCGCGAGGGTGTGCATCACGAGCTGACGGTGACTGAAGAACACGCCCTTGGGATCACCGGTCGTTCCGGTCGTGTAGAAAGTGGTGGCCTGGGCGTTTTCGTCGAAATCCGGAAAATCGAAGTCGGGGCTGGCCGCAGCGAGCAAGGCTTCGTACTCACCGGCAAGACTCACCGGCACGTCCTTGGGCGCGCCTTCATCCGTAATCAGGATGAACTTGCGCACGGTCGTGAGGCGCTCGGCAATCGCGGCGAGAATCGGGAAGAATTCGCGATTGACCAGCACGACCTCGGCACCGGCATGGTTCAGGGTAAACAGGATCTGTTCGGCAGACAGGCGCACGTTAACGGTCTGCAGGATGGCCCCCATCATCGGCACCGCGAAGAAACATTCGAGGTAACGATGGCTGTCCCAATCCATCATCGCCACCGTCTGGCCGGACTCAACCCCAAAACCCGCCAGGGTATTGGCCAGACGCCCGATCCGCTCGAACAGGGTCCGGTAGGAATAACGCAGCTTGCCCTGATAAGTGATTTCCTGGTCCTGCGCATACATTTTCGGTGTATGCAGCAGATGCTTGATCAGCAGGGGATAGTTGTAGGCGGAAGGCGTGGGCTGGATGAGCTTGACGGGCATGGGTTTGTCTCGTGAGTAATTGGTCTGCGGCAAGCCTCTTGGGCGCCGCGCAGCGCGATATTACCTCGCCCGGGCATTCTCCAGTCAGCAATCAGGGGTATTCAGGAAAAGCGATCACGCTCAAGCAACCTTTGCAAACAGGCTGCCGTGCCCCCTGTCACAAGGGCAGTTTTACCCTGATGGCCCGGCGCTCCACCAGATACTAAGATCGATGCATCAGAGAGAAAATCACCATGAGCCACGCCATCCAACATCAGGACCGCGCCTATCTTCGCCACCCCTCCGAAATGCCCATCCGCATTCATTGTGAAGGGCAACTGGGCAAGGCCATGCGGCGCCTGCGCAATGTGAGCATCGGCGGGCTGGCCTGCCATTCTGAAGAACCACTCGAAGTCGGCAGTGAAGTTTCGGTGGAGATCCCGATCGGCCTGCCACCTTTTCACGCACGCGGGGCTGTTGTGTGGTGCCGGCACGCCCATTCCTGTTATGAACTGGGCATCCAGTTTGTGGCACACGAAGATGCCTTTGCCGCACGCATGGTCGAACAACTCTGCTACATCGAGCGTTACCGCCGTGAAGTACGCGAAAAGGAAGGCCGCGAACTCGATAGCACCAGCGCGGCGACCGAGTGGATCGCCAAATATGCGGCCAACTTCCCGCGTATCGACTGATCCCGCCAGCGCACCTCGCGATGCAAGGCTAGCTCAAGTCTTTTTCTGCTTCACCGGCCGCGACCAGCCACTCAGACTGATCTGGCGCGCGCGCGAAATCGTCAGCGAATCGGCGGGCGCATCCTGCGTCAGCGTGGTCCCGGCACCCAGCGTGGCCCCTTTCCCCACACGGACCGGCGCAACCAGCTGCGTATCCGAACCAATGAAGACATCATCTTCAATCACGGTGCGGTGCTTGTTGGCGCCATCATAGTTGCAGGTAATGGCACCGGCACCGATATTGACGCGACTGCCAACGGTTGCATCGCCAACATATGCCAGATGATTGGCTTTCGAATGCGCGGCAATCTGGCTGTTTTTCACTTCCACGAAATTACCGATGTGCACGTCTTCCGCGAGCAGAGTCCCAGGGCGCAGTCGGGCATAAGGTCCCAGCACGCCGGCCACGCCGATCTCTGCGTCATCAAAGTGGCAGAAGGGAGCTACCCGCGTATCCGCGCCGATCTTCACGTTTTTCAGCACGCAGTGGGCGCCGATTTTCACGCCATCGCCCAGCTCGACACGACCTTCAAAGACACAGCCGACATCAATCTCCACGTCGCGTCCGCACACCAGTTCGCCCCGGATATCGATACGCGCAGGATCCAGCAAAGTCACGCCAGCTTCCAGCAGGGCGTCCGCCTGGTTGCGCTGGTGGATGCGCTCGAGCTCGGCGAGTTGGGCTTTGTTATTGACGCCCAGCACTTCCCACTCGTGAAGTGGTTGCTGGCCGACAACCTCAATCCCGTCAGCCACCGCCATCGCGATCACATCGGTCAGATAAAACTCGCCTTGCGCATTATTGTTCTCCAGCCGCCCGAGCCAGCCCCGCAACAAAGCCGCCGGCGCACACAGGATGCCGGTATTGACCTCCCGGATGGCCCGGATTTCGGTGGAAGCGTCTTTTTCCTCCACGATGGAAACGATCCGCGCATTCGCATCACGCACGATCCGGCCGTAACCCTTGGGGTTGGCCAGATTGACGGTAAGCAGTGCCACGCGGGAGTTTCCCGCCGCGGCCACCAGATCGTGCAGGGTTTGCGCGCGGATCAGCGGCACATCACCATAGAGCACCAGCACCGCACCTTCATCGGAAAGCCGGGGCATGGCCTGTTGCACGGCATGCCCGGTTCCCAGTTGCTGCGCCTGTTCCGCCCAGACGATATCCGGGGCGTCCAGCGCCGCGCGGACTTGCTCGCCGCCATGGCCATACACCACGCACAGAGCCTGCGGCCCCAGCGTGCGCGATGCCGTCAACACGTGATCGAGCATCGCCCGGCCAGCAATGGGTTGCAATACCTTGGGCAAGCGGGAGTTCATGCGCTTGCCCTGACCCGCAGCGAGAATCGTGATTTGCATGGTTAAACTGTGCCGATCAAGAGTTGGCGTTCCGCCCAGCGGAACCGCGAAGGGCGAAATTCTAGCATTCGTGACCTGAATCCCCGTATTGCGGCAGCGCGGCATAATTCCCTGCCGGATTTGATGAACATCACCAAAAGGGCTGGCTACGATAGTTACTATTGATGTCAAAGGATCAAGGCCATGGATAGCATCAATCCGCCGCTCGACATGCTGGAAAACACTGCTCACGACGAGATCAAGCTCGACGATGCGGTGGCCTTGTCGCGAATCGTGCGCCCTGAAAGCATTCCGCAATGGGCGGCAGCCGAAACCATCTCGCCCCGAATGTCGTCTAGCCTGAATGCTGCCGCTTTGTGCAGAATGTTGGCCTCTGGTGGAACCAAGCAGAGCTGGAGTGCGGCCCTGCAGAGACTCGACCGGCCCATCTCCCGCGGCATCGCAAGGACGCAAAGCAAGGCTTCGGAAGTTTCCTGCCGTGCCGATATCATCGTGATGCCGGGACCGGAATCCGGCAAGATGACCGCCAAACAACCTGAATACCTCGCCGGCGGAGTGCTCACCGGTGTTGTGATGGACGCCTGTGTGCCCATCGTACTGACCCATCGTGCAGTCCGGGCGAAGCCCGTTCCGCGTCCTGCGCTATCGTCAAGCGTCTCGTAGCCCACCGCCTTGCTGCGGCAATTGTGTAAATTTTGGAGAAACATCAATAATGAAATCCCTCTTGATCATCAACGCCGGCTCTTCCAGCCTGAAATTCGCTGTATTTGCCCTCCCCTTGACTCAGGATGCCCCCTCGATCTACCGCGGTCAGATCGACGGGATTGGCGCCAACACCCAATTCGTTGCCAAGGATATCGATGGCAAGACGCTGCTCGATACCTTCATCAAATCGCCGGAAGGCACCCCGCTCGAAGCTCAGCAACAGCTCGCCCTTGATGCGCTGCTGAACTGGATCGAATCCCAGAACGTCCAGCTGGCAGCCGTGGGCCACCGCGTGCTGCACGGTGGCAAGGAATTCTGTGCACCGGTACAGATCACCCCGGAAGTCCTTGCCAAGCTCGAAACCTTCATCCCGCTGGGCCCCCTGCATCAGCCGCACAACCTGCGCCCGATCCGCGCCCTGGCCAAGAAATACCCGAGCCTGCCGCAAGTTGCATGTTTCGACACGGCCTTCCACCGCACCCAACCCTGGGAAGCCCAGACCTACCCGATTCCGCGCAACTTCACAGACGAAGGCGTGATCCGCTGGGGCTTCCACGGCTCATCCTACGATTACATCGCACGCCAGCTCGAAGGCGTGATCGGCAAGGAGAAGGCTCACGGTGCTGTCGTGATCGCTCACATGGGCAATGGCGCCTCGATCGCCGCCACGCGCGGCCTGAAGTGCGTTGCCACGACAATGGGCTTCACCGCCGCCGAAGGCATGATGATGGGCACGCGCTGCGGCACGATAGACCCCAGCATCATCCTGTATCTGGTTGAAAAGCACGGTTACAACGCAGCCCAGATCTCCAGCTTCATCTACAAGGAATCCGGCCTGCTCGGCGTCTCCGGCGGCCTCAGCCAGGACATGCGCACACTCGAAGCCTCCGACGCTCCGGAAGCCAAGGAAGCGCTCAAGCTGTTCTACTACCGTGCCGCCCGCGAAATTGCTTCCCTGACCGCTGCCGCGGGTGGTCTGGATGCGCTGGTCTTCACCGGCGGGATTGGTGAAAACTCCTCTGCAGCACGCAAGGCCGTGACCGATTACTTCAGCTGGATGGGACTCAAGCTTGATCCCGAACTGAACAAGGTCCGCGGCAAAGCCCACTGCATCCATGCAGCCGACAGCAAGATCGCCGTAGCCGTGATCCCCACCAACGAAGAGTGGATGATCGCCTACCACACAACCAGCCTGCTCAGCCTGTAAGCACAGCGCTCAACCAGCAAAAAGGGCCATCCTCGGATGGCCCTTTTTTCAGCTCCTGACGACTCAAACGCTAGCCGCTTTATCCGGCTCAGCCACTGTCGTTTCGAGCGCAGCGTCCAGCACGTCCCATACTTCGCTTTCTTCAAGCTCCACATGCTTTTCAAGCATATGTACAAAATCGACCAGCAGACTGGTCGTAGGCGTGTCCATTGCCTTATCCATCTCGCGCATCTTCTCGTGCTGCGCAAAGATTTCATCGGCCAGCGCCGCCTGGCCCACTTCTCGCAGCATCGGCAGGGCATAACGCTCTTCTTCGACGAAGTGCGGCTCCAGATCGGAAGCAAATACCCGGCGCATGCGCTGCGCAATTTCCGGCAGATCGGCTTCTGTTTCCGGACTGACTTCACGAATGGCGGAAACGAAATGCATCACCGCCTGATGCTCCTGCGCCAGATGCTTGAGTCGAAGGCTTAGTTTTCTCACGATCTCTGTCTCACAAAATGTTCATGTTGTTGGGCTGGCATGCCGGAGCATTGCCGGTTTGTGGTGAGCCAAGCTAAGCACACATATCAACAACAGCCGTTGATGCCCATCAACCCAAACCGCTCAAACGGCGTACAAGTTGCTCGGTTACACTGTACCCAACTCATTCTCCTGCACATACCAGAAATGTCTGCCACCCCTGCAACCATCTATCTCAAGGACTACACGCCGCCTGCATATTTTGTCGACACCACCTCGCTCGATATCGATATCCGGACAGGCTTCACGCGCATCACCGCCAGCCTGGCGCTGCGCCACAACCCGGCTGCTTATGGCGGGCCGCTGATCCTCAACGGTGAGGACCTGATCCTTGAGTCCCTGAAACTCGATGGGTGTCTGCTGCACGAAGAGGACTACACCTACGTCAACGACACGCTCACGATCACCAACGTCCCGACGGCTTTCCAACTGGAAACTGTCGTGCGCATCGAGCCCGACAAGAACACCCAGCTCTCCGGCCTGTATCGCTCCAAGGACGGCTATTTCACGCAGTGCGAAGCACAGGGCTTCCGCCGCATCACCTTCTACCCCGATCGCCCCGACGTGATGGCAACCTTCACCTGCACCCTGCACGCAGACAAGACGGCCTTCCCGATCCTGCTTGCCAACGGCAACCCGGTCGCCCAGGGAGAGGAAGACGATGGGCGCCACTGGGCCCGTTGGGTGGACCCTTTCCGCAAGCCGGCCTATCTGTTCGCCTGCGTCGCAGCCCGGCTGGACGTGCTAGAAGACTACTACGTCACCACTTCGGGCCGCCGCGTGCGCTGTGCCGTATATGTGGAGCCCGGCAAGCTCGACCAGTGCGATCACGCCATGGCCGCGCTAAAGAAGAGCATGAAGTGGGACGAGGATGTGTTCGGGCTGGAGATGGACCTCGACCACTACATGATCGTCGCGGTCGGCGACTTCAACATGGGGGCGATGGAGAACAAGGGGCTCAACATCTTCAACACCAAGTACGTGCTCGCCCGCCCGGACACTGCAACGGATACCGACTACCAGAACATCGACCGCGTCGTCGCCCACGAATACTTCCACAACTGGACCGGCAACCGCGTGACCTGCCGCGACTGGTTCCAGCTCTCACTGAAAGAAGGTCTCACCGTCTTCCGCGACCAGAACTTCGGCATGGATGTGCACTCGGCGAGCGTGACGCGGATCCAGGAAGTACGCACCCTGCGCACCGCACAGTTCCCTGAAGACGCCGGCCCCATGGCGCACCCGATCCGGCCGGAGAGCTACGCCGAAATCAACAATTTCTACACCGCCACGGTGTATGAAAAAGGGGCCGAAGTCATTCGCATGATTTACACCCTGATCGGCAAGGAAGCCTTCCGCCGGGGGATGGACCTTTACTTCGCGCGCCACGACGGTCAGGCCGTCACCTGCGAGGATTTCGTTGCAGCCATGCAGGATGCGTCAGGGCTGGATCTCACCCAGTTCAAACGCTGGTACCGCCAGGCCGGCACACCCAGGCTTGTCGTGCGCAGCCACTTCGATGCTGCCGCGCGCCGCTACACACTGGAAGTGGCGCAAGACTTCGCCCCGACGCCTTACGAAACCCGGATGGCCAAAGATGGCCTGGATCTCCCGCGTGGTCCCTACCATCTGCCCATCGTACTCGGTCTGCTTGATGCTAATGGTCAGGAATTGCCGCTGCAACTCGCCGGCGAGAACGCCCCGACGGGTACCCAGCGCACCCTGCAATTGCGTGAGGCAAAACAGGTTTTCGTGTTCGAGAACATCGCGGCCGAACCCGTTCCTTCACTATTACGCGGCTTCTCGGCACCGGTCATCCTGGACTATCCCTACACAACAGCCGCACTGACCCACCTGATGGCGTATGACCGCGATGCGGTGAATCGCTGGGAAGCCGGTCAGCGCCTGGCTACCGACATCCTGCTTGCCGGCGTCAGCGCATTCCAGCAAGGCCAGGGCGAAACCGCCAACTGGATTCCGCAGGACTATGTGCTGGCCGTGGCCCGCTTGCTGGGTGCGGCCTTTGTTGAAGGGGGCGACCCGGCACTCGTAGCCGAAGCGCTGGTACTGCCCTCCGAGAATGTGCTCGCCGAGCAGATGGACGTTGTCGACCCTGACGCGATCCACGCCGCGCGATTGACGCTGCGCCGCGTGCTCGCCCGCGAATTGCGTGAAGCCTTGCTGGCCGCCTATCTGGAGCTGAAGACCGAAGCCCCCTACTCGCCAGAAGGCGTCCAGGCCGGTTGCCGTGCCTTGCGCAATGCGTGCCTGGGCTATCTGGCCGAGCTCGAAGAGCCTAGCGCGCAGGCCCTGGTCATCGGCCATTTCGAACAGGCCGGCAACATGACCGACTGTATCGCGGCACTGGCAGCCGTGGCCAATCTCGACATTCCGTCCCGCCACACCCTGCTCGACAGCTTCTATACCAAGTGGCGTGACGAGGCGCTGGTCGTCGACAAGTGGCTGCAGGTTCAAGCCACCTCACACCTGCCGGGCACCACGGCCGATGTACGTGCCCTGATGACCCACGACGCCTTCGACATCCGCAACCCGAACAAGGTATATGCCCTGGTACGCGCTTTCTGTTCCGCCAATCCGAAGCACTTCCATGCGGCAGACGGCAGCGGTTACAAGCTCGCAGCCGATGTGATCCTGCAACTTGATCCGATGAACCCGCAGGTCGCCTCGCGGATTGCCCGCTCGTTCGACCGCTGGAAGAAATTCGACGCCACACGCCAACACCAGGCACGCGAACAGCTCGAACGCATCCGCATGCAAGCCGACCTGTCAAGCGACGTTGCCGAGATCGTCAGCAAGGCACTGGGCTAAATCTGCTCTCGCCCCACCGACGCTGCCGCGCAGCGCCGGTGGGACCTGCCAACCGGGAAGGTTATTCGCGTGGGTTTCAGGCCGGCTTGCCCGCCTGCCGCGCGATCCAGGCCCGACCGGCATCCGGCAACAAGGGGGCGCTCAAGCAATCGCCCTGGATGTAATCGACCCCGAGATTGCGCAGCATCTCCAGTTGCGCCACGCTTTCGACGCCCTCCGCAACCACACGACAGCCAAAGCCATGCGCCATGCCGAGAATCGCGCGCAACATCTGGTCACCCTCGGTATCCGCTGCCTGAACGAAGCTGCGGTCAATCTTGATGGTGTCGATGGGCAAGCGACTGAGATACGACAGCGAAGAATAGCCCGTTCCGAAATCGTCGATAGCAATGCGTACACCGAGTTCACGCAAGGTTTCGAGCACACGGGCGATTGCCGCGATGTCGTGGACGAACACGCTCTCGGTCAACTCCAGTTCGAGTCGTGAGGCGGGCAAGCCTGTTTCATGCAGGGTGGCATTCACATCATCCAGCAACTCGCCGGACATCACCTGCAGTGCCGAGACATTGACGGAAATCACCGTCTCATCACACCAAGTGAGGGCCTCGCGACACGCATTCATCAACACCCAGCGCCCGAGCTTGCCGATCAACCCGGCATCCTCTGCAATCGCAATGAATTCCCTGGGCGACACGGCGCCCCGCACAGGATGCTGCCAGCGCAGCAAAGCCTCCATTTTCGGCGTGAGGCCCGGCATTTGCGGCACCAGCGGTTGAAACAGGACATTCAGGGCCCCCCGTTCCAGTGCCTCCCGCAAAGCCTGCCCAAGCTCATGCAAACGGCGTAACTGGTCACCCATCGCGTTCTCGTAAACCTGCGACCCCGAACGCCCCTTGAGCTTGGCCTGATACATCGCGACATCCGCCTGGCGAACCAGCACCTCAACATCACGCCCCTGCTCGGGGGAAAGCGAAATGCCGATGCTGGCATCGATCCGCACCTCATTCCCCCGCACACAAACCGGTTTGGACAGACTCGCACGGATCACGGGCACCAGATTGCGCCCCGCCACGGTCGGGACCACCGCGACGAACTCGTCGCCCCCCCAGCGCGCGACCAGTGCCGGCTCCGGCAAGGCACGGCGCAAGCGCTCGGCGACCTCGATCAGCACCTGATCCCCCACGAAATGCCCTTGCACATCATTAACTTCCTTGAACCGGTCCAGATCGATGAACAAGACCTGTACGTCCATTCCCACGCCCGTTGCACGCGCCAGGATCTCATCCATTTGCTCGGACAGAGCACGCCGGTTCAGCAAGCCCGTCAACGGGTCATGCAAGGCCATTTCCTTGAGCTGTTCGGCATATTTCTCACGTGCATCTACCTCAAGCTCAAGCATGACCGTGCGCTCATGAACCCGGTCCTCCAAGGTCGTGTTGAGATTTTCAAGCTCCAGCTGGCGCGTGACCGACTCCTCGGCCAGGCGCTTGTTCTCCCGGCTCAGCAACAAGGCCGAAAGGGTGATGCGCCGTGCACTGCTGCTGGAATAGATCAGCAGACCGAAGGTCCCAGCACACAGCACTGCAACCGTCATATCGATACGCGAGCCGGACAGGGCGAAAAAACCAACCTGTGGCAGCAACAACAATGACAGGTACAGCAAGGAGACCCGGCGCGCCGACGCGAGCACAGCGCTCCCCGCGCCAGCCATCGCCACATAAACAAAAGCCATGGCCATGCGCTGCACCTGGGTCGCTTCCGCAAAAAACAGGAACGGGAATACCGCCCAGGTCAGCGCCGAAGCGATACTGCCTGCCCCAAAGTTACGGATGGCGACAAGCCCAGGAAAATCCGTTTCCCGTACCCGGAACCAGCGCAGATAACCGGCCAGGCGCGTAGCTAGGACTCCGAGCGACACGGCCCACCAGGAATACAGCAGCAAGCGGCTGGGATGCCCGAGGAACACAGCAACCAAAGCAGCGGAAGTCACCAGCGAAGCAAGGATGACGCTGCCCGTATAGCCGTGCATCATCAGCGCGATTTCGCGCGACACCAGAACATCCTCACCGGGCAGGATCAGGGCAGCCACCGAGGGCAGCAGCATCTGGCGCAACGCAAGCCCGAGCAGAATCCCGATCAGGCAATAGGAAAACAGGGTCAATCCGCCGTAACTGAGCCGCTCGTCCAGCGCTTTCTGCTGGGCCAGCAAATCCCGCCGGACACCTTCGACATACGCCGACATGTTCTGCTCGGCAGGCATGACTTCTGCGTAAATCAACGCCACCGCTTCGTTCTGCCGCCCCTTTTGTGCAACATTGGCCACATCGTTTACGGCACCGTAAAACGCCGACGAGACCTCATCCAACGAGGTCGAGTTCATCCCCAAGCCTCGCAAGCCGCTCACCGCAGCGGACAAACGACCGATGTGACTGCCTACGCGCTCATGCAGAATGCTGCGCGGCCCCTCTTCCTTCTCCATCGCCATGGCCAGCAAAAGCGAGCGCACTTCCTTGAAGTTCGCGCTGATGTCGCTGACCGCCAGAAGTGCCGGGACCGAATGCTGATTCATGACATCCACATCCGTGCGCATACTGGTCCAGGCAATCATTCCGCCCAATCCGAGCAGAATGAACACCGCCATGGCAAACACGATGAAGATGGAGCGAAACGGAGTTCCCGGCATGTCGATCTCAACGAAACGGATTAAGGCAGAACAATGCCGGATTCCTGCGAAAACTCAAGCGCTTGACGCTGGTCGTCGGCCTCGCGACAATCAAACGCGTGCCATGACAAGCGCACAAAAAGCCCTAGTCACGAGAAGGTCTCAATGCAGTTCCCAGTACACCATCCAGAAACCGCAGGAAGGCCCGTACCGGTGCGGAGTTCTGGCGACCACTCGGATACAAGGCCAGAACCGCCGGCCCTGGCCGCTTCCAGTCCGGCAGAACACGAACCAGCTTGCCTTCCTGTAGATGTGGCCGCAACAGGAAATCGAAATCCTCATAGATACCCAGGCCAGCCAACGCACAGGTCAGTCCGGCACGCGCGTTATCCACGGCAAGATCGCCATCGGCCGTCACGGTTATTTTTTCCCGCCCTTTGACCAGCACATAATCAATCGCACGTCCCGCGTCTGCATCGAAAAAATCGATGGTCTGGTGTCGCAACAGATCGTTCGGATGCAAGGGAACGCCATAGCGCGCTAGATAGGCCGGACTGGCCGCCATGACAAAACTCACCTGCCCGAACCGTTTGTAGCGGTAAGCAGAATCCTTGTTGTTGGAAAGCCGCAAGGCGACATCAATCCCCTCTTCTGCCAGATCAGGGGCCCGCTCGGACAAGGAAATCCGCAAAGCCAGATCCGGATAAGGCCGCAAGAATTCCGCCATGCGTGGCAGGACAAGCGTATTCGCAATGGATTCCGTCATCTGCACATGCAGATGCCCTGCCACCCGCCCGGCCCGCTGCGAAAACTCCGCCTGCAACTCCTCCAGCCCACTGACCAGCACCGCCGCACGCGTGGCATACCGCTCGCCATCCGCCGTCAGCGAGACATGCCGGGTTGTACGGTGAAACAAGGGAAAGCCGAGAGACCGTTCCAGCGTCTGGATCTGTGCGCTGACTGTCGAACGCGCCAAGCCCAGGCGTTTTGCGGCAAGCGAGAAGGACCCCAGCTCGGCCGCCACAAGGAAAGTCTGCAATTCAGCATAGTTGTTCGCTGACGACATTGTCTATTCCTGTCGAACAATGAATTAGCCCCATTCGACCAGAACCGCACCTATAGTTCAAGCATCCAGCTTCATCATCAAGAGGTGACCCCATGTCCAACCGCATTTCCAGCGGGGCAAGCGCAAGGCGCCTGACGGCATTCAACCGTTTCCTTGCCTTGATTCCGAGCGAATTGTCGTTCCGTGATGCCGCGATGTGCCCCGAGCCATCGTGCAGCGCCGTAACGCACTGACATTTCCCTCATCACCGGTTCGTTTCCGCCATGCCGTTCTTCCCTGTACGGCAAGTGCGCACGTGCCTAGCAAGGAGTCGATCATGAAACTCGTCCTTCATTCGCCACATTACACGCCATTACACCTTTCCCGCAAAATGCGCGAGCTCTTGCTTGCCACAGGATACGTCCTGATCCCCTACCTGGTTGCCGCCATCTTGGTGTTCGCTTACCAAAGACAATGGTTCATGTGAATAAAATCCGTTCAAATCATCTGCCATTAACATAAATACAAAAAAGGAGCCTCTTGCCATAAAGAGAATAGCGAATATGTAAATGCTCGCATGGACACTCGCTAGCATTTTCCCTACCATTGGACACCGTACCGCCTCGTATGTGTCGAGGTGAAAATTTTTCATTCTTTCGGAGAAGCGATCCAATGCGTGCAATCCACTCCATCGCCCTTGCCATCGGGCTTGTTTGTGCAGCAACGGCCGTCCAGGCTCGCGACTGGGCAACCATCAAACAGTCCGGCAGCATTGTCGCCGCCAGCGAAGGCGCCTACCCCCCGTTCAATTATTTCCACGGTTCCAAACTCACGGGTTATGAAATCGACGTAATGGAAGCGGTGGCCAAGAAGTTGGGGTTGCAGGTTGAATGGCGCGCGCTGGCTTTTGATGCACTGATCGCAAGCATCCGTCAGGACCGTTTTGACGTTGCCATCGCCAGCCACGGCATCACCGAAGAACGTCAGAAGTCGGTTGATTTCACCACCCCGCACTATTGTTCCGGTGGCCAGATCGTTGCCAAGGCCGGTGGCCCGCTCAAGGCAAACGAATTGAGTGGCAAGACTCTGGGCGTACAACTGGCAACGACCTATGCCGATGCAGCCAAGAAAGTCAGCGGCGCCAAGGAAGTAAAGACCTACCCGAAAGACACCGATGCACTGCAAGCCTTGCTGGGTGGCCGCGTCGATGCCTGGATTACCGACCGTTTCGTCGCCAAGAATGCCCTGGCCAAGAATGCCTCCGAAGGCCTCAAGGCGGGTGACATGGTATTCGTGGAGCGTGACGCAATGATCCTGCGCAAGGGCAACAACGAACTGCGCGAACAGCTCAACAAGGGTCTGGCTGAAATCAAGGCCGATGGAACGCTCAAAGCCATCTCCGAAAAGTATTTCCAGGAAGACATTTCCTGCTCTAACTAAGCTGGTCCTGATTCCTTGCTGAAGCAGCGGGCACCCATGGGTGCCCGTCGACTTGTTGAAGACATGATCCACAAACTCAAAGATCGCGACTCACTGATCCTCGTCGGCTCAGTCATGGGCCTGGGCCTGATCCTGTGGCTGATGGCCCTGCCGCTGGCAACACTGCCGGCCCCCATCGGCCCGGCAGCGGCACAGTTTTCCGCTGGCGCCCTGACCACCATCGAGCTGACCCTGTGGGCCAGCGTATTCGGTCTGGTACTAGGTATTCTCGCCGCATTGGGCAAACGCTCACACATCCCACCTGCACGCTGGGTGGCAGACCTTTATGTATGGGTCATTCGCGGCACCCCCTTGCTGCTGCAGATCCTGTTTTTCTTCCTCGCAGTGCCAGCGATAGCTCCGCAGTTACAGCTCTCTGAATTCTGGACGGCAGTCATCGCCTTGTCGCTCAACGTCGGCGCCTACAATGCCGAAGTCATCCGCGCGGGAATCAATGCTGTTCCCACCGGTCAGGTCGAAGCCGCCCGTTCCCTTGGACTGAGCCTTGTCTATACGTTTTGGGACATCGTCCTGCCACAGGCTGTACGCATTTCCCTGCCCCCCTTGGCCAACAACATGGTCGCGCTGCTCAAGGACTCTTCTCTCGCGTACGCCATCGGCGTAGTAGAGCTGTCCATGGTCAGCTCGCGGGTCCAGGCAGAGAGCTTCCAGCCGGTCCCCGTCTTCATGACCGTGGCGGCGATCTATCTGCTGCTCACCACCACCTTCACTCAATTCGCTGCTGCGCTGGAGCGCAAGCTGGCAGTAGGCAAGCGGTGAACACCATGCAAAACGGCACTCCCATCATTCGCGTTGAGCACGTATATAAAGCCTGGGGCGCGTTTACCGCCCTCAATGACGTATCGATCTCCTTCAACGAAGGCGAGGTCGTGTGCATTATCGGGCCGTCCGGCTCGGGCAAGTCCACCCTGCTGCGCACCATCAACCGCCTCGAGCGTCAGAATGCCGGGCGCATCGTCGTCGACGGCATCGAACTGGATGATGACCTCAAGCACATCGATGCCGTGCGTACAGAAGTCGGCATGGTGTTCCAGAGCTTCAACCTCTTCTCGCACATGACCGTGCTCGACAACATCACCCTGGCTCCGCGCCGGGTACGCAAATGGTCCGCCGACAAGGCACGCCAGGTTGCCCTCGAACTGCTCGAACGTGTCGGCCTTTCTGCCCACGCCCAGAAATACCCCAGCCAACTCTCCGGTGGCCAGCAACAACGGGTGGCGATCGCCCGCGCACTGGCCATGCAGCCGAAGATCATGCTGTTCGATGAACCGACCTCGGCACTCGACCCGGAAATGGTCAATGAAGTGCTGCTGGTCATGCGTGATCTGGCGGAAAGCGGCATGACCATGTTGATTGTGACCCACGAAATGGGTTTCGCCCGCGAGGTTGCCGACCGAGTTATCTTCTTCGATCACGGTTGTATCGTTGAAGAGAGCAGTGATCCACAGCAGTTTTTTTCTAACCCCACTCACCCACGTGCCCAGGCCTTCTTGAAGCAGATCAAGCACGCGGCCTGACACTTCAGCTATCCACCTTGCAAGGGAGTACGACCCATGAAAATGATGAACAAACGTGTTCTAGTTGCCGCCGTCGCTGCAGCCGTGAGCTGTTCGGCATTTGCTGCCGCCGACCCGGTTCTCGACAAACTGGAAAAACAAATTGCCGAGCTGCAAAAGCAGGTCCAGGAACTCAAGGCGACTCAAGCCAAGGATGCCGAAGCCCGCAAGGAACTGGCCAACCAGCTTGAAGCACAGGGCAAGGAAGCCGTCGTCAAGGGCGACGTTCCGGGCTCGATCCGCCGCAGCGGTGAAGAAACCTCACTGCACATCTATGGCTTCGCCCGCCTGGATGCCGTGCATAACTTCGGTGGCCGCAACAACGCAAGCACCGGTGATTACGCCGCTTATCAACCTTCGATCGCGCTGACCGGTTCTTCCGATGCCGCCCGTCGCGGTGAAACCTACATGTTCACCAAGACTTCCCGCCTCGGCGTGGAAGCCTTCACGCCGACCAAGTTCGGTGCACTGAACACCAAGGTTGAAGGCGATTTCTACAATACGACCGGCAGCGGCCTGTTCCGTCTGCGTCACGCATACGGCCAGTTGGGTTCGTGGCTGGTGGGGCAGACCTGGTCGACCTTCATGGATCTGGACTCTACGCCCGAGACCGTCGACTTCAATGGCGCGACCGGCAACACCTCGCTGCGTCAGCCCCAAGTGCGTTACACCTACGTGACGCCTAACCTCGGCAACTTCATTGCCGCCATTGAAACCAAGGCCAACGGCGGCGCCACCAGTGGCGACGAAATGACCCGCACGCCGGATCTGGTCCTGCGCTGGGAGAAAGCCGCCGAGTGGGGCCATGTCGCCCTGCGCGGAGTGACCACCGAGAACGCCATCAAGAGTGATGCCACGACGGCTTCCAAGCGTGGCTATGGCATTGGTCTGGGTGGCCACTATGTCGTGACCGATACAACCGCCCTGCTGGCCAGCACCAGCTATGGCCAAGGTATGGGCCGCTTCTTCAACGAATCGGTCGGTGCTGTTACCGACAGCGGCATCGGCAAGGTCTATCTGCCGACAGAACTGGGTCTGGTCTTCGGCGTGCAACAGAAGTTCTCCGACTCCCTGCGTGGCAGCGTGACCTACGGTCAGCAACGTACCTACAACGGCGACTATGCGGCCTACGTCAACAAGAACAGCATCACCACCAACCGCTTCGTACAGTCCGGCACCGTCGGCCTGATCTGGGCGCCGGTGGCCAATGTCGAACTGGGCGGCGAATTCATGCTGTCACGTCGCGAAACGCTGGACGGCCGCAGTGGTACCGAACCGCGTCTGAACTTTGCCGCGACCTACTCGTTCGGCAACTGATCGGTTTCACCTGCAGCATGAAAAAGCCGGCGCAAGCCGGCTTTTTCACTTTCAGGCGCAGTCAATCGCCGCGCCAGCGTACTGCGCTCAGCGCAAACCCAGACGCCACAAAGTTGTCATTTCATCCGCACGTGCAACATGCAGCGGGTCCGTTGCATCCTTGCTGCGTGGATGTTGCGGACGGATATTGTGGCGCCCCAAAACCCGCAAACCGCCCACCGCGATCCATTCAAGCAACTGCTCACGCGTGCGCAAGCCCAGATGCTCGGCCAGATCGGAAAGAATCAACCAGCCCTCGCCCCTGGGCGTGAGATGGTCTGCCAAGCCACTCAGGAAGCCACGCAACATCTGGCTGTCCGGATCGTATACCGCGGTTTCGAGCGCAGAACTTGGCCGCGCCGGTAGCCAGGGCGGATTGCATACCACCAGCGGAGCACGCCCAGGCGGAAACAGATCGGCTTCGATCACCGCCACCTTTTTGGCATATCCCAGGCGGGCTATATTGTCCCGCGCGCAGGCCAGCGCGCGCGGCGCCAATTCGCTTGCCACCACCTGTGCCACGCCACGCTTGGCGAGCAGGGCGGCGATCACGCCAGTCCCCGTACCAATGTCGAAAGCCAGTTCGGTACTGGGCAGATCGGCCTTCTGGATCAAGTCCAGATATTCACCGCGCACCGGCGAAAACACTCCGTAATGCGGATGGATCCGCGCACCCAACGGCAGGATCATCACGCCCTTCTTACGCCATTCGTGCGTGCTGATCAGGCTCAACAGCTCGCGCAGAGACACCACCGAGTCTTCGCTGCCGGGCCCATAGGCTTCCTGGCAGGCGAGCTGGACATCCGGCGCACGACGCAACGGAATACTGTAATCCGCAGCCAGCGGCACCAGCAGCATGCCAAGCGTACGCGCCCGTTGTGCCTGTGCCTGGCGATGCAGGTGAAAAGCCTCGGGCATGGCCGTAACGGTCTTGCGTGGTTTGCGCTCGACGCGACGCTTCAACGCGTCCAGCAGCAGGCGGGCATTCTGGAAATCCCCGCGCCAGAGCAGCCCGGTCCCCTCACAGGCGAGACGAAAGGCCGTATCCGCACTCAGGTTGTCATCCGCGATTTCAATCCGCCGGGGCGGCGATGCGCCATTCTCTGCGCGCCAGCACGCAGAACAGGCTTGCCCGCCCTCCTGCCAATTCAGAAGGTTCGACATCAGCGAAAACGTACCGTTTTTTCAATCCGGACGACGCCATCCGCAACAGGATGGAGTTGAACGGAAATGACCGCGGCGGCAAAGCCATCACTGCCCTGTTCCAGTGGCCATTCCCAGATGTCGCCCCCCGTCACCCCGTCTTTGGCGACATAGCGCGGATTGCCAAGAATGCGTTTGACCTCCATGCGGGTCATGCCCGTACGGAGCAGCGCCATGTTTTCGAGCGTAATCACCTCGCGCACCGCCGTCAGCATGCCTTTGGCGTCGAAATCGAGCATCACGTTCTGCGCGTTGTCAGGTCGTGCATCGTATTCCAGGCTCAGGGTGCCATCGGTGTTCTTCCATTCGGCCGCTGGCTTTTCCTTGGCGCGCACCTGCTCGATGCTGATCGTGCCGGGTTTCAAGTGCTCCACCCCCATCAGGCTGACGCACGCAGCCAGACTGACTCCTGCCAACGCGCACACCATCCACTTTCCTGCGTTCATTTCAACTCTCCTTAGCCAAGGTGCAATGCTAACAGGCCGGCACACTCAGATCCCGCCTGCACACCGTAAAATGCCGGGGATGAACACTGCCGCCCTGCCTCCCCGCCGTCTGTCTGTCGCGCCCATGCTGGACTGGACCGACCGCCACTGCCGCCACTTCCACCGCCTGCTGGCCCCTCACGCCTGGCTGTACACCGAGATGGTCACGACCGGTGCTTTGTTGTTTGGCGATGTGCCACGCCATCTGCGTTTTGGCGAAGCCGAGCATCCCGTCGCATTGCAGCTGGGTGGCAGCGAACCGGCAGATCTGGTACGTTGCGCCGAGCTTGCTGAAGAATGGGGTTATGACGAGGTCAATCTGAACTGTGGCTGCCCGAGCGAACGCGTGCAGCGTGGCGCTTTCGGCGCCAGCCTGATGCACGAGCCACAACTGGTTGCTGATTGCGTGGCGGCGATGCGCGCGGCCACCAGGCTGCCGGTCACGGTCAAACACCGCATCGGGATCGACCAGATCGAGAAGTATGCCTTCGTGCACGACTTTGTCGCGACCGTCGCAGCAGCCGGTTGCCAAACTTTCATCGTGCATGCCCGCAATGCCTGGCTCAAAGGGCTCTCCCCGAAAGAGAACCGCGAAGTTCCCCCTTTGCGCTATGACGTTGCACACCAGCTCAAGCGCGATTTCCCGAAACTCGAAATCCTGCTCAATGGTGGCCTCGCAAGCACCGCGGCAATGGCCGAACAACTCGAACATGTGGATGGCGTCATGATCGGGCGCGAGGCTTATCACAACCCCTGGGCCCTTGCCGAGTGGGAACGAAGCTTCTGTGACCCGGCCTGGCAGCCCACGCGTGAATCCATCATCGCCGGCCTGATCGACTACGCCGAACGTGAAGCACGCGAACACGGTACGCCTTTGCGTGCGATCACCCGCCACATCCTCGGGTTCGCCAACGGCCTGCCTGGTGCCAAAAGCTTTCGGCGCCTGCTCTCCGAGCCACATGAACTGAAAGATGCAAAGCCGGAGCTGCTGCGCCGCGCCTGGGAACAAATCCCTTTGCAGGCCCACCCGGCCTCCGCAGACGATTCCGTCGGACCAGCGTAAAGGTCCTCCACTCCA
Source organism: Pseudomonadota bacterium (assembly GCA_018262235.1). Taxonomy (GTDB): domain Bacteria; phylum Pseudomonadota; class Gammaproteobacteria; order Burkholderiales; family Rhodocyclaceae; genus Uliginosibacterium. Next base: position 44,080 of record JAGTRY010000006.1, read on the forward strand.
CTCTTCCGATGAAGCGCGACGGAACGGCGGTCGCGGCCAAGCACATCACCCTGTGTGCAGCCTGCGACACCGGATCAGGGCATGCGTACATGCACGTCATAACACGCGCATCAACTCGCTGATGCTGATTTCCAGATCTTGCACTGCGGCGACCGTTTGGCCTTCCCGTCGAGCAGGGATAAAGGCCGTAGCAAGAAACAGTTCGCACAAAGGAGCCCATTCATCCTTGTTCGCCCCCCCCAGCACGCGCACCTCATCCACCCAGCCACCGGCATTGATGAACAGCCGTAAATGCACCGTCGCGGCCGGAAAGACTACCGCACCCAAACGATTCACATCCGGAGCCGACACGGGAACCGGCTGTTGATCGAGCGATTCAGCAGACCAGTAAATCCGTCCGGACGGCACTGCACCACGCCCCCTGCCGGATTCCGGCACATCCTTGGTAGAAAGTTGATGGGCTACATCAGGGATGGGCTTGACGGCTGCATCAGGCTCATGTGCCACGGGCATAGGCGGGCGCTGCAAGCGTGCCATCAGCGGGCCAGACATCACTTGGCCACCCCTGCCATCACTGGACAGCCCAAACAGGCCGAGCAGATGCAAGAGTACCGACAGCCCAAGAGCCAGGCGTAGTGCAGTGGATTGCATGCGACTCAATCAACGGTCGGCACCACGCGCCAGTTGAGGCGCTTGAGCGAGCCACCGCTCGAAAAACTGCCAGACAGATTGACGACGGAGCCCGTCGCGGAACCGACCAGCAGACGCGTCTTGCCGGCGACATTGACGAAAGCGATATCGGTCGTGACCGACGTCAAGGCCAAGGAGGCCACCAGATTTCCGCTGCTATCCGTGAGCAGACTCGTCCCGGTCGACAGGCTCACCGCGAAAGCACGCGAGGTACCGGAGGGTGAGCAGGCTTCGCCATTGGGCAGATTGGCAGAAAAAGCCACTACGCCATTGTTGGCGGTCGGGGTGACATTGATACGTTCGGCCACACCATTGGTCGCGGAGGACAGATCGAAATACCAGCCCATGACTTTACCCGGGTTGCTGCCGATACCACTGAGCAGATCGCTGTTTTCCTGGAGCACAGAACGGGTGACTGGAAAACTCACGCCATCGGGCAGACTGGTACTGCCACCGTAGAACGCACCGCTCGTACCCATCCCGTCGATGAGGGCATAGAAGGTCTGGATCTGGGTACTGGAGATATCGCTATCAGCAAGCAGGCGTCCTGTGCCGATCAGCACATAACGCTTGAGCGAATCCGGTTCGATCTCGACCAGCGGTTTGGTGGTCACCGGCTGAACTGTCCCGCTGCTGTCCTTGAGAATGGCAATCCGGGTCGGCGCAGCGTAGTTACCCGAAGTCGGCGTGAGGTCGAGACGCCACACATTGCCCTGCAGGTCACCGGCATAGACCGCATCAGCGGTACCATCCTTGTAGTTCGGCACGAAGGCCGAGGCATGGGCAAGGTTCAACGGCGCTGACGTCGAACCTTCGGAGGTCACGACCGTTTCCAGCAAAGCGCCGGTACGCGGATGGACGAAGAAGAAGTAACCCTTGCCATCGTCATTGTTGTACCCGGAAGTCAGCACCACGACCCAGCCATACTTGGCGGTCTTCACCACCTGGGCATCACCGTAGCTGTAGCCCATGTGTGAATGGCTGAATTCCCACAGCACCTTGCTGGCAACCAGCGTGTCGCTGGTCCAGGCACTGGGGTCGGTCACGTCGATTGCGTAATAGCCCTTGCCGCCCTTGCCCAGTCCGCCCACCAGCAGGCTGTGCCAGTCATTGGTCGTGGCAATGGGGCTCGGAGTCTTGTAGAAATCTACATCGAAGACATTCGGCGTACCGTCGACCAGAAAGTGGTGGCTGAAGCTCGGACTTCCCAACGATGAGAGTCCTCCATCCGCCGTATCGAGGCTGCTGTCGCTATAGATGAGACTGGGAATGTAGGCGAAGAGTTCGCTGCCACCGCTTGTACTGGTGACCGAACCATCGAAGGCATGCAGCATGCCGTCGTTGGCGCCCACATAGACCACGGTCTTGCGACTCGCGTAATTGCGCTTGAAACTGCTATAGCCCAGGTTGTAGAGGTCGGTGAGATTGGCGTCAGGCGCGGCGACAGCGGTCACCTTGGAATCGACGATGTCACCAAGCAGGCTGCTACGGGTGCGATACTTTCCTCCATTGGCGAGTTCCTTGGTCCGATCACCACGCAGATAGAGGATGTAGTCGGAAGCGGACTGACTGCTGACACCGGTCACGTAGTTGAAGGAACTGTTGCATGACAAGCCCGTATTGAACGCCACGGCTCCATTGCCACACCAGGTCACGATCTTGCGGGTAGTCTGAGCCATGCTGTTAAGCAGACTGCCCGCACTCCACACATCCGTGTAAGTCGGGTTACCGCTACTGTCATAGCTCACGGTCTGTCCCTTGAGGCTACCGGTCCAGGTCGATGGATCATAGCTCGCCACATAGTTGGCGTTGCCACTGGTGGTCTGACGTGGCGAGGGAGAGGACAGTGCGGTAGCGGTAGCTGCGGCAGCTTCCGCAGCGATTTTGGCAAAGGCCTCGGTCAAGCCCGATTTCATCGTGGACGGCGAATTGCCCGGAAAGTAGTTCGACGGTCGCTTATCACATTTGCTGGAAATGCCTCCGGTCAACGTCGAGCAGTCTGTATTGCTATCGGTTGAATAGGAAAGCTCGTTCGACGTCGCGTAGGACGTTCCGGAAAAAGGTACGTAGGAGCTGGTCGCCGCCCAGGCAGTATCAACCAAAGTCGAAGTACCGTTGGTCCCTGCATAGGTCGAGAATCCGCTGGGGACTTCGAATCCGCCATATTTTGTGGCAAGCCAGTACTGGTTCTTGTGCTCGTAGTAGGCGTTCTCATGCACATCGAGCCAGTAGGTGTTGATCGTTTGCGTACCCGTCAGATCAGAGCGGATGTCCCGAGTATGTGCATCGTAGGCCAGCCCCGCGATATAGAGAGTGTTGCTGCGGTCACTACTGTTGTATTTTGAACCAAGATTGCCGGAGTAGCCCTCAAGCTGCCCCACCATATTGGTCGCAGCCTGCACATTGACTTTGTCCTGGGTAGCCGGAGTACCTTCCGGCGCAGCATCAGCAGAAACTTCGCTGGGAAGAGAGGATGAAAGGGTAGACCCCGGCAACTCTCTGTCATTCCAGGCATAAGTATCACCGATTCCCAGGATGAAGTTTTTCTGGCAGGTATAGAGAATCGGATCGTCCCAGGTTGCTATAGCCGGAAAACCATCCAGCCAGATGGCTGCTGTCGTTGAGTTACCCGCACCGCTCAGACTGCTATAGGAGGCCACGTTGCCCTTGTTGCGGAAATAACGCGTTGCCGCGTAATACAACTCACCGACCGGATCCTTGGACTTGTAGTAGTGGCCGCTGCTCGCAAAACCAAGGGAACCAAACTTGTTCAGGTAGTTCATGACCCCGCTGTTGGTAATCGATACCGTCCAACCGGAGGATTTTGCAAAAGTCTGGGTGGCAGTGGCATCGCTGCTATCCGGATTCTGGACCATGATGCCGGTCGTGCTGCTCCATTCGGTCAGCGAATTCGTGATTGCGGATGAACTCGGCACCGGTTGGGTCGGTCCGATGTATTTCATCCGCGCACGCATCACGCCACCATCCGTGCGATTGTCATCGTGGTAATAGCCAAACGCGGAATAGCGAAGCTTCGAGGCATAGTTCTGCAGCAAACCTTCGGGCTTATAGATGGTCGGACTGGTGCTGCCAAGCGGGTAACCAACGCAGTTGTCTTCGACCTTTACACTGCTATCGCAGACCTTGACGTTGATGAAGATGCGATACACGACAGTAGGGTCCGCATATAGAGGATTGCTTGTCGTGGTCTGGTTTCGGCCCGAGCCGGTTGTTACTGTCGAGGTGACGTAGCTGTTCTGCCCGTTGTAATCCGTTCCGGTAGCGGTTTTGCTGGCAGGGTCTGTGTAGTCCGTCCAGGCGGACGCACTGATACCGGAGTTGGTGAAGTAAACGGCCGTTCCCGCATAACGGACCCGACTGTTCCAGGCCGTCCACTTTAACGGTGTGGCACCGGCGAGCGTCGTAGCGGCCGACGAAATGCTCTTATGCGGCATGACAGTCGAGTTGTAGCCCGCAAAAGTCTTGGTCAGGATCGTATCGCTGCTGGAGTCAGTACTCCGATAACCACCGGTCAATACCCAGCGAAAAGTATCCAGGGTCTGCATCGACACCCAGTTGAGAAAGTTGCCACTCCACAGTTGCAGGCTCGCACTGCTGCTACAGGTGTGACTTCCCGAGCTGCTGTAGCTGTAAGGCGTAAAGTAGCTGTTCGCGGGGATCGTCGAGTTATAGACGTAGGTGTAGCACTTTACCGGATCGAAGTAGCCGAGGAAGGTACTGCTCGCGGAATAGCTCGTGGTGTATGCCGGCGTCGTCGCCGTTGGCCACTCTACTGACAGCGTCAGCGCCAGATTGCCCGGCACCGTCACGGAAGAGAACAGTGGCGAGTCGGCCAGATCAATACTGGTTGCGTGAGCAGAAACGCTGTACAGCAAAGTAGCTGTCAGCAGGACGCACATGGAACGGTAGATACGATTCAGTTCATGCATGGCAATCTCTCGCAGAAGGTGGCGCAGGGGGTCAACGAGACAGGGTGGTCTGCAGGAAGACCTGAGTGTTGCGCGGCCCGCTGACCCGTACGCTGATGCGATACACCGGCACGTATTCAGCACCGGCTTTCTTGAGCCAGTTGGTCCCCCCCGCATCGGAAGAACCCGGCACGTAAACACAGGTAGTCGCATCGAAGCTGCCCGCTGCGGCACACTGGCGGTCGATCACGGTACGGATCTTCACCCCGGTACTGCTATCGGTAATGTCCGTTGCACTCATTCCTTTACTGGCAAAAGTGCTGTCATTGACCAACACCAGTGGAATGCCACGCGCATTCACCGCAAGAATGGAGGCCGAATAGTTGCTGGCGGGAACATCGGCGGCACGACTGCTGTCCGTTGCCAGCGCACCACTATTGAAGAGCGCGATGGCCGCCGCCATGCCCCGCTCTCCCTCATTGACCAGATCCCGCTTGAAGGCAAGGTTGCCGGAGAGCAGTAACGACGTATCGAAGGAGCGGATCAGTGCGACAGCCGAAATCAGCAGGATCACCATGGCCAACAAGGTAACCAGCAGGATCAAGCCTCGTTGCTGTCTACGTCGTGCCTGCAGGAATGCCATTTTGCGCATCGCCTTACTCCAGCATCATCACGCTACGCAGAGGCACGGTGATTTCCACCGTACGATAGCGGTATTTCTGCTCGGTCGCGCTGAGGGTTCGCGTGAATTGCAAACTGCTGCCGAGATCGGCAAAGAGATTCAGGTTGACAGCACTCACTGCACTTTTCTCGGCCAGTTCAGTACGCAGGATCAATCCCACCCGCACAGCCTTGATCGTGGCAATCAGGCCTGCCGAGTTGGTGCTGCCATCGCTCAGGGCACTATAGGCATAGCTCCCGCTGGGTTTGACCCAACTGTCGATCTTGCCATCGCCGCTGGTATCCAGACCGTACAGCGCGTGCAGTTCAAACACCCCATTGGCTACAGCCTGCATCGGCGTCGAAGAAGTCTGCAGCAGGTCGTAGGCAAACAAGGTGTTGTTGTCACCCACGCCAATCACCTGGAACGTAGGCGGATTCGCCTGCGCCACATTTCCCATCGCGAAGGCCACGGCACTCTTCGAAAAACCGGCCACACTCACCGCATTGATCTCGGCGGAGTAATAGCTGCCGGCCAGCGGCAGGCTGCCGGCCCCGGCCTCACTGAAGCTACTGCTGACCTGACTCAACAGACAAGGCGCGATCGCCCCGCTTTTGGCCTCCTGATCCGCCAGCAACAGGAGATCACTGGCAGCAAAGGACAGGGTGTTCTTCAGGGTCAAGGTCGCGGCCGCCGGATAATCCGTCAGATAGGCGGGCGCATCGGCACGTCCTGCAGCACCACTCATGATGACAAGGACATCCGACGTGGATCCACTCAAGCCCGGTGTTGTCTGATCCGCGGCGATCAACGCAGGCGCGAGGCGGAAGCTGGTGCTCAAACTGGCAAATGGCGCAGGCAGCGCTGCACTGCGCGGCAAAGTCTGACTGCCATTGGTAGCCTGCAGCGTGCAGCCGAAGGCATATTCAGCGGACTGGGCAAAGCCCGCACCGGCGTTGCGCAGCCAGTTGTCGAGCATGTAAACCGCGTAATTGCCGGCCTGATCGATGTCATTGACCGAGGTGGCCCCACGCTTGCGAGCTTCGAAACCGATCATCACCGTAGAAACCGCCAGCACCAGCAAGGAGGCGATGACGATCGCAACCATCAGTTCCACGAGTGTCACACCACGCTGACGGAGAACGGGCGACTTGCTCATGGGATGATCACCTTGGTCACGTAGCTGTTGGCCTGCTCGGCACTTTTACGCCACGGAGCTTTCCAGGTAATCGTTACCGTGGCCAGCCCGGTACTATCCACACTGACACTACCGTTGCCTGAAGGCAATCCACGGCTGCTGGAACTGACCTGTGTCTGCCAGCTGCTGGTATCTACGCTGGTGCTTTGCTGGGCCCACATCTGACTGACGATCTGATTGGCCAGCAAGGCGGCACGGCTACGGTCTTCGGAATCCACCGAGAACTGCGAAGCCTTGGCCTGCAATGCAACAACGCCCAGCACGCCGATCGAGAACAGCAAGATGGAAACCAAGGCTTCGAGCAGCGCAACACCAGCCTGACGCCGGCATGTCCGGGGGCGTTTCATGCGGTGCACCCATCAGGATGACTGGCAGACAGGGTTTTATTCGGATCACACATCCGCACCTTGCCACCGATATAGACCTGCACCGCAAGCTTGCGATCCGCCCCCGTGGTATTCAAGGTATAGGTGACACTCTCTGTCGGCGCAGTACAAACAGCTCCCAAACCCGTCGCAGTGTTGCTGACGAGCCGCCCTGCCGAGTTGAAACACAGCACGGCACTCCCGCCGCTGATACTGACCCCATACTGGCGGGCGAGCGTCTCGCCACGCACGAAATCACTGCTGCTGGCCATTTCCGAGCTGCCGGTCAGCGGCAAACTCTGGATGTACCAGTTCGGGCCGCTGCTGCTCGGCGTGGCAGACAGGGCGGGACTTGCCGCAGTCAGCACGAAACTGGCCTGACGGCTACGCTTGATAGCTTCCACCTGGGTCTGGCGCAAGGCGTTCTGCAATGCTTCCGCGACAGTCCGTACGCGATTGTTCGCAAGCCATGTCGTCAGATTTGGCACAGCAATGAGCATGAGTATGCTCATCACCACCACGATGACCATCAACTCGATCAGCGAGAAGCCTGCCTGGCGTCTCAGCATGCCTGCCCTTTGCGCTGCACCCAACACCCGGTCTGCGGATAAGAGCCCCAGCCGCTGGGCAGCGTTACGGTTTTCTGGGTGCCATCCTGATCGATGCTGTAGACGAAACCAGCCGTCGTCCCGCTACCGGTCGCAGTGATCACATACGCCGTATCCGACAGGTCGCCACTCTTGCATTGCACGCTGAAGGTGCCGGCCGTCTGAGCTGTCGCGCAAGGGGACGTGTAGCCCGTCACGCTGATATAGGTCCGGTTGTCCTGATAATGCTGCTCCATCTTGGCGCGCACCGTAGCCAGGGCATTGGTCGCGTCAACCAGACGTCCACGCGTTACATAATCGGAATAAGCCGGCAGCGCGACTGCTGCCAGAATGGCGATAATCGCCACCGTGATCATCAGCTCGATCAACGTAAATCCCAGGGAAAACGCCCGCTGCGTGCGCAGCAAGAGGGGAGTGAAGGCTATGTTCATCAGCGTCAATCCAGTCAGGTTTTGCTGGCTCGGACAGACCTCGGATCCGTCAAGCCGCTGCTATGCATTGTCCCGACTGAAGTGCAAAACGGTGTCAAGAAAAATTAATCCGCCTCAGTTGCGACGAACGGTAATCCGTCACGACCTGACACCACTCGGCTTGGCCTCCTTCCAGAAAAACGTCCATCCCGCAAGAACCATTCTGCCCAGGCTCTGAACCTCAGCCCCAAAACTCGGACGTGGTGCAGGTATACTGCGTCCCCCTTTCACGCATCGCGAGCCGAAGTCCATGTCCGCCATTCCCGCCTGCCCCGTCTGTTCCATGGAAAACACCTACCCGGACGGTGAGAACTACGTCTGTGCCGACTGCGGCCATGAATGGCCCCAGGTCGCGGCCGCGAGCAGCGATGAGGACGCGCGTGTCGTACGCGATTCCAACGGCACGGTTTTGCAGGATGGGGATGCCGTGGTGCTGATCAAGGACCTGAAGGTCAAGGGTTCGTCGATCACCCTGAAACAGGGCAGCAAGGTCAAGAGCATCCGCCTGGTGGGCGATGGCGATCACGAGGTTGACTGCAAGCTCGACGAAGGCAAGTTCATGCTCAAGGCCTGCTTCCTGAAGAAGGTCTGATCCGCTTAGCGCACAACAGCCCGGCTCGTTCAGGCGCCCAACAGCGCCTGGCAGCGCTGCTGCACGAAATCGCGCAGCAGGCTCACCGCCGGGCTGAGTAGCCGACGATCAGCGCAGACCAGGAACAGCGGCGTCGTCTCGCCTTCCCAGTCCGGACACACCCGAACCAGACGGCCCTTGGCCAGATCGTCCGCAATGTCCAGATTGGATTTGTTGGCGATCCCCAGGCCGGAGACGGCCCAACGGCGCACGGCGTCGCCATCGTTGGCCACGTGGCCGCCACGGACCCGCACCACCACACGCTCGGCACCACGCCGGAAGCGCCAGCGGTCATGCACGTCTTCGCCGGTCATGAAGCACAGGCAAGCGTGCTGCGCCAATTCCTGAGGCATGACCGGTATGCCGGCACGCGCCAGATACGCCGGAGAAGCACACAGGATGCGCCGGTTGCCCGGCGCCAGCGGCAAGGCGATCAGGTTGGAGTCGGCCGGTTCACCGTAGCGGATGGCGATATCGACAGGCTGGCGGTACAGATCCGCCACGCGATCCGACAGATGCAGGCGAAAACGGATTTCCGGATATTGCGCTGCAAATTCCTCCAGCCAGGGCAACAGGACGTTGCGCCCCAGGTCGGACGGCATGGCGATCTGCAGGCTCCCCCGGATCATCTGGCGTTCGGACGAAAGCGCGACCTGCCCGTCACGCAACGCATCCAGCGCCACCCGGCAATACACCAGGAAACGCTCACCCTCACCAGTCAGGCGCATGCTGCGCGTGGAGCGCACGAAGAGCGCCACCTGCAGCTCGGCTTCCAGACGCTTGAGCGCAGCACTCGCCGCGGCCGGCGTGAGGTCCAGCGCACGGGCGGTGGCCGACAGACTGCCGGATTCCACCGTGCGGACAAAGATCTCCAGATCTTGCAGCGCCTTCATTCTCAATCCATATTTGAATATCGCTTCAATTCTGCGCCTGTTTTTCAGAATCAAAAATCCCCGGATCATGGCGTCACCCCTCCCCCAACACGCTGCTCCTGCACGCGGTAAAGGAATCTTCATGAAAGCCATCGCCTACACCCAGCCACTGCCCATCGATCATCCTGACGCATTGCGCGACATCACCCTGCCCGAGCCGGTCGTCAGTGGGCATGACCTGCTCATCGAAGTCCGCGCGATTGCGGTGAATCCGGTCGACACCAAGGTCCGCCGCTCGGCCGCCCCGCCGGCAGGTGAATACAAGGTGCTCGGCTGGGATGCGGTAGGCATCGTGCGGGCAGTCGGCCCCGACGTCACCCTGTTCAAGCCGGGCGCGCGCGTCTGGTACGCCGGCTCGATCACCCGGCCCGGAGCCAATGCCGAACTGCATCTGGTGGACGAACGCATCGTCGGTCATGCGCCGGATACGCTCTCGGATGCCGACGCAGCCGCCCTGCCGCTGACCGCGCTGACCGCCTGGGAAATGCTTTTCGACCGCCTCGAAGTGCCGCCCGGCAAACAAACCGGGGATGCGATCCTGATCATCGGCGCAGCCGGCGGAGTGGGTTCCATCCTGACCCAGCTCGCGCACCGGATGACCGGACTGACCGTGATCGGTACGGCCTCGCGGCCGGAAACCCAGGCTTGGGTGCGTGAGCTGGGCGCCCACCACGTCATTGATCACAGCCGCCCGCTCAGCGCCGAACTGCAACGCATCGGCATCCCACAGGTCCGCTACGTCGTCAGCCTGAACCAGACCGACGCGCACTTCGCCCAGATCGTCGAATCCCTGTTGCCGCAAGGCCGTTTCGGCTTAATCGACGATCCCAAGGCGCTGGACGTCACCGCACTCAAGCGCAAGTCGGTTTCGCTGCACTGGGAGTTCATGTACACGCGCTCGATGTTCGGCACGCCAGACATGATTGCCCAGCATCACATCCTCGAAGAACTCGCTGCACTGGTCGATGCAGGCCTGATCCGCACCACCCTGGGCGAGCACTTCGGCACCATCAATGCCACCAACCTCAGACGCGCCCACGCCCTGCTCGAATCCGGCAAGGCACGTGGCAAGATCGTGCTCGAAGGCTGGGCGTAAGGCAGAGCGGAAGCTGGTCACTTCTCCGATCTTGCGGCATGATTCCCGAGTCAAGGAGAGTCACCATGTTCCAGATCCAGAACTACGCCAGCTTCATTGCCGCCATCCTCGTTTTCCAGCTCATCCCCGGGCCAGGCACGATTGCCATCCTCAATGCCACGGCACGCAATGGTCTGGGCGCCGGTTTCGGCGCCGTGCTGGGGACCTTGCTGGGTGACTTTGTCTTCATGCTCGCAGCCGTGGCCGGTCTGGCTGCGGTGATGAACACCCACCCGCTCCTGTTTGCCGGCCTGCAGTGGTTCGGCGCGGCCTATCTTTGCTGGATGGGCATCCGGCTGCTGCGCGCGAAGCTTGACGCCCGACACGAAACCGCCGAGCCGGCGCGCTCCGGCTGGGTGTACTTCCGCCAGGGTTTCGCCGTGAGTCTGACCAACCCCAAGGTCATCCTGTTCTTCGTCGCCTTCTTCCCGCTCTTCCTGCGCCCCGATTCACCCCCCAGCACGCTGGCGGCGATGATGGCCCACGTCACCGGCCTGTGCCTGCTCTATCAGACGGTGCTGGTGCTGGCCGGCAATGCCCTGGCGAAGAAGTTGCGTGCGCTGCCGTTTGCCCGTCAATGGGCCACCCGCCTGGCAGGCATTGCGCTGGTCGGCTTTGGCCTCAAGCTGGCCTGCAGCAGTCGATAACCCGTAACCGCCATGAGAACTGTCCGGCTGCCTGATGGCAACTCACTGCCCGCACTGGGCCTCGGCACCTGGAACATGGGTGACGCCCCCGCCCGGCGGGAAGAGGAAATCGCCACGATCCGCCTCGCCCTCGATCTTGGCGTACGCCTCATCGACACCGCTGAAATGTATGGCGAAGGCCAGTCCGAATCCCTGATCGGCGCCGCGATTGCCGGGCGCCGTGACGAAGCCTTCCTGGTCAGCAAGGTCTATCCCCACAATGCCTCGCGACGCGGTGCAATCGCGGCCTGCGAGCGCAGCCTCAAACGCCTGGGCACCGATCATCTGGATCTTTACCTGCTGCATTGGCGCGGCGCGGTTGCCCTGGAAGAAACCCTGGAAGCCTTCCTGAGGCTGCAGGCAGCCGGCAAGATCTGCTACTTCGGCGTCAGCAACCTTGATCTCGATGACATGCAGGCCTGGTATGCACTCACAGGTGGCGACGGCGTGGCGACCGATCAGGTGCTCTACAACCTGACCCGCCGCGGGATCGAGCTCGATCTGTTGCCCTGGCTACGCGCCCGCCATATTCCGCTGATGGCGTATTCGCCGGTCGAGCAGGGACGCCTGCTGCGCGAACCACGCCTGATCGACTTCGCCCACCGTCACGGAATCTCTCCCGCGCATGCCGCGCTGGGCTGGCTGCTCGCGCAAGAAGATTTGATTGTCATTCCAAAAACGTCCCGCCGCGCGCATCTTCGCGAAAACCTGCACGCCCTGGAAGCCCCCTTGAGCCCGGCACAGTGTGCCGAACTCGATGCCTTGTTCCCGGCACCACGCCAGCCCGTGCCACTCGCGATGCTCTGAACCACACCCCCGAGTCGCTCACGGCGGGCATGGCGCGCCACGGCTAGCGCGGCCCACGCTCATCCTCTCGCCTGCCTCTGCGCTCACCATCCTTCCGGTTGTCTGGCTGACGCTGTTGTACCGGCTGTTCCCGCTGGGAAGATTGTGAATCCTCCTGCCGGCGCGTCTCCGGTGGCTGTGCGGGTTGCTGACGCTGTTGCTCCTGTTGGCGCTGCTGATCCTGCGCCTGACGTTGCTGCTCTTGCTGTTGCCGCTGCTGTTCATGTTGCTGGCGTTGCTGCTGATCTTGCTGACGTCTTTGTTCCTGCATCGACCTTTGCTGGTCTTGTTGCTGGCGCTGTTGATCTTGTTGCTGCTGTTGTTGCGCTTGATCCTGCTGCTGACGCTGTGGATCTTGTGGACGGCGTTGCGCTTGCTGGCGAGGCAGGTCGGCTTGGCGGGCATCGGGCGTACGGAACGACGGCGTTTCGCGACTTGCGCCATTGTTGGCGGGGCGCTCATCGCCACGAGCGCCCGGCTCACGCCCACCGGCTTCCCGTCGACCCGGCGGCTGTTGTCCGACAACGGACTGACGGAAGACCCGTTCCGGCGGTGCGGCCTGTTGCGAACCTGGCGCACCGCTGCGGCTTTCCCGCGTGGGAGAAACCGGCAGCCCTTCGCGCACCTGCATGCGGGAGAAATCCTGGCCACGCAACGCCGGCGCATTGCCCGGGCGCATCGGTGCCCCGCGGACGAAATCGCGTTCCGGCATCACCGCCACAGCATGCGGCACCCGCTGGTTGACGTAGATATTCACGTTCCGGTTCACCGTGATGTTGTGATTGATCCGTTCGACATACACAGGATTGTGCGCATAGGCCGGCCGATAAGCTTCGCCGGGACCGAGCGCAAACCATGCCACTCCGCCGAGACCTGTCGATAACGAGACACCCCAGCTCACGCCGCCGCTACGCCCTTCGCCGACAAACGCCACGAGTGCCGGTGCATAGACAGGGCGCCGCATGACCGGCCCCGGCACCCAGCCCCAATAACCGTCGAAGTAGGCCCAGCGTCCGTAGTGGAAAGGTGCAAAGCCCCAGGGCGCATCATCCACCCAGGTCCAGCCCCAGGGCGCAATCCAGGCCCAGTGGCCATAGTGATAAGGCGCCCAGCCGCTGATCGTGACACGTGGCACCCACACCGCGCCGTAGCCGTCCACCTGACGCCAGTCACCGTTGCCATCCAGATCTTCGTAGCCGGTCATGTCACGCGACACGTAGCGGGCACTCTGCGAGGCATCCTCGCGATCATCACGCTGTGCGCTCCAGCGATCCAGCTCATCACGCGGCCCGGTGCTGCCGGATTCGCGTACGAACAGGTCCTTCCCGTCAAAGCGCATGCGCTGGCCCGCCGCGATGCGCACGGGTTGCCAGGCAGGATCATCGCCGTAAATCGATCCCAATCCACGGCGCACGCTGACGATGGTCGTATCCCGGTCCGGGTCGACATCAAAGCGGTACTCCCCCGGATCCCGGACCGAAAAACCCAGGTTGGGGGTGCTGACGGCAATGTCTTCGTCATCCGGATAATCACGCACCCGGATCGAGAAACTCCCCTGGGTCAGCTTGAGCCGCAGGGTATCGTCGTTCAGGGCCAGGACTTCCAGACCGGTCGAACCCGCCACGCGCATCGCCGTCGAACCCACGTGCAGCTCGGCCCGCCCGCCCTTTTCAACCCAGAGCCGGTCGCCCTCGGTCAGCGGCCGGTTCAGCACGGCACTGACCCAGTCATCGGTACCCGCCGGCGCAAAGCTCACCGTCCCGTTCGTGTAATTCAGCCGTGCCACACGGGCTGGCGGATCGCTGGCATCTGCGGCATGGGCAGGCATCGTCAGAAAGCCCGAGAGCAGAAGCAAGCCGGCCAGCACAAACCGGAAATCCAGGACGGGGCGAAACATCAACATGGCAGATCTCCTCTGACCCATACAGGTCGTCTCCTGCAATCAACGTTACAGGGGTACCGAAAGTTGGCACAAAAATGTAACAGTTCGTAATCAGGCCCAAGCCGGCACAAGCGTGAGGCCAGCGCCATTTTGCTCATTCTTGTCGGAAGCGGTCCCGTAAATCCATGCTCAACCCGTAGAAAAGCGCCAGACCTCGGCCTTTGATGCCGCGAATCCTCCGGCAAGGTCTCGCTATACTTCGGACGCTTACATATCGTTTCGGCCCTTCGATGACTCTGGCGTTCCCGCCTCTGGCGATCTTTCTGTGCGTCACTGCTGCACTTTGTCTGTCACTGGGCATCCATGCACTGAAGCAGCAAGCCACGGCTTTCGCGCGCAACTATGCCGGGCTGATGTTCAGCAGCACGGCGTATACACTGGGCTATGGACTGGAACTGTGCACACCGGATCTGGCCCACATGCAGGTCATGCTGCGCATCCAGTATCTCGGCGTCCCTTTCATTCCCTATTTCTGGATCGGCCTGGCCTGGGCCTACCTGCAGCCAAGCGGCATGCCGCTGCGCTGGAAAAGCCTTTTGCTGAGTCTGTCGGGCGCGGTCTTCCTGGTGTTCCAGACCAACGACCTGCACCACCTTTACTACACCAGCATCACCTACACACACGATGCGGACATGAGCCTCTCCATCCTGGAAAAGGGGCCGCTCTACTGGCTGAACATCGCCTACATCAACCTCGGCACGGCAATCGGCGTCCTGCTCCTGTTCCGGGCCTGGCACCAGACCGTCCCGCTCTACCGCCAGCAAGCCCTGATACTGCTCGGCGGATCCCTGCTCCCCTGGCTTTTCCATCTGCTCTATCAGATCGGCCTGTCACCCCGGGATATTGACCTGAGCCCGTTCGGCATGGCCGCCGCGGGCATCGTCTATGCCCTCGGCGCCCTGCGCCATCGTGTGCTCAACATCCTGCCGCTGGCACGCGATATCGTCTTCGACAGCATAGCCGAGGGCGTCGTCGTACTCGACACCCGGCGCCGCATCATCGATTTCAATCACGCGGCCACCCTGTTCTATCCCGGCCTGGATCTATCGATGATCGGCGCGGACAGTTCTGCCCTGATTGATGCGGCGGTCTTTACCGCCCCCGACACACATCCCTTCATCGACCATCGCGACACACGGCAACTCGAAGTCCATTGCTATCCGCTGCGCGACAAGCGCGGCGCCTTTCTGGGCACGGCACTGCTGATCCAGGACGTTTCCGAGAAATTGGCCCTCCTCGACGGGCTACGCCAGCTGGCCAGCATTGATGAACTCACCGCTTGCAGCAACCGGCGTCACCTGATCGAACAATCCACGCGCGAAGTCTTGCTCGCTTCACGCCATCCGGCCCCCCTCGCCCTGATCATTCTGGACATTGACGACTTCAAAACCATCAACGACACCCTCGGCCACCTCGCCGGGGACGAGATCCTGCGCAAGGTCGCCAGCATCCTGCGCCAGCGCTTGCGCAGCACCGACATCCTGGGACGCTACGGCGGTGACGAGTTCATCATCACCTTGCCGGAGACCACCGGTGCCGCTGCCTGTGACATCGCGCAAACCTTGCTGGAGCACTGCCAGACCCACTGCGGCGTCAGCCTGAGCCTGGGCATTGCCGAACTGACGCCCGGCGAAAAGGACTTCAACGCGCTGCTCAAGCGCGCCGATCTGGCGCTGTACCAGGCAAAATCGAGCGGAAAACACCGCGCCAGCCTGTATCAGGCCGATGCAAGCATTCCGGCCAGACTTTAAGGACATGATGCTGCATGCGCCGGCTCAGGCAGGGTGCTGCATCGCGTCGCGCATGGCCTCGACAAAGCTGCGCAGCTTGGCCGGATAGAACGCCGCATACGGATAGGTGATATAGATCGGCATCGCCTGCGCCTGCCAACCCGGCACCAGATGCAACAGTTCGCCACTGGCGAGCGCCTCGCGTACCACCCATTGCGAGCTCACGGCCACGCCCACCCCGCGCTGCACCGCACTGCGCAAGGCGTACAGGCTGTCAGTCGTGAGCCGGGGCGAAATCGCCAGCACATGCGCTTCGCCCGTGCGCGAGAACAGCCGCACCTCCTTGCGGTAGTACGGCGTCAGCGCCAGCCAGGGCAGCTCATTGAGCGCTTCCGGTGTTGCCGGCAGCGCCCGCCCGGCCAGCAATGCCGGCGCCCCAACCACGATGCGCGGCACTTCACCGATCCGGATCGCCACCACAGCGGGGTCCGTGACCTCCCCCACGCGGATCGCACAATCGATGCCCTCGGCGAGGAAATTCGGCGCGATGTCATGCAGCAGCCACTCCACCGAAACCTTGGGGTTGCGCGCCAGATAATCCGCCAGGGGCGTGACCAGATGATGCTGGCCGAAAGCATGTGGCGCTACCACGCGCAGCAAACCCTGCGGTTCATCCACCGCGCCGCGCAAATCGGACTCGAATTCGCTCCAGGCCAGCGCCAGCTCGCGTGCCCGGGCGTAATAGCTGGCCCCGGCTTCGGTCAGGCGCAAGGCATGCGTAGACCGGATCAGCAGACTCAAGCCTAGCGAGCGCTCCAGCGCCTGCAGACGGCGACTCACGGTCGGCTGGGTGGCGTTCATCTGCACTGCGGCGGCAGACAGGCTGCCGGCTTCGACGATGCGGATGAAGGTCTGGGTCAGGAGAAATCGGTCAAAAGCGGGCTTCATGCGTTAACTGTATAACAGTTCTACTGGACATGCGTCTTCCGTTGAACGAGGTGAGCCCGCACACTGCACTCACCCTCTCCCAACAAAAGAAAGTCTCACCATGAACACGCCCTTGACCGCGACCGCCCCGGTACCTCCCGCCGCGCTGGACATCCTCAGCCCTGCCCTGGTCTTCCTGCTGGCCTGCGCCACCGGCCTCACCGTCGCCGCGCTGTATTACAACCAGCCGATCCTCGGCATCCTGTCCAGCGAATTCGGCGCTTCGCCCACCGAGATCGGCCGCATCCCGACCCTTACCCAGCTCGGCTACACCGCCGGCATCCTGCTGCTCGCACCGTTGGGCGACCGTTATGACCGCCGCCGCGTGATCCTCGTCAAGCTCGTGTTGCTGGCCGTCGGGCTCTTCGCGATGGCACTGACCCAATCGCTGGCCCAGTTGTGCGCAGCCAGCGTGGTGATCGGTGCGGCCGCCTCGGTCGCCCAGGATTGCGTACCCGCTGCCGCTACCCTGGCGCCGGAGGCACGCCGTGGCAAGATCGTTGGCCACGTCATGATGGGCCTGCTGCTGGGTATCCTGCTCTCACGCGTGATCAGCGGCAGCGTGGCAGAAGCCTTCGGCTGGCGCACCATGTTTGTCGGTGCAGGCACGCTGGTCGTCGCACTCACCCTCGTGATGCAGCGCCGCCTGCCGGCTTTTGTGCCCACCACCACACAGGCCTACAGTGCGCTGCTGGGCTCGCTGTTCACCCTGTGGCGCCGCCATTCCGGCCTGCGCCGCGCGGCGATTGCCCAGGGCTTCCTGTCCGCAGCCTTCAGCGCCTTCTGGTCGACGCTGGCCATGATGCTGCACCAGCCGCCGTTCGGCTTCGGCAGTGCCGTGGCAGGCGCTTTCGGTCTGGCTGGCGCA
Organism: Pseudomonadota bacterium; assembly: GCA_018262235.1. Lineage (GTDB taxonomy): Bacteria > Pseudomonadota > Gammaproteobacteria > Burkholderiales > Rhodocyclaceae > Uliginosibacterium. The sequence continues at coordinate 61,758 of JAGTRY010000006.1, forward strand.
GTCGGCGCACTGGCCGCGCCGCTGGCTGGTCACTTCGCAGACCGGCGTGGGCCGGAGCCGGTCACCCGCCTGGGCGCCGTGCTGGTGTTGCTCAGTTTTGTTGCCTTTGCCATCGCCCCGCACAGTCTGTGGCTGCTGATCGCCGGGACCCTGCTGTTTGATCTGGGCGTGCAGGCCTCGCTGATTGCACATCAGAGCATCATCTACGGGCTGGAGCCGGCCGCCCGCAGCCGTCTGAATGCCTTGCTCATCGGCGGTATGTTCGCCGGCATGTCCGCCGGTTCGGCACTGGGGAGTTTTGCCCTGGCCCAGGGTGGCTGGCGCGGGGTCAGTCTGTTTGCAGCCGCCTGCGGACTCGCCGCACTGCTCACCCGCATCTGGCCAGGACGCCAAGATTGACGCGCTTGGCATTGCGACAGACAGGGCTGGCGCGGTACGATACCGGCCATGATCCAACTCACCCCCATCCGTTTGCCGTCTTGGTGGCGCCGCTGATTCCGCGCGGCACGTGAGCAGTTTTCAAATCTCAGGGGCCGCCAGACTGGTGGCCCTGTGCGTTCCAGCTGGCAGCTCCTGCTAAATCTTCCGGAGCAGATTGAATGGACGCAAATACCAAACCCGTGATCCTGACTGGCGACCGCCCGACCGGTCCGCTGCACCTGGGCCATTTTGTCGGCTCACTGCAGAACCGGGTCCGGTTCCAGGATGACTACCGCCAGTTCATCCTCGTCGCCGATGCGCAGGCGCTCACCGACAACATGGGTCGCTATGGCAAGGTCCATGACAACGTGCTCGAAGTGATGCTCGACTATCTGGCCGTCGGCATCGATCCCGCGAAGAGCACGATCTTCATCCAGTCGCAGGTGCCTGAACTCACCGAGCTGACCTTTTTCTACCTGAACCTGGTCACCGTCTCGCGCCTCGAACGCAACCCGACGATCAAGGAGGAAATCCGCCTGCGCGGTTTCGAGCGCGACATCCCGGCCGGCTTCCTGACCTACCCGGTAAGCCAGGCTGCCGACATCACTGCCTTCAAGGCTACGCACGTACCGGTCGGCGAAGACCAGATCCCGATGATCGAGCAGACCAACGAAGTGGTGCGCCGCTTCAACGCCAGCGTCGAGCAGGAGATCCTCGTCGAGTGCAAGGCGGTGGTGCCCGAAGTCGGCCGCCTGCCGGGCATTGATGGCAGCGCCAAGATGAGCAAGTCGCTGGGCAATGCCCTGAATCTCTCGGCCACGGCAGACGAAGTCAGCCGCGCGGTGAAGATGATGTACACCGACCCGGATCACCTGCGCGTCTCCGATCCCGGCAAGGTGGAGGGCAACGTGGTGTTCACCTATCTCGATGCCTTCGAGCCGGATACCGCGATGGTTGCGGATCTCAAGGCGCAGTATCAGCGCGGCGGTCTGGGCGACATGAAGGTCAAGCGCGTCCTCGAAGATCGCCTGCAAGCCATGCTGGAACCAATCCGTACGCGCCGCGCTGCGTTTGCCAGCGACCCGGCCGAAGTCATGCTGATCCTCAAGCGGGGCACCGAAGCCGCCCGCGCGGTAGCGGCGCAGACGCTGGATGAAGTCAAACGCGCGATGGGCTTGGTCTATTTCGACTGAACCACGCCCGGCCATCTCCCTTTATCACTCAAGGAACACCATGTCCCGTACCCAACCGACTTCTCGCCGCTGTATCCGCCGCCTCAATACGCGCCAGCGCAAGAAGCTCTGTGTCGCTGAATTCCAGGAACTCGCCTTCGAACTGGCCCTGGTCTTCAAGTCGCCTGTCGATGACACCGCTTATGAACAGTTCATCCATGCCTTCATCGACTTTGCCGAAACCCGCCACCTGGCGCTCAGTGCATTCGGCGGTCGCCTGCCGATCGAGAAGACCGACGGGCTGGTCACCGCACAACGCGGTTCGACCAGCGAAGAAGATCGCAGCGCACTGAGCGCATGGCTGCAAGCCCGTGCCGAAGTGGCCTCCGTCACGGCCGGCCCGCTGCGCGACGGCTGGTACGGCTGGGATTTCTGAGCACAGCACGGCAAGCGGCGGGGCAACCGGCCCCGCCATTTCTCGAACCGGTTCGAGTACGACACGCTAGGAGCATGCGTCATGGGCGCACAGTGGAAAGCCAAACACAAGGACATCGCCGCCAACATCAAAGGCAAGGTTTTCGGCAAACTGGTCAAGGAAATTCTGGTCGCCGCGCGCGGCGGTGCCGATCCGGCGATGAACTCGCGCCTGCGTCTGGCGGTGGAGCAGGCCAAGAAGGCCTCAATGCCCAAGGACACACTGGAACGCGCGATCAAGCGCGGCGCCGGCCTCACCGACGAACCGGTCAACTTCGAGCACGTCATCTACGAAGGCTTCGCGCCGCATCAGGTGGCGGTAATGGTCGAATGCCTCACCGACAACGTACGCCGCACCGCGCCGGAAATGCGCGTGCTGTTCCGCAAGGGCCAGCTCGGCACCTCGGGCTCGGTCGCCTGGGATTTTGACTACCTCGGCATGATCGAGGCCGCGCCGCTCAAAGCCGGTGCAGACCCCGAAGAAGCCGCCATCGAAGCCGGCGCACAGGATCTGGAGCCAGGCGACGAAGCAGGAACGACCCTGTTCTACACCGATCCGACCGAACTGGATCTGGTCAGCAAGGCGCTCGGAACACACGGTTTCAACGTCCTCTCCGCCAAACTTGGTTACAAGCCCAAGAACCCGATCAGCGCCGCCAGCCTCAGTCCCGAGGCGCTGGAAGAAGTCGAAACCTTCCTTGCTGCGATTGACGAGAACGACGACGTGCAGAACGTGTATGTCGCGCTGACGGCTTAGTGCGCCGGCGGCCGGTCATCGCCGGGAATTCGGTGGCGGCGCGGCGTGCTTACAGTTGCTCGGCCGCCAGCGCCGCCACCTTGGCCCGCAGTTCAGGCACAGGGTAGAACTCGTAGGCTTTGCCGCGTTTGGCTTTGATGAACAGGCCAAGGGATTCGAGATCCAGCAGATCCGCGCGGGCGGTCTGGTACACAACGCCATGGGTGTTCTGGTGGGCGTCGATGCGCAGCGCAGCATCCGGGTGCTTCAGGGCGCTTTGAAGCAAACCAATCTGGCGGTGGTTGAGCCGGAAACGCAGCTGTGGCGTGTTGGCCGCCAGCAAGCGCTCGGCATCCTGTTTTTCTGCCGTCTTGCGTGCGATGTACGCGTGCAGCGCAGAGATGGCGCGGCGGATGGTCGTGAGCTGGTGAAGGAGAAAGTAGGTGGTATCTCCGTAATCCGTCTCGGTCTGCAGGTAGGCCCGCACGTATTTGGCCGGGGCCTTCTTGATGATGTGCGAAATCGACACGAACTCCATCAGCCAGTAACCGCTGCGTGCCATGGCCCAGTAGAACAAGGCACGCGCAGTACGGCCATTGCCGTCCACGAAAGGATGGTCGTAGCCGATCATGAAGTGCAGCAGGATCGCACGCAGCACTGGATGCACGAAGGGCTGAGCCCCCTCGTCGGCGTTGGCAAAAGCGCAGAGCGCCTCAAGCCGCTGCGGCAAATCCTGAAAGTCGGGGGGCGCGTGCAGGATGCTGCCGTCACGCTGGTCAATCACCTCCACATCGTTGCTCGTCCGCAGACGCCCGGCATCGTCCGGATTCTCGAGGGTATCGAGCGTCAGCATGCGGTGCAGTTCGAGGACGCGAGCGGGCGTGATGGATTCATTGCGCAATTCCCGCAAGTGTTCCATCGCGCAGTAGTTGTTGTAGATCATCTGCTCGCCGTGATCCCGTGGCCGCCGCCCTGCGCGCAACATTTCAGCGGCGACCTTGCGGGTCGTCGCAGCGCCTTCAATCTGGCTGGAGGTAATGGCTTCTTCGATGAGCGAGGCAAGCAGATAAGGCTGCCTGTTTTCATGAATGGATGCCCCTTCGGGGGCACGGATCTGCCCAGCCGCATCGCGGTCGATGTGGTGCAGGTCGATCAACACGGGCTGCGGCGTCGCAAAACGGAAGGGCTCACCGTGCTTGTCGCGCAACGGCAAGGCCTGCAGCAAGGGCACACGCCCCAAGCAGGTAGCAGCCCACCACTGCGCGTGGTTCAACCCTTCCGGCGGGGTACGGTAACGGAGGTCCTCATGATGCAGGTAGCGCCCTGCAGGCAAGGGGCTGGCATGCTGTGCCAGCAAGCGGAGCGACTCCGGCTCGCTCAGCGAGGAAAGGATTTCATGCAGGGAAGGCGGGGTGCGAGGAATGCGCACAGCTACTAATCTCGTATAAAATTAGTAGAAAATTAGCACACAGATCAGGATTGCGTCCACTAAATCAATACTGAATTAGTAGACGATCAACCGTCAGCCCTCGCCCATTCAAGTCTTGGCCAAGGCCAGCAGCACAATCGCCAGGATCGCCAGCGCGATGGCTGCGCGATTGAGGCGCGACAACGGTTCCTTGAAGGCCAGCACGCCGACCAGCGTGCCCAGCACCACCACGCCGATATTCATGCTTGCGAACACCACGGCCGGCTGGCCCGGCAACGCGCGATGGGCCTGCACATAAAAGAGGATATTGCCGAAGTTGATCGCCCCTAGCAGCAGACCGGCTGCGCAATTACGCAAAGTCAGCCGCCCTTGCCCCGATTTTCTACCTGCGACGGCACGGATGATCAGCCACACCGCCATGCCAGCAAAAGCCAAGCCGAAACACACCAATAGGGAAGCGGAGAAAGGTGTGCCGGCTGCCGCGATGTGCTTGAGCATCACATCAACCAGCGCGAGCCCCGCCCATACCGTCAGCAGCACAGGCCAGGCGCGTTCCCCGTTGGCCGCCCCGGAGCTTTGCGGTCGCCACAGGATACCCAGCACGGCCAGCAAGCCCAGCGCCAACCCGCCGAGCTTCAGGGCACTGGCCGTTTCACCGAAAAGCAGGAAAGCTGCCAGCAGTGACAACAAGAGCGACAGCCGCTGGGCGATGTCCGTCAACACGATACCGGCACGGCGTACGCTCGTGGCCAGCACCAGAAACAATGTCGGCAACACAACAGCCAGACCCAGCAGCGAAACCCAGGGCGCGCCAGGTTGCATGAGCGTTGTCAGTGAAGGCTTGAGCAACAAGGCGCAGAGAACGGAAGCCGCCAGGTAATTCCAGCCGATGGCCTGTGCCACGTCGATATCATGGCGACGGGCGAGTTTGAGCAGCACGGAGACCAGCACGCTGCAACAGGCAGCCAGCAGAACATTGATCATGGGGGACTATCCGGAAACACGAAGGCCGCCATTGTGCCGCAAGCTGGGCGCGCGCCCCGCCTTCGCTGCATACGGCAGCGCACGGAAAAAAGGGCCGCTTGCGCGACCCTCTCGTTCATGCCGGACATTCCGGACGGATCAAAGACCCGCGGCAGCCCGCAGTGCAGCAGCCTTGTCCGTCGCTTCCCAGGTGAATTCCGGTTCTGCACGACCAAAGTGGCCATATGCTGCTGTCTTCTGATAAATCGGCCGCAGCAGATCAAGCATCTGGATGATCCCACGGGGACGCAAGTCAAAATGTTCATTGACCAGGGCGGAGATTTGCTCGTCCGGGATCACGCCGGTGCCTTCAGTGAAGACAGTCACATTCATCGGCTTTGCCACACCAATGGCATACGCCACCTGGATCTGGCACTGACGCGCCAAGCCCGAAGCGACAATGTTCTTGGCCACGTAGCGGGCCGCATAGGCGGCCGAGCGGTCAACCTTGGTCGGATCCTTGCCGGAGAAGGCTCCGCCGCCATGCGGGCAAGCGCCACCGTAGGTATCGACGATGATCTTGCGGCCGGTCAGGCCGCAGTCGCCTTGCGGACCACCAATCACGAAACGGCCGGTAGGATTGACCAGATAGTTGGGGTTCTTCAGCAGTTCAGCCGGAATCACGACCTTGATGATGTCTTCGATCACCGCTTCACGGATGGTCTCCTGCGAGACATCTGGCGCATGCTGGGTGGAAATCACTATTGTGTCGATTTCCACGGGCTTGCCATCGATATAACGGAACGTGACCTGGCTCTTGGCGTCCGGACGCAGCCAGGACAGGCGACCATCCTTGCGCAGCTCGCTCTGGCGCTGCATCAGGCGATGCGCATAATAGATCGGCGCGGGCATCAGCTCCGGCGTTTCGTTACAGGCATAACCAAACATCAGGCCTTGATCGCCTGCACCAATGTTCAGATAGTCATCGGAGGCATGATCCACACCCTGAGCGATGTCGTTGGACTGTTTGTCATAGCAGACCATGACTGCGCAGCCTTTATAGTCGATACCATACTCGGTGTTGTCATAACCGATGCGCTTGATGGTGTCGCGCGCGACCTGAATGTAATCGACGTGGGCATTGGTCGTGATCTCACCCGCCAGCACGACCAGGCCGGTATTGCACAACGTTTCCGCTGCGACACGAGAGCGCGGATCCTGGGCGAAGATCGCATCCAGGATGGCATCGGAAATCTGGTCGGACACTTTGTCCGGATGCCCTTCCGAGACAGACTCGGAGGTAAAGAGGTAATCAGCCATATGGCTCTCCGCAAAAACAAAACCCCGGTTGATCGTCGGCGCGGCCGACTCCGGGGTTTCGAGCGGTCGACGCTTTAGCAGAATTTCTCGGCAGGGCTTGCACCTTGCCACCGCCCTGCAAGTTGTCTTTAACTCGGCGGTTCGGGGATTATAGGTAGCGGCCCTTATAATGCAAGTGTCTATCGCCCGCATGCCCGTTCGTGACACTGAATCGTCTGCTTCCTCCTCTCTTCCGCCTGCTCGGGCGTTGTTCGTTGTCCAGCCTTCATCGCCTCGGCGCCGGGGCCGGACTGGCAACTTACTGGCTCTCAGGCAGCTACCGCCGCCGCTTGCAGGAAAACATGGCGCGCGGCCTCGGGCACCCGCCCTCTCGCGCCGAACTGCATGCCAACGCGCAGGAAACCGGCCGCATGATGCTGGAACTTCCCTTTGTCTGGCAGCGCCCGCTGGACGAGGTGCTGGGTCACATCATCGAAGTCGTCGGCTGGGATCTGGTAGAAACCCTGCACAAGGAAGGCTACACGGTGGTCGCACTGACCCCGCACATGGGCTGCTTCGAGATCGCATCCCTGTACTTCGGCAAACACCTGCCCATGACTGTTTTGTATCGCCCCCCCAAGCAGGCGAATGTTGAACCCATCCTGCGGGCCGGTCGCGCACGAGGTCAGCTCTCGCTCGCCACCGCAGATCTGGCAGGCGTGCGCAGCATCATCAAAGGCCTGCGCCAGGGCATTTCCACCGGCTTGCTGCCAGACCAGGCTCCGGGCAAAGGTGAAGGATTGTGGGTGCCATTCTTCGGCAGGCCGGCCTATACCATGACGCTGGCCGCACGCCTGAGTGAGGTGAAGAACACGCGTGTCCTGCTGT
>JAGTRY010000007.1 GCA_018262235.1 Pseudomonadota bacterium
ACACCGGCACGCCGGAAATTCCTCAAGTCGGACAGCACCGAATTCGGTCATTGCGACGACGTCTTCCGCCGCATCGCGCTGGCCCGCCCGGACGTGGCTTTCCAGCTCTCCCACAACGGACGCCTCTCGCTGCGCCTCGCGGCAGGCGATGCCGAACGGCGGGCCCGCGAGATTCTCGGCGATGATTTCATGGCCAGTTGCCGGTTTGTCGACGTCAGCAGCTGCGCCTTGCGTCTTTCAGGTTTTGCCGCCTTGCCGGCCTATGCGCGGGCCAATCGCGACGCCCAGTTCTTTTACGTGAATGGCCGTTTCGTGCGCGACAAACTGATCCAGCATGCCTTGCGCGAAGCCTATGCGGACATCCTGCACGGCAACCGGCATCCGGCTTTCGTGCTGTTTCTGGATCTCGATCCGGCCGGGGTGGATGTCAACGTGCATCCTGCCAAGACCGAAGTACGCTTTCGCGATGGCCGCGCGATCCACCAGTTCGTGTTTCACGGACTCACGCGCAGCCTGGCCAACCCGATCCAGGCCGCAGCCACCGCCGAGCCGCTCGCACCGGTGGAAACCTTCCGCTACGCCGGCCCAACCGAGCAGACACGCATGGCCGTCGAAGAAGCCTCCGCATCGCCGACCTTTCACGCCACGACCTTCTCCCGTGCAACGGGTTCGGGCAACACATACCAGCGCAGCGCGCTGGAAAACCTCGCAGCCTATGGAAACCCGACGCCTGCCACGCTGCCCGCCGATCCGACGCGCCCGGCCCCGCTCGGCTATGCCATCGGCCAGATCCATGGCGTCTTCGTGCTGGCACAGAACGAGGCCGGTCTGGTTCTGGTCGATATGCATGCCGCCCACGAACGCATCCTCTACGAACAGCTCAAGCACATTCTTGACGGCAACCCCGGCGTGCAGCGCCTGCTGATCCCGGCCGTGTTCAACGCCAGCAAGATCGAGATGGCCACCGCCGAAGAATACGCGGACACGCTCTCCCATCTGGGCTTCGAGATCGCTGCCGCCGGCCCGAATGAACTCTCGGTACGCAGCGTGCCTGCGCTGCTGGGCCGCGCCAACGTCAGCGAGCTGCTGCGTGCCCTGCTCGCCGAGCTGCGCGATTTTCCTGCCAGCGAAGTCATCGCCGCGCGCCGCAACGAGCTGCTCGCCACCATGGCCTGCCACGGTGCCGTACGCGCCAATCGCCAGCTCACCCTGCCCGAGATGAACGCGCTCCTGCGCGACATGGAAGCCACCGAACGTGCCGACCAGTGCAATCACGGCCGCCCGACCTGGACTCAGCTCTCGATGGCGGATCTGGACAAGCTCTTCATGCGCGGAAAATAATCCGGCATCATTCCGTCATTTCTGTCTGCTGCCTTCTGCACCATGAAATCTCACTACCTGCTGGCCCTGCTGGCTCTTCTTGTCGGTTGCGCCACCCTTGCCCGTGAAGATCTCGATACGCTTTTCGGTCAGCAGAATCCGGCCCGCTTCGACCTTCCCCACGCCAAGACCGATGCGGTCTCGTATCGCACGGAAGTCAAACCCATCCTCGAACAGCGCTGTGTCGTCTGCCACGCCTGCTATGACGCAGCCTGCCAGCTCAAGCTCGGCTCGTATGAAGGCATCACGCGCGGCGCCAGCAAGACCGTGGTGTACGCGAACCGCCTGGCCGAGACAGCCCCGACGCGGCTTTTCATCGATGCCGACAAACCTTCGGCCTGGCGCAAGAAGGGCTTCTTCCCGGTGCTCAACGAATATCCGTCGAGTCCGGCCGCCGAGTTGCAGGCCAGCCTGCTGGCACGTGCGCTGGATCTGAAGGAGCGCCACCCTCTCAGCGCCAACGAACCCGCACCGGATTCGCTGGACTTCTCGCTGGACCGGCAGAACCAGTGTCCGCGCATCGACGAGTATGCCGATTTCGAACGCAAGAACCCGTTGATGGGCATGCCTTTCGGCTTGCCAGCCATCAGCAAGTCTGAAAGCACCACCTTGCGGCGCTGGCTGCAGCAGGGCGCGCCGTATGACGGCCCCACCCCGCTGGCGCCGATCACGCAGATCCAGGTCCGCAAATGGGAAGCCTTCTTCAACGGCTCATCGCTGCGCGCCCAACTGGTCAGCCGCTACATCTACGAACACCTGTTTCTCGCCAATCTCTATTTCACGGGCGAAGAAGGGCAACATTACTTCCGCCTGATCCGCTCGCGCACGCCACCAGGCCAGCCCGCCCAGGAAATCGCCAGCCGCCGTCCCTTCGAAGACCCGGAGGTGCCACGTGTGTACTACCGACTGCTGCCCGTGGTCGAAAGCATCGTCGCCAAGACGCACATGCCCTACGCACTGGATGCAAACCGCATGGCGCGCTGGAACGAGCTGTTCTTTACACCGAATTACCCCGTCGACAAATTGCCGGGCTACGCACCGGAACTGGCCGCCAATCCGTTCAAGACCTTCGCGGCCTTGCCCGCCAGGTCGCGTTACCAGTTCATGCTCGACGAGGCCCAGTTCACCGTGATGGGTTTCATCAAGGGCCCGGTCTGCCGTGGCCAGACCGCGCTGAACGTGATCAACGATCATTTCTGGGTGTTCTTCCAGGATCCGGACACCCTCAACGAGAGCAATGAAGATTTTCTCGCCCGCGAAAGCCGCAACCTCGACATGCCTGCAGGTGACGAGAGCAACGCGCTGGTGCTCACGCCATTGCTGCGCTACAGCCTCCAGGAAGAACACTTCCTGCAAGCCAAATCGAGCTATCTGGAACACCGCTTCAGCAACCCGGCTGACGTGTCACCCAAAATCATCTGGGATGGTGACCAGCACAATCCGAATGCCACGCTGACGATCTATCGTCATTTCGACAATGCCACCGTCCTGACCGGGCTGGTCGGCGAGAAGCCCCGGACGGCCTGGGTCATGACCTTCTCCCTGCTCGAACGCGTGCACTATCTGCTCACCGCCGGCTATGACGTGTTCGGCAACATCGGCCACCAGGTCAACACCCGGCTGTACATGGACTTCCTGCGCATGGAAGGCGAATTCAATTTCATCTCGATGCTGCCCCAGGCCAGCCGGATCGGCGTACGCAACAACTGGTACCGCGATGCAAGCGAAAGGGTGAAAGACCACGTATATGGCAAATACGCCCACTTCAACCGCGAATCCGGCATCACCCTGCCCGGCAAGGACCTGCCGGAAAGCGAACTGATGGATGTCCTCGCCAGCCGCCTGAAAACGACGCTGCCACATGACCACGACCTGACCAGCCTGACCGACGCCAGCCTGCGCCAGGAACTGCAGACCCTTGCCAGTGTGCGTGGTGCGGTGCTGAGCTGGTTGCCCGAAGCCAGCATGCTGCGCATCGAAGAGCCGGGCAGGCCGGCACTCGATCTCACCTTGCTGCGCAATACCGCCCACAAGAACATCACCATGCTGCTCAACGAAGACAAGACCATCCTGCCCGCCGAATTCACCCTGGATGTGTTGCCCGGCTTTGCCACGGCCTACCCGAATGCTTATTACCGTGTGCAGCGCAAGGATCTGCCGGCCTTCACACAAGCGGTTGCAACGCTGGGCAATGCCGGGGATTACCGCCAGCTCATGGAACGTTTCGGCGTGCGGCGCACCAGTCCCGATTTCTGGGCGCTGAACGACACGCTCAACGCCGACTACCGTCGCATTGCCCCCATCAATGCCGGCATCCTCGATCTGAACCGCTTCGAGAACCGTTGAAGCGGGCGGTATTGCGCAAATTTTGCGCAAAAACAGCGGGCAAAGTGCGATAATCCCCGCCCTTTGCTCGCTCTTTCCCCCATACGCCCGTGATGCAACTCGACAGAATCCTCCAGTCCCAAGGCTTTGGCTCCCGCAAGGAATGCCGCGCACTCATCCGTGACGGTGAAGTAAAGGTCGCCGGAGAAGTTGTCACCGACCCCTTTGCCGAATATGACGAAGCCGGTTTCACCTTCGAAATCGCCGAGTGGGAATGGGAATACAGCGAGAAGGTGTATATCGCGCTGCACAAGCCCGCCGGTTTCGAGTGCTCGCACAAACCCAAGCACAATCAGAGCGTCTACCACCTGCTGCCGGAACCGCTGGTCGCACGTGATGTACAGAGCGTGGGCCGGCTGGATGTGGATACCACCGGCTTGCTGCTGTTCTCGGATGACGGCCAGTTCATCCATGCGATTTCCAGTGCAAAACGCCAGGTCACCAAAAGCTACCGCGCGACCACCAACCAGCCGGTTGAAGATGCGCAGATCGAAGCGCTTCTCTCCGGCGTGCGCCTGTACGACGACAACGAACCGATCCAGGCGCTTGAAGCCCGCAAGACCGGCGACAAGGAGATCGAACTGGTCATCGACCATGGCCAGTATCACCTCGTCAAACGCATGATTGCCGCCGCCGGCAACCATGTCGACGCCCTGCACCGCTATGCCGTCGGCGCGTTGTCGATGGAAGACGGCTCACTGCCGGAGCTTGAACTTGAAGACTGGTGCTATCTGCGCCCGAAACATCTGGCCCTGCTCGGCTACCAACCCTGAACGCCTGACCCGGGCGCTCCGCGCACCGTCCGGGCCAGCCACCCCGCACATTCCGGATTCCGGCCAAGAGCCTTCATCCCGACTACGCTATAACGAATCACCTTTGCAGAAACAAATCCATCATGGCTGACGACAGCAAACGCACGAAACTCTCCCTGCCCGGCAAGCCGGCCGACACGCCCAGCCCCGAACGTCGCACGCGTGCGCCTTTGCGCGGTTCGAGCAAGCCACGTGCTCCCGGCCCGGGCCGGCATCGTGCCTTTGACGAAAGTGCGGCCAGCACGGAACGGCCGGCACGTGACGGCCGCAGTGCCGATCCGGCACGCCCGCGTCGTGATGGCGAACGCCCCGCATGGGGAGAGCGCCCGTCCCGCCCGACCGGTGACCGCCCCCAGCGCCCATCCGGTGATCGTCCGCAACGTCCATCGGGCGATCGCCCGCAACGCGACGGCCGCAGTTTCGACGAGCGTCGCCCCGGCAGCAACCGCCCGCGTCGTGACGACGACCGTCCTGCACGTCCTGCCGGTGGGCCGCGCCGCGAGGAAGATCGCACAGGATTTGGTGATCGCCTGCCCCGCGAGGAATTCCGTGGAGGTGCCGGACGGGGTTTCGAGGAACGCCGCCCTGCCGGCGACCGCCCGGCACGTGAAGGCGAGCGGCCGGCACGGCCGACCTTCCGCGATGGCCCCACGCGTCGCCCGGAAGGCCGCGCGACCGAGGACCGCCGTCCCTACGGCGATCGCCCCCCGCGTGACAACCGTGGCTTTGAAGAGCGCCGCCCGGGCAGCGAGCGGCCGCGCCGTGATGGCGAGCGTCCTGCGTTCGGTGATCGCCCGGCCCGCCCGACTTTCCGCGATGGTGATACGCGCCGCCCGGCTGCGGGCCCATCCACTGAACGCCGTCCGTATGAAGACCGTGCCACACCGCGCCGTGAGGGTGATCGCCCGGCTTACGGTGAGCGTCCCCAGCGTCCGGCCTTCCGCGATGGTGACAACCGTCGCCCTGACGCACGCAGCTTTGCCGAGCGCCCGCGTCGTGACGAAGAACCGCGCAGCTACGGCGAACGTCCGCGCCGCGACATCGAGCGCGACGGCCCTGCACCGGCACCGAGTTTCGGTGACGACCAGATGCCGGTAGCGCCACGTGGCAACAGCTTTGGCCGCAGCCGCGCCGAACCGCGTGCTTTCGCCGCCAGCGAAACAGCAGCGCCGGACGCGCCCCAAAAACCACGCCGGCCGGCCGCACCGGAGAGCTTTGCCAGACAGCCCGCCGCCGCCCCGGTGGATCAGCCCGGTGCCGTACGCCTGTCCAAGCTGATGTCGGAACTCGGCCTGTGCTCGCGCCGCGAAGCGGATGACTACATCGAACGCGGCTGGGTCAAGGTCGATGGTGTGGTGGTGGATGAACTGGGCAGCAAGGTCTTGCCGCACCAGCACATCGAATTGCTGCCGGTTGCCGAAGACATCCAGCTGCGCCGCGTCACCATCCTGATCAACAAACCGATCGGTTACGTTTCCGGTCAGGCCGAAGATGGTTACGAGCCCGCCGCCGTGCTGATCACGCCGGAAAACCACTGGAGCGAGGATCCGACCCACCGCCGCTTCGAGAGCCGCCTGATCCGCAAGCTGGCCCCGGCCGGCCGCCTGGATATCGATTCCACGGGTCTGCTGGTCCTGACCCAGGATGGACGCATCGCCAAACAGCTGATCGGCGAGACCAGTGATGTCGAGAAGGAATATCTGGTGCGCGTGGAGGGCGATCTTTCGGCTGAAGGCATGCGCCTGCTGCACCATGGTCTGGAACTCGATGGCGTCGAACTCGAACCCGCCAAGGTCAGCTGGCAGAACGAGGATCAACTGCGCTTCGTGCTACACGAAGGTCGCAAGCGCCAGATCCGCCGCATGTGCGAACTGGTCGGTCTGAAGGTCGTTGGGCTCAAGCGCATCCGCATCGGCCAGATTCCACTGGGCAAGTTGCCGGTGGGCCAATGGCGCTATCTGGGCGAGCACGAAAGCTTCTGAGCCACGTTTCAAACCAGCAAGCCACAAAAAAATCGCGGGTCATGCCCGCGATTTTTTTGTTCAGGGCAATTCCACCCTGACGATCCGCTCACCTGTCGCCACCAGCACTTTGCCATTGGCTTCCAGCCACACCCGGCTGAGGTGTCCGCGCGTATGCGTCGGCAGGCTTTCCCAGCTTCTCCCATCGTCACGCGAGCGCAACAGCGTGCCTTCGCGCCCCGGCACATAAATATCGCCCGTGGCCGGGTCGAGCAAGGGTTTGCGCAGCGAAGCGGTCACGCCGGAAGGCTGCGCCTGCCAGCTCACGCCATCATCCACTGAACGCAGGATCGTGCCTGCGCTGCCAAACCCCAGCAGATTGCCGGCACGCGTGCGCAGCATGTAGTTGAGGGTCACCGCCGGGGCTTGCACCGGCAGCCAGCTCAAGCCGCCGTCGCGCGAACGGCGCAGACTGCCGGCGCTCATCAGCCACGCAAATCCGCTGGCAGACTCGGCGTAGAGGCTGCCCTTGAGCCGCCCTTCCACGGGCAGCCAGTGCTGGCCTTGATCGGTGGAGCGCTGCAAGACCCCGTCACCACGGGTGGCCAGGAACACACCCCGGCCCAGCGCCGCAAGCTGCTCGATGCCACTGCCATCGGCTTCAGCCGCCGCATCGGTTACCGTCCACTCCTGTCCGCCATTGACCGAGCGCAGCACCCGTCCGGGGCTCCCCAGCACGAGCAGCGTGTTGCTGTCCGGATCGGCGATGAGTTGCCGGAAGGAACCATCCCCGGCATTTGGCACAGGCTGTGTCGCACGCCAGGTCTGCCCGCCATCGCCGCTGCGCAGGATGCTGGCCATCGGCCCGCACGCGAGGAACTGGGCAGTGCGCGCATCGTGCAGCAGCGACTGCAGGGACACCTCGGCCGGCATGCCGGTCTTGAGCTGCCACCAATGCACGCCCGCATCCACGGAACGCATCAGCAAGCCATCGACACCGGTCACGAGCACCGTGTTGCTGCCCGGCACACCGATGATGTCGCTCACATAACGACTCAGGTCCGCATGCTGCTCGGACCAGCTGCGCCCGCGATCTTCGCTGCGCAAAGTCAGTCCGCCCGAACCAACCGCCAGCATCTGCTGCCCGTCGGGGCTGACCTGCAGCGCATTCAGGCGACTGGCAGGCAGCCCGCTGCTGAGGATCTGCCAGTGCTCGCCCTCATCCAGCGAGCGCGCAATCGTTGCCCGCGCGGCCACCGCCGTGATGCCGCCATTCGCAGGATCAACGTGCAGGGCATTGATATACAGACGGTCCGCCACCAGCGCAGTAGTCCAGCTATGCCCCAGATCTCGCGAACTCAGCACCTGCCCAAGCGAATTCGCCACATAGACGCGCGAACGCACCGGATCGACCGCAACCGCAGACGGGAAGGTGCGCTCACCCACCTGTGATCGCCACATTCCACGGCCATCCGGGCGCAAGCCGATCACCGAACCATCGGCCCACAGCGACAGGACACCCCGTCTGCCCGGCAACACCGCGAAACGCGCAATCGCTGTCGTTTCCCCCGTCGGCAATGCCGTCCAGCTCACCCCATCGGCAGACCGCAGCAGCGTTCCCTGCGCCCCGCCCGCGAACAAGACACCGGAGGCAGTGTCCGTCAGCGCCAGCATGGGTGTATCACGGCCCAGCGCATGCACCATGCGCCACGTCAGGCCCCCATCGGTGCTGCGCAGAATGCCTTGCGTACTGGCCGCCAGCCAGGCGCCACTGCTCTTGTGGAACACCACGCTGCTCATCTGCAGCCCGGCTGGGAAATCCACCACCGTCCAGCTCGCACCGTCATCCGCGGAACGCAGCAGGCGATCTTCAGCCAGCGCCAGCACCACGCCACCGGTTCCTGAGACCAGACTCACGATGCGCGGCGCACCCGCGACAGCAAGCTGCTGCCAGCGTCTGCCGCCATCACTGGAGCGCCGCAAAGTGCCATCCGCCCCTGCCACCAGGACCAGATTGCCCGCCGGATTCGACCACAGCGCCAGCAGTTCGGCGTTGATGACCCGGCTGTTCACGGCGGTGGGAAGCGGCACCTCTGCCGCAAAAACCGGTGCCAGCCCCCCGACCAGCCAGCACCCCAGTAAAGCCATGACGCGTTTCATTTCAAACGATTCCGATTCTTGCCACACATTCCTGCAGCATTTTCCTGCATCTGGCCTGTTTTGTCCGCCACAGGGCTTGTTCCGGTTTTACCAGAAAAAAGCGACCACGTTCCAGAGGAACCCGGCGCTTTTCAGCGCAACCACCCAAGCATCATGCGCCTGGCCTCTGCGTGAAAGCGACAAAGCCCCGCAGCCCTTCCACCCAGATACGCAATACAAACGTCCGCATTGTCGGATTCGGAACACGGACTGGACGCGAACGGACTCGCTAAAATCCGTCGTATCGGCTTAGTATGAACAGGTCAGATAGGAGGTCATCGCATGCCATCACGCCCGCTGAGCCTGTTTTTCTGCCTGTTTTTCTGCCTATTCCTGCTCCTGGGCTGCGCCAGCGCGCCTCTGGAAACCTACGACGCCAGTCCGACTCCGGCCGAAGCCTCACGATTCCTGCAACAAGCAACTTTCGGTCCGACATCCGGCGAGATCGAAGCACTGCGCCACAGCAATTTCCCGACCTGGCTCAAGCAGCAGTTCGCCTCTCCCCAGACACTGTTCCTGCCCGAGGTCGAGCCGGAACATGCCAGACTCGCCAAGGGCGAGAACCTGCGCCAGGACCTGTTTTTCCGCCTGTTCTGGAAGAACGCCGCCACGGCGCCCGACCAGCTCCGCCAACGGGTAGCTTTCGCCCTCTCGGAAATCTTCGTAATCTCGTTTGAAGGCCAGCTCGACGTGAAGATCCGCGGCGCAGCGTCTTATTACGACATGCTCGGGCGCGATGCCTTCGGCAATTTCCGCACACTGATCGAGGATGTCAGCCGCCATCCGATGATGGGCATCTACCTCTCGCATCTGAAAAACCAGAAGGAAGACCCGGCCCGGGAACGCGTACCGGACGAAAACTATGCCCGCGAGGTGATGCAGCTCTTCACCATCGGGCTCTACGAACTGAATCCGGATGGCACGCCACGGCTCAGGAATGGCGTCCCCATCGAAACCTATGACAACAACGACATCACCGGTCTGGCCAAGGTATTCACCGGATTTTCCTACGGCGGCCCCGGCACCACCGATCAGCACTTCAACCAGCAGAACAAGGAATCGAACTGGGACATCCTGCCCATGAAGGGCTACCCGAAATTCCATTCGACCAGCGAGAAACGCTTTCTCGGCGTCACCATCAAGCCACAGACCGTGGCAGATCCCGAAGGCGATCTGAAGATCGCGCTGGACCGACTCTTCACCCATCCCAACGCCGGGCCTTTCCTGGGCCGGCAGTTGATCCAGCGCCTCGTGACCAGCAATCCCAGCCCGGCCTATGTCGCTCGCGTCACACGCGCCTTCAACGACAACGGCGCGGGCGTACGGGGCGACATGCAGGCCGTGATCCGTGCCGTACTGCTTGATCCGGAAGCGCGCAATCCGGCGCCACAAGCGACGGGCAAGCTGCGCGAACCAGTCCTGCGCCTGTCCCAATGGATGCGAGCCTTCAACGCCACGTCAGTCTCCGGCGAATTCCGCATCCAGAACACCGACAACCCGGGCACCTCGCTGGGGCAGAGCCCGCTGCGTTCCCCCAGCGTGTTCAACTACTACCGGCCGGGCTTCATGCCTCCCGGCACCGAGATCGCCCGCCGGAATCTGGTCGCACCCGAAATGCAGATCGTCTCCGAAAGCACCGTGGCCGGATACGCCAATTTCATGCAGAGCACCATCGAAGCCGGGGTGGGCCGTGCCGAAGGGGGCCGTCGCGACGTGCAAGCTGATTACAGCCCGCAGATGGCCCTTGCCGACACGCCGGAACGGCTCGTCGATCAACTCGACCTGCTGCTCACCGGGCAACGCCTGTCGGCAAACAGCCGCAGCCGCATCATGGAGGCCATTGCCGGCATTGCGATTCCACAGAACAACCCGCAAGCCGCTGCGAACGCCCGGCGCAATCGCGTCAAACTCGCCACCCTGCTGGTCATGGTGTCGCCTGAATATCTGGTTCAGAAGTGAGGAGCCCGCCATGAGCCCAGCTTCCCGTCGTGAATTCCTGCGTCGTGCCGGCGCATTCAGCCTGCTGCGCGCGGCAGCTCCGCTGGGCCTGCAACTGGCCGGCATCAGTGCCGCAGCCGCGGCCAGCCAGCCCGATGATTACCGCGCCATCGTCTGCCTGTTCATGTACGGCGCCAATGACGGGCACAACACCGTCGTCCCGCTGGATGCCGAAGGCTATGCCCGCTATGCCGCCGCACGCACGGTGATCACGCTGCCCCGCGAGGATCTGCTGGCTCTGCCGACCGCTCCGGCAGCACGTCCGCTGGGGCTGCATCCTGCCCTGGCGCCGTTGCAAAAACTCTATCAGCGCGGCACGGCAGCCCTCCTCGCCAATGTCGGCCCGCTCGTCGTGCCGATCAAGGATGCCGCCACCTTCAAGAACACCACCATCGCCCGTCCACCGAAACTCTTTTCGCATAATGACCAGCAAGCCATCTGGCAATCCTTCTCGCCCGAAGGCGCAAAGATCGGCTGGGGCGGCCGCATTGCCGACCTGCTCGCCGCCCAGAACGGCAAACACCTGTTCACCGCCATCTCCGCTGCCGGCAATGCGGTATTCCTGGCCAGCGACAAGACCATCCAGTACCAGATCAGCAACAGCGGGGCGATCGGCTTCAACCGGCTGGGGGCCACCAACATCTATGGTTCGGCCAAAGGCGCAGAAGCCTTGCGCGCCCAACTCAGCGCCAGCCAGAACGATCTGTTCGCGCAGGAATATGCTGCGGTGGTCAATCGCAGCATGGCGGCTCACGGCCTGGTTTCCAGCGCGCTCGCCGGATTGCCCGAAACCGATCCACGCATCGCCCTGCCCGCCACACTGCAACAGGACAAACTCGCCCAGCAACTGCGCATCGTGGCCCGCATGATCGGCGTGCGCAATGACGACAACATCCAGCAGCACCGTCAGGTCTTCTTCGTCTCACTCAATGGATTCGACACGCACGACCATCAGCTCGGCAAACAGGCCGAACTGCTGCACTCGGTAGCGGAATCCGTCGCGTACTTCCAGGCCAGCATGGAAGCGCTGGGCGTGGCGGACAAGGTCACCCTGTTCACAGCATCGGATTTCGGCCGTGCGCTCCTCTCCAACGGTGATGGCTCGGACCACGGCTGGGGCAACCATCATTTCATCGTGGGCGGCGCGGTACGCGGCGGCCAGGTCTACGGCCAGTTCCCCGACCCGGGGCTGAATACCGGCACCGATGTCGGCAACGGACGCCTGCTGCCCACCACGGCAGTGGATCAATATGCCGCCACGCTGGCACGCTGGATGGGCGTGCGGGATGGCGACCTGCCGCAGGTGCTTCCCAATGTCACCCACTTCGCGACAAGCGATCTGGGCTTCATGGGCAAGGCCTGAAGTCGCAAACGGAACTTCAGCAAAATGCGTTAGTCTGACGACATCCACCCAAACCGGATTTCATCATGTTCGAATGGATCGCCGACCCGAATGCCTGGATCGCCCTGGCTACCCTGACTGCACTGGAGATCGTGCTGGGGATCGACAACATCATCTTCATCTCGATACTCGTCGGCCGTGTCGACGCGGCCCGGCGCAATCTGGCGCGCCGGCTGGGCCTGGGCCTGGCGATGCTTACCCGGATCGGCCTGCTGCTCTCGCTGGCCTGGATCATGAAACTCACCCATCCACTGTTTGCAGTGTTCGGCCAGGACATTTCTGGACGCGACATCATCCTGATCGTCGGCGGTCTGTTCCTGCTCTGGAAGAGCGTGCATGAGATCCATGGCTCGCTCGAAGGCGAAGAGGAAGCGCACAACGCCGGCAACACGGCCCGCGCGGCTTTCGGTGCGGTACTGGTGCAGATCGCCGTGATCGACATCGTGTTCTCGCTGGATTCGGTGATCACCGCCGTGGGCCTGGTCGACCAGATCGGCGTGATGATCAGTGCGATCCTGCTGTCGGTGGCGGTCATGATGTTCGCCGCCAAACCCATCGGCGAGTTCGTCGATGCCAACCCGACGATCAAGATCCTGGCGCTGTCCTTCCTCGTGATCGTGGGGGTGACCCTGATCGCCGAAGGTTTCGGCACGCATCTGCCCAAGGGTTATGTGTATTTCGCGATGGCCTTCTCGCTCGGCGTGGAGCTGATCAACATCCGCCTGCGCAAGAAGACCGAACACCGGCTGAAACTACACAAGGAAATTCCCGGCGAAGGCTGAAATCGCGCCTTAGGCAGCAGACCGGAGCTTTGCGTAGTTGTCATGCTCTCATGCTGATAGACTTTGTTCGGCAGCTGTCGGCCAGGAGCGGTCTGTCACTCCTGCCGCAAACCAGCCCTATGAATGGCCGCTGTACTTTGAAACCTGCCGGATGGCCAATTCACATTACTCGGCCTGAACAGTCATTCGACCGATAGGCCGGTTTCGTCTGCTCTTTGCCATAAGCCGCCGCTCTATTCCTTGCTTATCGTGGCCCGAATTACTGCACGACTTGGGCTCATCCGGGCAGTACCAGCAGACCCCGTTAGCGTTGCAACAACATCGAATCTACAAAGATGTCGATCAAGTCACGTAGATGAACTTCGAGAGGGAAGATTCCCGGGTTGAACAGCCATGTGCTCTCGATGCCGTTCAGATAGCTGTGGATGGCCATGGTGAGTAGCGTTTCAGGCACATCTTGACGCAGCACGCCGCTTTTCAAACAGGCACGCACCAGCAGGGCAATTTCTTCCTGCATGAGCAAGTCCATTTTCTGCTGCACAGCCAGAATTTCTTCGCTGAGTGTTTTGACTTCGGTCTTGTACCGAATCAGCTCCATGAATTCGCGAATTTCTTCGTTCGCGATCACGGCGTGGTTATAGCTGAACATATAGTCGCGCAGCGCGGCGAGTGGGTCTTGTTCTTTCTCTACACGAGCCAGCAACGCGCCATGAATCGTTGTTTCGAAGTACTCGCGGACCAGTGTCACGTAAAGGTCCTGCTTGTTCTTGAAGCTGAAATAGATGGCGCCACGGCTTAAGTCCGCCTCTTTGGCCACGTCATCCAACGTGGTAGCTGAGTAACCTTTGCGCGCAAAAACTTTCAGCGCAGCGCGGAGAACCTGGCTGCGAGTGGCGATAGCTTTCTCTTGCTGGTACTTCAAGGGATTTCACCCGAAAGATAAGGACGCGACATTGTAGCCTCAGCATGCCGACCTGCACTTTGAATACAGGTCGGCACAGACTTCAGCGTCCTGCCGGAAGTTGCTGGGTGATGCAGTGGATATTGCCACCGCCGAGCAGGATCTCTCGCGCCGGCACGGCCACTACTTCACGTTCCGGATAGATTTCCCGCAGCACGCGCAGCGCTTCCCCATCCTCGGCCACACCGAACACCGGCACCACCACGCCGCCATTGGCGAGGTAATGGTTGATGTAGGAGCCGGCGAGGCGGCTGCCCGCTCGGCGCTCGGCGCTGCCTGCCACCTGATCCACGCCGGCACTCTCTTCTTCCGTGAGGAAGAGAGGCCCCGGTTGCAGCAGCTTGTGGATCTTCAGAGCACGGCCCTTGGCGTCGCGCGCTTGCGATAGGATTTCGAAGGCCTCCACGGAACGCTCGTACTGCGCATCGCTCGCATCGTCCGTCCAGTGCAGAATCACTTCTCCCGGGCGCGGAATCGCCAGCATGTTGTCGACGTGGCCATCAGTCTCGTCCATATACACGCCACGTGGCACCCAGATGATGACGGAGACATTGAGGTAATCGCGCAGGTGCTGCTCGATTTCTTCACGGCTCAGCTGCGGGTTGCGGTTGTGATTGAGCAGGCACTCTTCGGTGACGATGCAGGTGCCTTCTCCATCCACGTGAATTGAGCCGCCTTCAAGGATCAGCGGCGCCTTGTAGAGGTCGAGGCCCTGCAGCTTGCAGAGTTTCTCGGCCACTTGCGCGTCACGATCCCAGGGGAAGTAGAGGCCACCTTCGAGGCCGCCCCAGGCATTGAATTGCCAATCCACGCCGCGCACTTCGCCGGCAGCGTTCACCACACAGGTCGGCCCCGTGTCGCGTACCCATGCGTCATTGCTACTGAGTTCGATCAGGCGGACCGAGGCAGGCAGGGCATGCCGTGCATGCTCCCACTGCGCTGCCGATACACCCATGGTGAGCGGCTCGAAGCGGTTGATGGCACTGGCAACCGCCACGAAGGCCTGCTGCGCCGGCTTGGCGCCGAGGCGCCAGTTATCCGGCCGCTCCGGCCAGACCATGAAACAGCCGGCGTGCGACTCGAATTCGCCGGGCATACGGAAACCGTCTTGCGCTGGCAGGGAATCGATGATGTTTGACATGGGCATTACTCCTGAGTCGCCAGCGCCGGCGCAACGGCAGCAGCGCCCTTGCGGCAACGGATGAGGGCTTCACCGATCAGCAAGGTGGCAGCCACCCCGATCAGCAGCGGGCCAACCGTGCTCCACTCAAAGGCCTTGTCCGGCGACCAGATGAAGAACACGATCGATTGCAGCAGAAACAACTCGGCGATGCCACAGGCCAACCACTGCAGCCAGGCCGGGCCGGGCACGCGGTAGGGGCGGGCCACCTCTCCATGACTCAGGCGCAGCTTGAGGAAAACCGGGAAGAGCAGCACGTAGGGCAGAAGGAAAATGATCGAGCTGAAGGAGAACAGCGACCAGAACAAGTCTGCGGCCGAACCGGCAAAGCAGGCATAGGCCAGCAGCACGCCGGTAGACACCAGACCGGTGAGGATGCCAGCGCCCAGCGGCGTGCCCTGGGTGCCAAACTCGCTGGCAAACACATGTGGCAACTCGCCGGATTTCGCCGCTTCGAGCGCAACGCGGTTGGCGCCGAGCGTCCAGGTCACCATATTGGCGAAGAAGGTGAAGAGCGCAAACATGCCGATCACATCGACCACCGCAGTGCCGAAACCGGACTGGGCGAACACTGCGCGAAGCATGTCGGTGATGCCGGAGACAATGCTCAGGTCTTCCATCGGAATCACCGCCAGCAACGCGCCGGAAGCAAGAATGTAGAGGCCGGCAATGCATAGTCCGGAGATGATCACCGCCAGCGGCACATCACGACGCGGGTTCTTCATCTCGCCCGCCGCGCTGGACATCAGCTCGAAACCGCTGAAGTTATAGACGATTACCGGCAGGAAGGCGAGGCCTGCATCAAAGCTTGGCAGCATTGCACCGAAGCTCAACTCATTGGCCAGCCCCTTACCGCTCAGCACGGTTTTCACCGCCGCGGCAATCACCGCCAGCACCACCACCAGCTTGGCCACAGCGCCAAGATTCGGCACCCATTTGGCCACGCGCAGCGAACAAATATTCACCAGCACGGTCAGCCAACTCATGCAGATGGCCACCAGCACCTGCGTCCACAGCGGCATCTCCGGGAAGAACAACGAGGAGAGCATGCCAGCAAACAGCACGTAGACCGATGGCATCCACAGCGCCACATTCACCCAGTACAACCAGGTGGTGCGTGCCGCGAAACGCTCCCCAAAAGCCTTGCGCGCCCACACCGAGAGCCCGCCCTGCGCGGGGAAGGCACTACCCAGTTCGGCCGAAATCAGGCCGTAAGGCAGGAGATACAGTACGGCGGTCACGAGCCACCAGCCGATCGAAGAGGGCCCGATCTTGGCCGAGGCGGCAATGGTATCGAGTACGAAAATCGCACAAAAGCTGAACAGTGCAAGGTCAGTCAGACCCAACGTTTTTTTGCGTGGGCTATTCATGTTTATATCCTTTGCATGTCATGCCATCTAGCGTAAGCAACACTTCATAGTGATCCGGGCGGCGGTCGCGGAATACGCCCCAGGCTGTGCGCTGTGTTTCCAGCGCATCGAGGTCAAATTCCTGCACCAGCACGGCTTCGCTCGTGCGGTCAGCTTCCTGAAGCTTGGCGCCGGTGCCATCGGTAATGAAGGACGAACCGTAGAAAGTGATTTGTGAATCGCCAAACACCTCGGTGCCGATACGATTGGAGGCAATCACCGGCATCAGGTTGGAGCCGGAATGGCCTTGCATGCAGCGCTGCCAATGATCGCGCGAATCCAGCGCGGCGTTCTGTGGCTCAGAGCCGATAGCGGTCGGATAGAAAATCATTTCGGCGCCGAGCAAAGCCAGCGCACGAGCAGTTTCGGGGAACCACTGATCCCAGCAGATCCCGATACCGAAGGTGGCAAAACGCGTCTTCCAAACCTTGAAACCGGTGTCGCCGAGGTTGAAGTAATATTTCTCTTCGTAGCCAGGGCCATCCGGAATATGCGCCTTGCGATACACCCCCAGCAGGCTGCCATCGGCATCGATCACGGCAATCGAGTTGTAGCGTGCACGCCCTGCACGCTCGAAGAAGCTGATCGGCAGCACCACCTCCAGCTCGCGGGCCAGTGCCTGAAAGTGGCGTACGGCGGGATTCTCTTCCAGCGGCGTGGCCAACTGCTGATACTCAGGCTTCTCTTCCTGACAGAAATACGGCGTCTCAAACAGCTCCTGCAACAGGATGATCTGCGCACCCTGTGCTGCAGCCTGACGCACCAGCGCCTCGCCCTTGCGAATATTGTCTGCACGATCCCACGAACAGCTCATCTGGGTAGCAGCAACTTTAACGTTTCTCATCTTCAAAACTCCTTCATGTGCGCGACCCCGCGCACGGGGTCTGGATTCAGAATGTGTTGGCCAAGCTCAGCACCACGCGAGACGCGCCGGTGTTCTGGCCGTAGGCATTGGCATAGACTTCTTTTTTGGCGTTGGTGCCGTAATAGGCCAACCCCACGCTCCAGCCTGCATCCAGCGCCTTGCTTACGCCAATCTTCCAGTCGGCGTAATTGGCGTTTGAGTAGTGGGTCACGGTCTGGTAACCCAGATGCAGATTGGCGGTGAGCCCCTCAGCGATTTCCGGGTTGGCCGACAGATCAAAATATTGGCTGCTGGTGGTTTTCTGACCATCGGGCGAGAGCATCCCGAAGGAGTTACCCAGCGTTCGCTGGTATTTCAGGCTCACGCTCTCGTAACTCAGTACGCCATAAGTTTCTAGAGTGTTCGGGCTGGTGAAACCGGCCGGGTAGGTGCCGGGAAACCAGTAACGCCACAGACCCAGATCCGCCTTGAACGGGCCCAGATCGAAGCGATAGCCGCCGTAGTAATCAACTTCCAGCGAATTGCTGATGCCGCCATCAGGATTGCCATCACCGTCTGCGTCCAGCTTGTTCATGTCCGACAACCAGCTCACGTTGGAGCCCCAAGCCCCCAAGAAAAATCCGCTGGAGTGGCTGTAATCCACGCCGCCCTGCACGGCCGGTTTGTGACGGGTCTGGGTCAGGCCGCGCACCATGTATTCGGACACCAGCGAAAAATTGCCGGTGACGGTATGGGCGGGAGTGTTTTCTTCCGCGAACACGGCGCTGGAAGCAATGACTGTTAGCAGGGAAAGCAGCAGTGTGGAATATCGCATGATTGGTCCTTTTGGGTTATAAAAAATACATTCGCGAATGTATTTTTTATAAAGCACGTCTCATGCCAGACTATATTTATATAAATTACAATAACTTAACGTGGCTAACAGCTCACTTTGTCAGATTTCCCGCCCGTCAATAGTGCTTGCGCACCAAAAACGTCCATCGTTAGTTCGTCAGAACGTAATGCAGCCATTCAGTTTTTACCTAGAGCGAACGGCCGGTAAGCGACACGTTGCAACCTTAGTCGGGCTCATACGCGAACGGCCGTAATGACGGATGCGATGAAACCCGTGGGCAACACATGCAGCAGGAAGCGCCGCATGAACTCGTCGGCCGAGAGGCGCATGCACTTCTGCCGCGTCCGTCCCTTGGCCCTGTATTCTTTCCAACGGAACGTCACTTCGTGCGCATCCAGCGCAATGAGTCGGGAGTTTGAAATCGCCACCCGGTGGGTGTAACGGGACAGGTAGGCCAGCACCGCCTCGGGCCCGGCAAACGGGCGCTTGGCATACACCACCCATTCGCAGACACGCAGTGGAGCCAGCCAGTTCGCAAAGGCCTGCGCCTCGGCCAGTGCAGCATGCTCGCCGAAGAACTGCAGCAACCCGTCGTGATGCGCCTGCTCCAAGGCCTCCAGAAACAGGCGCCGGAACAGGCGTGAGAGCACCCGCACCGGCAAGAAGAAGCCCGGCCGACAGGCCCACCCAGCGCGTCCCATCCAGTGACAGACCGTCCCCCGGCACCACCCCATGCACGTGCGGATGATGAGTCAGTGTCGAGCCCCATACAGTACCAAGCTCAACCCGATGTGCGCGCCCAGATGGCGTGGATCGGCTGCGATGGTTTGCAGCGTCTGCGCAGTGATCTCGAACAGCAGCCGATAGATCACTGCCTTGTTGGTATAGGCCAGTACGCTGATCGGTGCGGGCAGGGTGAACACGACGTGGTAATACGGCACCGGCAACAAATCCACTTGCCACGCTTCGAGCCAAAGTTGTGCCGCGCGTGCCTGGCACTTCGGGCAATACCGGTTACGGCAGGAATTGTAGGCAACCTCGGTGGCTTCGCAGTCCGGACAGCGCAAGACGTGTCCCCCCAGTGCCACAGTGCGGCACCGCTCAATAGCCGTCATGACCTTGAGCTGCGCCAGACTCAGGTGACCGCGTTGGGCACGCCGCCACTCGGGCCCATGCGCACGGAAGATGTCGGCGACCTCCAGTGAGGTGCGCCCCATGGGCGTGCGCTACGCCGGGTGTAAGCGCTCCAGGGGACTAATCACCTCGCGCAGCAGGTCGGTGGCGACCTGCGCATACAAGGCGGTGGTTTCAAGTTTCTTGTGTCCGAGCAGAACCTGGATGATGCGGATATCAACCTTCTGCTCAAGCAGATGGGTAGCAAAGCTATGGCGCAGCGTGTGCATGGTAACGCGCTTGTCGATACCCGCCGCCTCAGCCGCTGCATGGACGGCGCGATTGAGCTGCCGGGTGCTGAGCGCCTCAACCGGATTCAGCCCGGGGAAGAGCCAGCCCCCTTCGAGCATCTTGCCTTGGGCATGCGCCACGCGCCACCACACGCGCAGCCGCTCCAGCAGCACTGGCGGGAGCATGGCATAGCGATCCTTGAGGCCTTTGCCTTGTTCGATGCGCAAGGTCATGCGCTGACTGTCGATGTCGCCCACCTTGAGCGCGACCACTTCACTGACGCGCAGGCCCGCACCATAGGCCACCGCGAGCGCGGTCTGGTGCTTCAGGTTGCTCGCCGCCGCAATCAGGCGTGCCACCTCCTCAGGGCTGAGCACGACGGGCAAAATGCGTGGGACGCGCACGTAGGGAATCCGGGCCATCAGCTCGCCGCGATCAAGCGTGACGTCGAAGAAAAACCTCAGTCCCGTAATCGCTGCGTTCAGCGAGATCGGTGAGGTGCCTTGGTCAACCAGATAAAGTTGGTAATTGCGCAGATCCTCCACGCTGGCGGTGTCCGGCGAGCGCCCCAGATAGCGGGCAAATTGCCGGACGGCACGCAGGTAGTGGCTTTGCGTCTTGGGGGCCAGCTTGCGTGCCCGCATGTCATCGAGCATGCGTTGGCGAAGCGGGGAGATGGGACGAGCAGCGTTTGAATCCATGATCGGCTCCTGATGAAAACGAGGCGGATTGCCTCAGTCCTCAACATAGGAACCGCATGCCTTAATCGTTCAAGAAACACCCCGCCGTGATTGAGCCCACCCTTACCGCGCGAGCGGTTTAGTCTCAGGGGCGATAGCAGCGGTGCACATCAAAGCCGCACCGAAATCAAATCCCGAGTAAGGCAATCATGCGCCAGATGATGCCGCCACCATGCTCAACGCTACCGCCTCAGCGACTTCGATGCCGTCCACTGCGGCCGACAAGATGCCTCCAGCATAACTCGCACCTTCCCCTGCCGGGTACAGGCCTCGCGTATTGAGGCTCTGGTAATCCGGCCCGCGCTTGATGCGGATCGGCGAGGAGGTACGTGTTTCGACACCGGTCAGCACCGCGTCCGGCATGTCGTACCCCCGGATCTGGCGGGACAGTGCCGGAATGGCCTCGCGCAATGCGGTGATTGCGTAATCCGGCAGGGCGGTGGAGAGATCGGTAAGCGTCACGCCCGGCTTGTAGGAAGGTTCCACCACGCCGAGCCTGGTTGACGGCCGGCCAGCCAGAAAATCGCCGACCAGTTGCGCGGGCGCGTTGTAATTGCGCCCGCCCAGCTCGAAAGCGCGGCTTTCCCAGTGACGCTGGAAGTCCATGCCCGCCAGCGGATTCTCGGGATAGCCAGGAAAATCCTCGGGATTGATGCCGACAACGATACCCGCGTTCGCATTGCGTTCGTTGCGCGAATACTGGCTCATGCCATTGGTGACCACGCGCCCCTCTTCCGAAGTAGCCGCCACCACAGTACCGCCCGGACACATGCAGAAGGAATAGACGGAACGGCCGTTCTTGCAATGATGCACCAGCTTGTAATCGGCCGCACCCAGGATCGGATGACCGGCTGCCGCACCGTAACGACACGCGTCGATCAGGCTTTGCGGATGCTCGATGCGGAAACCGATGGAGAACGGCTTGGCCTCGATATACACGCCGCGTGCGTGCAGCATCTGGAAAGTGTCGCGGGCACTGTGGCCCACGGCCAGTACCACATGGCGACTGGCGATGAACTCACTTCCCTGAGCGCCATTCACCTGCACGCCACGCACCGCGCCGTCTTCAATGACAATATCCTCAACGCGACTCTCGAAACGGATCTCGCCGCCCAGCGCGATAATCTCGGCGCGCATCTTCTCGACCATGCCGACCAGACGGAAAGTGCCGATGTGCGGGCGGTTGATCCACAGGATTTCTTCCGGCGCACCGGCTTTCACGAATTCCGCCAGCACCTTGCGGCCAAGAAAGCGCGGATCCTTGATCTGGCTGTAGAGCTTGCCATCCGAGAAGGTGCCCGCCCCGCCCTCGCCGAACTGCACATTGGATTCTGGATTGAGCGTGCTCTTGCGCCACAGGCCCCAGGTATCCTGGGTACGTTCGCGTACCGACTTGCCGCGCTCCAGCACAATCGGCTTGAAGCCCATCTGCGCCAGGGTCAGCGCGGCAAGAATGCCACAGGGGCCGAAACCGATGATGACCGGCCGTTCGCTCAAGCCAGCGGGCGCCTGCGTCACAAAGCGGTAGCGCATGTCCGGCGTCGGGCCGACATGCGGCACGCCCTCCAGGCGCTGGATCACGTCAGCCTCGTCGCGCAGTTCCACATCCACCGAGTAGACCAGCAGGATCGCGTTCTTCTTGCGCGCATCCGGGCTGCGCTTGAACACATCAAAACGCAGCAGTGCATCCTCCGCAATGCCAAGGCGGGCAAGAATCGCCTCATGCAGCGCGTGTTCGGGATGGTCGATGGGAAGCTTGATTTCAGTGAGGCGAAGCATGCTGGGAACTCGGGGGTAGTGAACAAGGCGGCCAACCCGGGCCAATGCCGGAACCGGCGCCTATGTTAACAGAGCCGCCCCGATCCCGCCGCAGGAAAGGATTGCCACAAACAAGACATCCCCCGCACCGGGCACGGCGAGACGCTAGCCGTCATCCACGAAAGACGCAGGAAGCGCCCAGGAACGCTCGAAGCGCAACGCAGGGGCCACAAGACCGTGGCGGGAGACAAAGCCTCCGGTGCAATGCCGTTGTCCTTATCAAGGACTCAGCGGATCGAATTTCTGCCCATTGACGAGTACGGCCGCATCCTCCGGCATCGGGGTGTGACCGCTGCGCAGCAGACGCTGGCCCTTGGTCACATCAGCCTGCAAGCGCAGATCCGTGCCCAACCCTTGCAGTGCGGCATCCAGAATTCCCGCCCGCAGCGTTGCCGTGCCTTTCGCGCCCAGCACTTGCCGGCGCAAGCCTGCATACGCCGCCTCGCTGGCAACACCATCCTTCGCGTAGGCCCACATCGCCAGCGATGCACGCTGATCACTGCGCACGGCAGAATGGCTGGCGGTCAAGCGCAGGGCACGGTACGCGAGTCCATCGTTATGCAGCGTGAATCCTGTCGGAGCGCCCTGCACGTCCCAGGCACCGAGCAAGCGCAAGGCCGCCACGGCATCTTCGCGCCGCACGAAAAGGGTGCTGCCTGCCGGCAGAGCCAGGCTTTGCGGCACGAAACTGCGGAAATCAAAGCCTCCCAGCAGACGCACCGCGCCAGACGCCGCGGGAAGTTCCTCGAAGCGCAGATCATTGATACGCACATCCGTGCGGTTCGTGCTCGTCGAATACAGCCAGGCCTTGCACCACACAGCGCCCGGCGGCGCCTGCAGACTCAGCGCACGCGCAGTAAAGGCGGCCTGCCCGCCACTCACCTTCACGGCATGCTCGCCCCCGATCAGGCGCTTGGCTGCATCCAGATAGTTCAGATACAGAAACACCTCACCGCCCTGCAGGCTGGCACTGAGCCGATAGGTGTTGCCCGCCTGCACCGGGAAGACCTGCGACACGCCGACGCCGAGCTTGTCGTCGAGATCGCGGATATGCAGTTCCGGCCGGCCATCGCGTTCCTGCACATCGATGAAAGTGCTCTGCTGGTTCGGGCCGAAGTCGTACAGCCAGCGACTGCTTGCAGTGAACAGATCCAGCTTGCGCTCATCCAGCCAGTATTCGGCGTCGGCCGGCAGGGTCAGGACGGATTCAAGTGCACTCAGCTCGGGATTGGCATCCTGTACCGAAGCGAGGAACAACACTTCATTGTCATGCTGCACGCTGGAGAGAAAGGGGCGCAGGTGCAAGGCCTTCATGTGGCCGGAGCCGGCTTCCAGGGTCTTGTTCTGGCCGTAGTAGTCACGCCGCCCATCCATGAAGAAATTGATGATGGGCACATCCTGACCATGCCCCAGATTGATCACCAGCGGCGCATTGTCGTGACCAGCCGGATAGCCGGCGTCATTCGAGGCAATGCTGAAGTTCCGGCCCAGATAATGCGTATGGACTTTTTCAGGTGTATTGCCCCAGCGTGCCGAAACCAGGCGGGGGAACGGCCCCTGCAACCAGGCACTTGCTGCCTGCGGGGGCGGCGCCCAGGCATAGACATCATAGGGACCTCCCGACGAAGAAGCTTCTGCCAGGGAAGCCGCACCGCCGATCCAGCCTGTCCGTGCCGCCCAGCGATTGACCCCGCCGACATTGAAGAGGCGGTTGTAATCGCGGCTATGGGTGCCTCCCAGACGCTCGCCCGGCGCATACCAGTTCAAGGCAATGTCATGCCAGATCCAGTCGAGCGCAGCACGGGCCAGGCGTCTCGCCTCGGCATTGCGCGAGAGGTTGCAGATCAGCGCCAGACTCTCCAGATCGACGTCATAGTAGCTCGGGCTGAGATATTCGTTGATGCCGGTCCGCTGCGTATAGGCCAGCCAGTCCGCCAGCATCTTGTAGCCTTGCTGCGCCAGGGCCTCATCCTGCAGGCCTTCGCCCAACGCGATGAGATTCCAGGTTTTCATCAGCCAGATGTTGGTATAGCTGATCGCTACGCTGTGCCGCGTAATGCCGGTCCTGGCCAGTTCCAGCACGCGCAGCAGGGATTCACGCTGGGCCACGGTCAGACGATCGGCATACAGCAGCCAGAGCAGTGCGGCACGGCGGGTCACGAATTCGATGCCATTGCGATCCACGATACGCGCATCGCCCTGATACCAGCGGATGTTGCCGTAGGTCTTGCTGGCCGGATCCGTATCCTGCATGGGCGGCAGCGCTGCAAGCATGTTGCTGATCTGGCCTGGATCCCCCTTGACGGCCACCGCGTCCAGCACCAGCCCCACGACATCGATGGAGGTCATGCGCTCACGCAATTGCCCCTGTGCAAACAGGCGGGCATAACGCGCTTCGACCGCGGCACGCAACACCGGTTGCGCCACGAAATCGGCCTGCCCGCGCGTAACAGGCGCCTGTGCCAGAACGCTCCCGGTCAACAGCAACCAGCCCAAAATCCACAGCCCACGCATGGCACGCTCCTCTTTTCCGCACAGAGTCGTTCACGGTAGCTGAAAACTGCAAAAGTCAACGAAAGCAGACCGATTTCATGAAAATGACACATCTGTGCAATTTTTGAGCAACACACTTTTTTTCTTTTTGCTCAAGCACTTGTACCACTTTGCGGAAAATCATCCACAGGCTTCTCCACGTTTTCTGTGGACAGACTGCGCGTGCACCGTATGGAGAGGAAAACTATCTGTCCTGAACGCTGCTTCGCGTCTTGACAGTTTCCCCCTGAAATGCCCCTGGCTCATCCCGGCCGCCTCTGCGGGGGTTCTGCTCCATTTTTGCGCATCTGCGGGTTTTCCCTAGGCATCAGACACTTGCCTCACTTATCCGGCACTCATCCACAGGGTTCTCCACGCTTTCTGTGGACGCCGCCGGACTTGTGGAAAAATCCGGGCCGTTTTTTCCATCCAAAAGCCCTTTCACGGCTTGACAGAATTTCCCGCGCATGCCGCGAAGACCCGCATCCATGGCCGATCTCCACAATGCTCACTTCTTGATCAAAGAGATTTTCTGCTACCCCGTCAAGCACTTGCCCCACTTATCCGGCACTCATCCACAGACTTCTCCACGCTTTGTGTGGATGAATGCAGCCTTGTGGAAAAATCCGGGCCGTTTTTTCCATCCAAAAGCCCTTTCATGGCTTGACAGATTTTCCTGCGCATGCCGCGAAGACCCGCATCCATGGCCGATCTCCGCATTGCTCACTTCTTGATCAGGGGAATTTTCCACTAGTCCGTCAAGCACTTGCCCTACTTATCCGGCACTCATCCACAGGCTTCTCCACGCTTTGTGTGGATGAATGCATCGCAAGGCTTGGCGAAGCCCGCGCACACGGGTAGGCTCGCGTCCATTCTGCTGCACTGCCCCTGCATGTCGACCTCTGCTTCCCCGCCCCGTGCTGCCCGCCTTGCCACCCAGGCGCACTTCTTCGTCAACGGCATGCTGTTTGCCACCTGGGGCGTACATGTCCCCACGGTCAGGCAGCAATTCGGCCTCAGCGAAGCCAGCCTTTCCTGGTTGATGCTGGCGGTCTGCATCGGTGCGCTGATTTCGCTCACCCAGGTCGGTGGCTGGGTCGCCCGTCACGGTGCGAGACAGGTCGTCCTCCTTGGCGGTTTGCTGATTGCATTGCCGCTCGCCTGGTTGCTGTGGGTTCCCGCTTATGCCATGTTGCTGGCAAGCCTGTTCCTGTTCGGTCTGGCCAGCGGCGCCTTCGATGTCGCCATGAATGCCGAGGCTGTCGCAGTCGAACAGGCATACGGGCGCCCCATCATGTCTTCCTTCCACGGTTTCTTCAGTCTGGGTGGGCTGACCGGTGCGCTGCTCGGCAGCCTGGCAGCCGCCACCCACACGGTCCCCTGGCTGCATCTGGGCGGCAGTGCCCTGATCGGCTTCGCGATGGTCTGGCTGGCCAGCCAACACATGCTGCCGCTGCCCGCCGCATCTGCCACGAATGAAGATCAAGCGGGCTTTCGCCTGCCACATGGCACCATCCTGCTGCTGGGTCTGCTCGCCGCACTGGGCCTGATCGGCGAAGGTGCGATGTATGACTGGAGTACGCTCTACATGGTCAAGGAACTCGACAGCCCACAACAGATTGCCGCGCTCGGTTATGGCGCGTTTTCCGGCGCGATGGCGGCAGGCCGCTTCGGGGGCGACTGGCTGCGTGGCAGGCTGGGGGCAGCACGCACCCTGAGCCTGTCGGCCTGGATTGCGGCAGTGGCCATGAGCGCCACGCTGGCTATCGGCCACCCGCTGGCGGCACTGCCCGGCTTCGCCCTGGTCGGCCTTGGCTTTTCGAACATGATCCCGGTACTCTTCTCCGCTGCGGCCAAGGTGCCAGGCGTCACCGCAGCCCATGGCATCGCCGGGGTTTCCGGCGTCGGTTATCTGGGCTTCATGCTCGGCCCACCGTTGATCGGCGCCATCGCGCATGCCACCCGCCTGTCCATCGCCTTGCTGGTCGTCGCGGTCTTTTCCGCGATAGCCGCCCTGCTGACCCACCGCGCCCTGCGTGCTGCCAGCCGTTGAAAACCATTGTCATCCATCCACGAACGAGCCCTTGCCATGAACCATTCCTCCATCGACATCAGCGAAGAAGCCGGCATCCGTTACCTGCATTTCGGTTCGGAATGGGTCCAGGGGGCGATGCGCATCCGCCGCCCCATTGATCTTGAACTCGAGTACACCCGCGAGATGATGTTCGGCCTGCTCTTGCGGGGTGGGTTCGGCGCCGATGCGAAGTGGCCCAAGCGCATCCTGCTGATCGGCCTGGGTGCGGGTTCGCTGACCAAGTTCTGCTACTGGAAGCTGCCACAGGCCCGCGTGACCACCGTGGAGATCAGCGAGGCGGTATGGGCTGCAGCCAGTTTCCACTTCAAGCTGCCGGCGGAAGACGCGCGCCTGCGCATCGTGATCGAGGATGGCGTGGATTTCGTCAGCCAGCCCGGCCCCGGCTATGACTACATCCTGATCGATGGCTATGACGAAGACGCCAAGGTCGGGCTCCTCGACAGCCTGCCCTTCTACCAGGCCTGCTGGGCACGCCTGAACGAAGGCGGGGTGCTGGCGACCAATCTGTTTGGCCGCTCGCGCCAATACGGGCCACCGCTCAAGCGGCTTTCCGAAGCCTTTGAAGGCCGCACGCTGGCGCTGCCCCAATGTGCGAGCGGCAATGTCATCGCCCTGGCCACGCGTGGTACGGCCATCCAGGTGCCCCTGACTATGCTGCATACGCGTGCCGTCGCACTCAAATCAGCCACCGGGCTGGACCTGCGCAGCACGCTCAAACGCTTCACCAAGACGGGGACACTGAAAGACGAAATCCTGGTGTTGTAATCACGCGTATTCTTATAAGCAATTCAATTTTTATTCGTTCCCTTGATAAGCACCGCGCCCTACATTGGATCCGTCTCCTGACCCCAAAATCCTGAAAGGGCGCTGTTCATGAAATCCACACCTCGTTTCCACTGGCTCATCGCTGCATTGCTGGGCCTTGCCACGGCTGGCCAGGCACTTGCAGACACGACGCTGCTCAATGTGTCCTACGACCCCACCCGCGAGCTGTATCAAAGCTATAACGCAGCTTTTGCCAAGTACTGGAAGGCCAAGACCGGCGAGACCGTCTCGATCAAGGCCTCCCACGGAGGTTCCGGCGCCCAGGCCCGTACCGTGATCGATGGCCTCGAAGCCGATGTCGTCACCCTGGCACTGGCCTACGACATTGATGCAATTGCCGAGAAGGCCAAGTTCATCGCGCCGGATTGGCAGAAACGTCTTACGCACAACGCCTCGCCTTACACTTCGACCATCGTGTTCCTGGTTCGCAAGGGCAATCCCAAGAAGATCAAGGACTGGCCGGATCTGGCCCGCTCCGGCATAGAAGTCATCACCCCGAACCCGAAGACCTCCGGCGGCGCACGCTGGAACTATCTGGCCGCCTGGGGCTATGCCCTCAAGCACAACGGTGGCGATGAAGCTTCGGCAAAGGCCTTCGTGAAACAGATTTATGGCAACGTCAAGGTACTCGACTCGGGAGCCCGTGGCGCAACCACGACTTTCACCCAGCGTGAAATCGGTGACGTGTTGATCGCCTGGGAAAACGAAGCCTACCTGGCCGTGAAGGAAGAGCCGAACAAGTTCGAGATCATCACCCCGTCGCTTTCCATCCTCACCGAACCGCCGGTTTCAGTGGTCGACAAGGTGGTCGACCGGCGTGGCACCCGCAAGATCGCCGAAGCCTATCTGCAATACCTGTATTCGCCGGAAGGTCAGGACATCGCGGGCAAGAACTTCTACCGCCCGATCGATCCGAAGATCGCCGCGAAATATGCCAAGCAGTTCGCTCCGGTCAAGCTCTTCACCATCGACGATGTGTTTGGTGGCTGGCAAAAAGCCCAGAAGACCCACTTCTCTGACGGTGGTGTGTTCGACCAGATCGGTCCGCGCTGAGCGAAACGTCTTTCCGCCCTAAAAAAAACCGGAAGGGCTGCGTGAACGCGGGTTCATGCAGCCCTTTTTCCTGAACGGGAGCCCCACCCATGTCCACCATCCTGATCGTACCCGGCCTCCACGGCAGCGGCCCGACGCACTGGCAAAGCTGGTTCGAACAGAAACTGCCCAACACCCTGAGGGTCGAACAAAGCGACTGGGCGGATCCCTATCTGCCACGCTGGTCCGGCACCCTCCGCCGCGAACTGGATCGTGCCACCGGACATGTCTGGATCATCGCCCATAGCTTCGGTTGCCTGGCCAGCGTGATGGCCGCGGCAGACTATCGCGACAAGCTGGCCGGCATGATGCTGGTGGCCCCGGCCGATCCCGAGAAATTCGGCGTCAGCGACATCCTGCCCGCGCAGCGTCTCGATTTCCCGAGTGTCGTCGTCGCCTCCAGCAACGATCCCTGGGTACGTCTGACCAAGGCTGCCTATCTGGCCGACCAGTGGGGCTCACGCCTGATCAGTCTGGGCGCGGCCGGACACATCAATGCAGACTCGGGCTTCGGCCCCTGGCCGGAAGGGCTGGCCATCTTCGACCAGCTGCGCAACACCCAGTCCGACCTGCCCCTCGGCCCGCTGGACCCGGATTACCGCTTCACCGCCCGCAAACCCTTCGCCCGCTCGCGCAAGCCAAAACCCCTCGCCAATCGCCTGCTCGCCAACTGGCAGCAGTGGCTGTACGGGCACTGAGCGGACGAGCCGGCTGCTTGTGAAAAAGGCCCTGGGATGCATACCCAAGGCCTTTCTCAAGACAAGCGGGGAAAGCGTTTCCGCCCCCGCAAATCCCTGTCGATCAATACTCCCAGTAGGCCTTTTGCAGTGCCTTGGCGTCCATGCCGCTGGCAATGGCCACGGAAGCCAGGATCTTCGCCTTCTGCGGATTCAGGTCATGCGCGACAACCCAGCCGTATTGATCATCCGGCTGTTCGGCATTGCGCAGCACGAAGCCGCCCCACACACGCGCCGAACGGATGATCTGCACGCCATGGTCTTGCAGATCACGCAGCACCGGCACCATCCGGTTGGCCACCGAGCCATTGCCCGTACCGGCATGAATGATCGCCTTGGCACCAGCCGCAGCGAAAGCGCTATAGGCTTCCTTGCCGACGTTGCCATAGGCATAGGCGATCTCGACCGGGGCGAGTTCCTTCAGCCGGTCAATGTCGAATTCAGAATTGATGGTGTGCTTCTTGTCGACCTTGCGGAACCAGTAGCTTTTGCCTTCCACGATCATGCCCAGGGCACCCCATTGGCTCACAAATGCATTGGTCTTGATGTTGATGGTCTTGGTCACATCGCGTGCGGCATCAATCTGATCGTTCATCACCACCAGCACGCCGCGCCCGCGGGATTCCGGATTGGCGGCAACCGACACGGCATCCAGCAGGTTCAGCGCGCCATCGGCGGAAATCGCAGTCCCCGGACGCATCGAACCGACCACCACGATGGGCTTGTCGCTATGGATAACCAGGTTCAGGAAGAAAGCGGTCTCTTCCAGGGTATCGGTCCCGTGGGTGATGACCACGCCATCCACCTTGGGATCCTTGAGCAGTGCCGAGACACGACGTCCCAGGATCATCAGGTTGTCATTGGTAAAGCTCTCCGAAGCGATCTGGAAGACCTGTTCCCCGGTCACGTCAGCCACCTTGGCGAGTTCCGGGATGCCGGCGATCAGCTTGTCGACCGGCACCTTGGCGGCCTGGTAGGTCGCGCTATTGGCCGCATCGGCGCCCGCACCGGCAATCGTTCCGCCGGTCGCCAGAACAACGACATGTGCGCGATCCGCTGCAAAACCGGTGATGGCAAACAGGCTGCTGGCCAGTGCCAAAGCCAGCACGGCCAGATATTTCCCGCATCGAGATGCTCTCAACATAGATAGATTCCTTTTTGTAGGTTAAGCCAGAACGATATATGCGCCAGAATGACCCGGCGCAAAACACAGGCTGAACCCTGCTATTGCAAATAGCTTGCCAAACTTTCCATAAAGTCTGGAATGCCCTGCAAGCAACTGATGTGTAAGGCTGTTTTCAGGACGCACACACGTCACGATGCCGCCAGACAGTGCCAACAGGCACTCTTTAGGTGCAAAGGTGCAAGGCTGCAACCGTGCCGGAACGGCTGCCGCATGGCAGGCGCCCGGTCAGGCGCTCAGAAGCAGTGTCCCGGGCTAACGCATCACCTGGGTATAAACCGTCCGGTCGGCCTCGTAGCAGGAGCACGACACAGCCTCCAGGCCACCGCGATCCAGGATCGTGATATCGCCGCGGCGATAGCTGATCAGCTTGTGATCCTGCAAGGAACTCGCCGCCTTGGTCACGCCGACCCGCCTGACCCCCAGCATGTAAGCCAGGAATTCCTGGGTGACGTGAAACGCGTTGGAATGGGCACGATCCTGGGTCATCAGAAGCCAGCGGGCCAGACGTGCCTCGACCACATGGAAACGCGTGCAGATGGAGGTTTGCGCCAGCTGGCAGATCTGCACATAGAGATAGTGCTTGAGTACGTCCTGCAAGGCCGGGTTACGCTCAAGCGCACGCATGAACAGCGCGGCATCCATGCGCAATGCAGTCCCCGCGCCCTGCACCATGGCCTGTAGCGGTGAAATATCCACGCCCAGAATCAGCGCAACGCCGAACATGCCTTCGTCGCCAATCAATCCAACTTCCAGATGCGTCCCTTCATCAACCGATGCGAGCAAAGAAATGAAACTCGTCGTCGGAAAGTAAACATGGCGGATGCGTGTGCCGGGTTCGGCCAATATCTCTGCAAACTTGAGTTCTACAGACTCACAAGCCGCCAGAAAGCGCGGCCTGTCTTTGTGCGGCATGGCGCCGAGGAGTCGATTGGTTCCAGCGCTGGGGCTAGGGAATGGCACGCAGATTCTCCTGTCAGTGGGGATCTGCAAGCAGCACGTGCGGATGCAACGCACATTGCAGAGTGGGACTCACAGGAAAGCATGGGGGCCACTGTGCGGCCTGTCTGCGCGCCAGCACACACAAGGTACGAATCATCGAAGGGACGGCCAGGACTCCTGCCTGACAGCCGCGCGCCAGGCCTAGAGCTTGTGGAAATCCGGCAGCAGGCGATCAAACTCTTTCTTGACAACGCCATAGCACTCACAGGTCCGGGCTTCGAGCCCGGGCCGGTCCAGCACCGTGATGCGCCCGCGGTGGTACTCGATCAGGCCGGCTCGCTGCAGATTGCCTGCGGCTTCCGTCACCCCCTCGCGGCGAACCCCGAGCATGTTGGCGATCAATTCCTGCGTCATGACCAGATCACTTGAACACAGCCGGTCCAGGCTGAGCAAGAGCCACCGGCACAACTGCTGATCAAGAGAATGATGCCTGTTGCATACTGCGGTTTGCGCCATCTGGGTCAGAAGCGCCTGGGTATAGCGCAACAGCAAACGCTGCATCGGCCCCGCACGATGGAACTCGTCCTTGAGCAACTGTGCCTTGACACGGTAAGCATGCCCCGCACTCTGCACCACAGCCCGGCTGGGCGTGGTATCTCCACCCATGAAGAGCGAGATGCCCACGACGCCTTCATTCCCGACGACGGCTATTTCTGCCGAGGATCCATCCTCCATGACATACAACAGCGACACGATGGTGTCAGTGGGGAAGTAGACGTGACGCATCTGGACGCCGGATTCATAGAGCACATCCTCCAGCGGCATCGTGACAAGTTCCATCATCGGCAGGATCCGCGCATATTCTTCAGGCGGCAGTGCGGCAAGCAGATGATTCTGATGGGGCGAGTGATTTTCAGGCATGGGCGGCTTCCAGAATATTCATGACAGATCCGGCCGCATTGCGGCGACAGCACGGAGCAAGCTCTGCTCCCTTGCAAGTGTTATGGAAACCCCGGGCTTGGTATGTTCGCTAGCGTACACACAATCATGCGCGTCATTGCAACGCCCATTCAAACTATTTAGTGGATAAGTAGCTGATATTTTTCAGCAAATCACGCGTACTTCGGCGCACTGAGCGGCACACCTGATCCGGGCATGCCCTTTGGTCCGGTAGATCACGTCCTCTCCGCGCCTGATGTTTCCGGGCGAACACGACCGGGATAGCCCGCACCGGTCAGAGCCTGGCCCGGCGCGCTTTGCGGCGCGCATAGCGATCCATCAACGGCGTCACGGAAATGCCATGCAGGATGATGGAAACCACAATCGTACTCAGCGTGAGGGCAATGATCTTTCCTGCCAAGGCTTGCGGCAAGCCATGGTTGATGGCGTACATCAGGTAATAGATTGAACCGATACCGCGAATGCCGAACCAGGCAATCAACAATTGCTGGTCGCGCAGCACCGGAGCCCCGAGCAACCCCAGCCATACCGACACGGGGCGCACCAGCACCAACAGAAGCAGGACAAACCAGCCTGCACTGATCGTGAAATAGGAGTACGCCAACATGGCGCCCACCACCAGCACCACTCCGACTTCGGCAACCCGCTCCAGTTGATCGTTGAAACCTTGCATCTGCTGTCGCATGAATGCACTGGCATACGCAGAATGAACAGAGAGCGCCTCATTGGCCATGCGGCTCTGCAACCCGGTTTCACGGACCACGGCAGAATCGGGATCCCCAGGGCGTTCTTTCACCCGTTGCAACGCCAGGCCCGCCGCAATCACGGCCAGGAACCCGTTCGCGTAGACGAACAGTGAAATTCCGTAGGCCAGCGCGACCAGCCCGAGAGCGAGAAATTCGTCGTGGCCAACAGACTCTCCATGACGACTGCGCAAGTAGACCACCAGCCTGCCAATCAGGGTTCCCAGCACACTACCGATGGCCACGCCACTCATGACCGACCACAGCACATCCACAGCAATCCAGTGCCAGCCCCCCGTGCCCAGGTCGTGCAGCCCCAGCAAGCCAAGGCCCAGCAACACAAAGGGAAACGCTGCGCCATCATTCAAGCCGCCTTCGCCGGTCAGGCTGAATCGCAAGCGATCTCTGTCGTTCGCTTCCAGCACCTGTACATCGGAAGCCAGCACCGGATCGGTCGGGGCCAGGATCGCCCCCAGCAATACCGCCGCGCCCAAAGGCAAGCCCAGCCCCAGGTAACCGATCAAGGTGATCAGGGCTACGGTAATGCACATCGAGATCGTGGCGAGCCGTAGCGGCAAGCGCCATCCCTTGTTCGACAAAGGCAGCCCCAGCTTGAGGCCTACTGCAAACAGGGAGATCAGCACCGCCACTTCGGCGACCCGTTCGAGCACGCCGGAATAGACCAAAGGATCCGGCGTCAGGAGCGCCCATCCGGCTGGACCCAGGCCATACCCCACGGCCAGATAGAGCATTGCAGCACTGACCGGCAGGCGCCGCAAGGCGGTTCCGGACAGCGCCATGGTCGTCAAAAGCACACCGATGATGAACGCCCACATTGCGAAAACCACGACTTGTCACCCCGGGTCAAACCAACAGGAAAAAAACATTACGAAAACATATCCAGACTGCTGCACAGGAACGTGGATATCTACCGTGATGCCGCCTTGCGTCACGAAAAGATACGCGACTCGCCCGACGCACTGTGTGCGCGAACAGACAGACCGGGCATGGTCTTCCGGATATCTTTCATCCATCTCTGCGAGATGAGACGTGATGCATGGCCTGCCGCACCAAGTTGCGTGGGTCATGAACTGCGCAGCCTTGCCGAAGATCGCGGAGCACCAGACCAAACACGCTGGCGCCCCACGCCAGAAACGATCCAACGAAGGAAATGACATGAACAATCTCAATATCAAAGCGCTCACCCTGGCGATCTGCATGGCATTCAGTGCCGGTGCTATGGCACAAAGCATCTCGAACAATGAATTCAAAGCCACCAAGGAAAAAATCGCCACTGAATACAAAACCGCCAAGGCGGCCTGTGCTGCACTGAACAGCAATCCAAAGGACATCTGCATTGCCGAAGCAGATGCCAAACAGAAAGTCGCATTGGCCGAGCTGGATGTCAGCTACACGCCGACACCGAAGACCAGCCACACCCTGGCCATCACCAAGGCAGAGTCCGCCTATGCTGTCGCGAAGCAGCGCTGCAGTGACCAGACCGGCAATGCCAAGGATGTCTGCATCAAAGAAGCCCAGGCCCTTGAAACCAGCGCGAAGGCTGATGCCAACACGCAGATGAAGACCACGGAAGCCAACACCACCGCCAAGGACAAGACCTCCGCAGCACGCACCCAGGCACAGAGCAAGAAGGCTGCTGCCCGCAAGGACGCCAGCGAAGAGAAGACCGACGCGCAGTACCAGGTGGAAAAGGAAAAGTGCAATGCCGTAACGGGTGACTCCCGCGACAATTGCCTGACGCAGGCCAAGACCCGCTTCGGCAAGTAAGCCTGAGACCGGACATCGCGCTTTCTGCTCCGTGCAGCATCGGCGCGCATTGCCCGGACGATGAAAAAGGGGTGATCCATCGGATCACCCCTTTTCACGACATCACGGACCAGACCTCCCACTGTTCGATGCCGAACAGACACAGGAAGCGGCCATGCACAGAATCAACAGATGCCATCAGGAATGAACACTTCGTGTCGGGCCCCGTCCTTTGTGACGATGTTCATTCACCCGCAATCCGGTCATCGGCTCTCATCAGGAAAGGAATGTCATCGTGCCAAACGGCATTGTTCTCATCGTGTTCCTCGTCACGGCGACCCTTCTGTTCAGACGCTATTACCGCCGATGCCATGGCGACCAGCAAAGCTTTGTTCACCTCATCTCTGCGCGTATCCATCAGCACATCGAGGATGGCTATGAAGCAGACCTGTTTCCCGTCCTTACATTCACCCCAGGAGGCATCATGAATACCGGAACCACCATTCACCGCGCCATCACCGGCGACAAAGACCGGCTCGTCAACGATTTGAAAAACGCCTTTGCCGACGCCAACAACCTGCTTCAGGACATCTCGGAAGGTTCGGTCGAAGAGTTCTCCGCTGCCTGCACGAAAATCGAAGAAACACTCATTGAAGTCCGTAGCCGACTTGGCGAATCATGCGATACCGCTACACGCACGGCACATTGCACAGCGGCCGCGGCCAAAGACTATGTCATACAGAACCCAGGCAAGATCGTCGGTGCTGCCGTCGCAACCGGGCTCATCATCGGTATCCTGCTGGCGCGCCGCTGAGCCAGACCGGCCAATCCCGCCGGGAAGGAAAGCAAGCCACAGCGCCCCGCCATCCAGCGCGATCCGGGGCGCTGTCACAAGCATTTCAAGAAGACCGATGTTCGAGAAACCCTCACAAAAAAATAGCGCCTGGCAAACCATCGGGTCGCCAGGCGCCTTGTTTTGAGACGATTCAGCGTGCGGAAATCACACCACTATCGTCGGAAAGAATGATCTCGACGCGGCGGTTCATCTGCCGACCACCGGCACTGTCATTACCGGCTACCGGATAGGCCTGGCCGTACGCATGGGTCGTGATGCGCTCACCGCCGATACCGAATCCGATCAAGGCCGTCCGTACGGCATCCGCGCGCCGGCCAGAGAGTTCCTGATTGTGGCTGCTGCTGCCGGTGCTATCGGTAAAGCCTTCGATGAGTGTTTTGCGCTGCGGGAATTGCTTGAGGATGTTCGCCAGTTGCTCGACATTGCGTGCGCCTCCCGTTTTCAGCACCGCCTGATCCGTGTCGAACAACATGTCACCGATGGTGATCACCATCCCGCGGTCTGTTTTCTGCGCTTTCAGTTCATCCAGCTGAGTCTGAAGCTGTGCGTTGCGTGCCATCGCGTCATTGGCTTCGCGCTGCGAGGCCGCCGATTGGCGCTGTGCCCCGGCTGCTTCGCGCTGGGCGGTGTCGGCGTTGTGCTGGGCAAGATTGGCTTCGCTCGTCCTGGCGGCAAGCCGGACTTTGTCCCGTTCGCCTTCGGCACTGCTGACGGCCAGTTCTGCGGTTTTCTGAATACCCGTTTCCTGCGCAA
Organism: Pseudomonadota bacterium; assembly: GCA_018262235.1. Classification (GTDB taxonomy): domain Bacteria; phylum Pseudomonadota; class Gammaproteobacteria; order Burkholderiales; family Rhodocyclaceae; genus Uliginosibacterium. The sequence continues at coordinate 36,617 of JAGTRY010000007.1, forward strand.
TCGCGGTCCGCTGTTTGGCCAGATAGGCCAGATGGTTAACATCCTCCGGCTTGTCTTCCCTCATCCAGGCATCATTCGCCCGGGCCAGTGCATCACCGGCTTGTTTGAGCTCGCCACCGGCGAGATCACGGGTCTGGGGATTGTCTTGCGCCGCGCGATAGTCGCTGCGCGCCTGATCAAGCTGGGCGTTGTTGGCAGGCAGGGTACTGCAAGCCGCCAGCACCGCCGCAGCGATGAGGGTCAGTGCAAATGTCCGGTTCATGTTCATGATCGAATCCTTAAAGTGGGTGACTATTTGCTTTTGCGATCAAGTTCTTCGCGCAAGACCTGGATGCCGGTCTGCAACTCGGAGGCTGCCTTGCGTGCCTTGATCGAACGGGCCTTGGCCTCGGCAAGCTGGGCATCGACCTGGGCTTCCTGTGCCAGGGTCCTGGCCTGGTCGTAATCTTCGGCAACCATGGCAAGCTTGGCGCGATCAAGCTTCTCGCGAGCAGTCTGCATCTCTGCCGGGGCCAGCTCAGCGCCGCCGGAACTGGTGGCCCGCGCAACGGCTGCGGAGGACACGGCAATCTGCTCGGTCGGCGCGGGAGTACTCGCGCAGGCCAGCAACAAGAACGAAGAGCCTGCGATCATCGCAAGCAAACCGATCCTGTCCACACGCAGAGATGCACGGCTATAGCATGGGGTTTTCATCATTTATCCATTCGTAGAGTAATTCGGGGAAGGGGCGCGATGGCCACACCGGAACCTTTCCGGTGGCGGCACACTTGGCAAAATCAGCTTGAGGCCGACGCACGTTGGGCGGCGTGTGGCAAGCACACATCAAACAAGCAAACCCGGGCACCCTCACAAGATGCCGATAACTTGGTCCGCAGCACCGGAAGACACCCACCCTGCAAACACTGGAATCACCGCCCGCAATCGCTGGCGGTGATTCCACACAGGCGTGATTAATTATTTGACGTGCATGCTATTTCTGACGGACTTCACACCGCTGACCTGGCGCGTCACTTCAACGGCCTTGTTCACCTGCGTCTGCGTGCTCACGAAACCGCTGAGCTGAACCGTGCCCTTGAAAGTTTCAACATTGATTTCTGCCGATTTGAGGGTCGATTCGCCAAGGATGGCCGCCTTCACCTTGGTGGTGATGACGCTATCGTCAACATATTCCCCTGTACCTTCCTGCTTGGGCGTTGCCGCGCAGCCCATGAGTGTCGTCAGGGTCAACGCAAGAAAAATGACGGAAAGAAGCTTGCTTATTTTGTTCATGATGAATTCTCCAGAGTGAGGTGAAACAGGACGTCTGGTGTCCACAATGTCGACGACACACTGCCGTCTGTAACCAGACCATCCACCGCCCGCCGAGATGACGCTGCACGGCAGTGTGAATTGCTTCTAATGCGGGCCTTTGAGCAAGGCGTGATAGATCACCAGTAGCAGCACCGCCCCCACCACCGACACCAGCAGGCTGTAGAGGTTGAAACCGGCCACACCACTGAGCCCGAAGGTATTGAACAGCCAGCCGCCGATGATGGCGCCCACGATTCCGAAAACGATGTCCATCACCATACCCTGCCCGCTTCCAACCACGATCTTGCTGGCAATGAATCCAGCCAGAAGACCCATGACAATCCACCCCAGTAGTGACATGACAGTTTTCCTTTCGTGTGCCGATCCGGCACTGTCTTGAATACGGCCCCAGATTAGTCATCCACGCGGCCTGTGTCGGTGCGTTGTCGAACATAAGAAGGCCCTGGAATCCGGCTGACTCATGATGGGAACAGGAGATCGGGGTGACTCAAGCGCGCAGAGAAATCCTTGGCGTTCAAGGGTTGGCTGAACAGAAAACCCTGCCCTTCGTTGCATTGGTGCTTGAGCAGAAAGGCGAATTGCGCCCGGGTTTCAACCCCTTCAGCAATCACCCGCTGGTGCAGGTTTCGCCCCATCCCGATCACGGCGCTGACGATGGTGGGGTTATCCGCATCGCTGGCCAGTTCACGTACAAAAGATTGATCGATCTTCAAGGTATCTATCGGAAAACGATTCAGATAACTCAAGCTCGAATAACCGGTACCAAAATCATCAATGGCCAGGCGGACCCCCATGGCTTTGAGCGCATCGAGGACGGACGCCGAGGATTCGGCATCGTGCATGAGCACGCTTTCGGTCAACTCCAGTTCAAGAAAAGCGGGAGGCATACCGGTGTCCTGGAGGATCTGGGCCACCCCCTTCAGGAAATCCTTGTGGCAAAACTCCAGCGCGGAAATGTTGACCGCGACCGGCACGGCACACAGTCCTGAATCGATCCAGGCACAGACCTGTCTGCAGGCTTCATGCAAGACCCAGCGACCGATCGGCACGATGAGCCCACACTCTTCGGCAATCGGGATGAACTGCATGGGATAGACCAGCCCATTCTCCGGATCCTGCCAACGCAGGAGCGCTTCGGCTCCCGTCATTTTCCCCGTGGCAAGGTCTATCTGTGGCTGAAAATACAGTTGAAACTCGGCTTGCTTGAGCGCACGCCGCAAACCATTTTCAATCCCCAGACGCCGCATGGCGCGGGTATTCATCTCGGCTCTGAAGAACTGATAATTGTTGCGCCCACAATCCTTGGCATGGAACATCGCCGTATCCGCATCCTGCATCACGGCATCCATGTTGTCGCTGTCATCCGGATAGATGCTGATGCCGATGCTCATGGTGACGTGCAATTCATTGCCGCCGATCAGATGCGGCAAGGCACACGCAGCGAGCAGTTTTTCCGCTACGCGGGCAGCGTCCGCAGGCTGCTCCACTTCAGCCAGCAGGATCACGAATTCATCGCCGCCCTGACGGCATACCGTATCGGTATCGCGCACTCCGGACACCAAACGACCCGCAACGGACTGCAGCAACTGGTCGCCGATAACATGTCCCAGGGAATCATTGACATGCTTGAACCCATCCAGGTCTACAAACAGCAGGGCAGCCCGAGCATGGCGCCGGTTGGCGAGTTTCATCGCTTGCGAAAGTCGCTCCGTCAACAGCGCCCGATTCGGCAAGTCGGTCAGGAAATCATGCTGGGCCAGATAAGTCATTTTCAGTGCCATGGCCCGTGAAACGCTGACATCATGAAAGACGATCACCGCGCCACTGACTGCCCCATCCCGATTGTGGATCGGCGATGCGGAATCCTCGATGGAAGACTCGAATCCATCACGATGTATCAGGATGCAATCGGCCGCCAGCCCCACGGTCTTGCCGCCCTCAATGGCACGCAGGGCCGGATTCACCGCCGGCTCACGTGTTGCCCCATCAACGATGTTGAACACCTCGGGCAGTGCCCGCCCCAAGGCCTCGACACTGGGCCATCCGGTCATTTTCTCCGCCACCTGGTTCAGGTAGCTCACCTGCCCCGCCAGATCGGTGGTCAGCACTGCGTCGCCAATGGAATTGAGGGTGACCTCGGCGCGTTCCTTTTCATAGAACAGGGCGTCTTCGGACAGCCGCAAATCCCGCTCTGCCGCTTTGCGTTCGGAGATGTCCTCAACGGTCTGGACACGCCTGCCCGCCTCTACCCCATCATGCATCCCTGCCGCATTCAGGCGCGTCCAGATGGTGCGCTGGTCTGCCCGCAGGAAACGCACTTCCGATTTGAACGGGGTCTGGCGACTGACCGCCTCCTGCCATTCAGCCAGCGCCCGCTCGCGGTCCTCGGGCAGGATTGCCATGCTCCAGTGGGTTCCCAGGATCTGCTCGGAATGCAGGCCCGAAATCTTTTGATAGGCCGCGTTGGAATAGACGCAGTGCCCCAGATCATCCGAGACAAGAATCCCCAGCGGTGAGGCGTCGCTCATCATCCGGAAGAGTGCTTCGCTGGGACGCAAACCACCGGAAATATTTTGGGCATTTTCCGGATCGTTCTCGACAAGAAGTAGCGTGGCAGGCGTGTCGTTCATGGCATGAACCTCAGAGAGAAAGCACCTCGACTCGATCAGGCAGCGAGCCCTCCGGCAGATGGATGTCAGCAGTGTCTGGACCGGGACCCCTTGTTACGCCCCCGGAAAGCCTGCACTCCAGCAGATTGCTCAGATCGGCAGCCCCGGTCTGTTCGCTAATGCACACACTCACTGTGTGTGACAGCGTACAGAACTACCCTGCCCCTGCGCGCATCGTGGCGACAAGGACTCACTTCAGGATAGTTATTCGTCATTCATTCACGAAAGGTCAAAACATGAGCATCACAGGAAAAGTCGCCGTGGTTACCGGCGCCGGCCAGGGAATTGGTCGCGGCATTGCATTGCGTCTGGCCAGGGATGGCGCAGACATCGCCCTCATCGACATCAATCAGGACAAGCTCGCCAGCGTGACCCTCGAAATCCAGGCGCTGGGCCGCAAGGCAACCAGCTTCGTGGCGGATGTGAGCGACCGTGCCCTGGTGTATGCCGCCATCGATCACGCCGAGGCAAAACTCGGTGGCTTCGACATCATGGTCAACAACGCCGGGATCGCCCAGGTCCAGGCCATTCTCGATGTCACCCCCGAAGAGGTTGAGCGGATATTCAGGATCAATGTGCAGGGCGTGCTGTGGGGCATCCAGGCCGCTGCGAAAAAATTCAAGGCACTCGGGCACAAGGGCAAGATCATCAACGCTTCCTCCATTGCCGGTCACGACGGCTTTGCCCTGCTCGGCGTGTATTCGGCCACGAAGTTCGCCATCCGCGGTCTGACCCAGGCTGCCGCACGCGAATTGGCCAGCGACGGCATCACCGTCAACGCCTATTGCCCGGGCGTGGTGGGAACCGACATGTGGGTTGAAATCGACAAGCGCATGGCCGACATCACCGGTGCCCCGATCGGCGAGACCTACAAAAAATACGTACTGGGGATAGCTCTGGGGCGGGCCGAGACCCCGGACGATGTGGCTGCGCTGGTCTCATTCCTGGCCGGTCCGGATTCCGACTACATGACCGGCCAGGCCCCCCTCATCGATGGCGGCATGGTTTATCGCTAAAGCAACAGGGCGGGCCTGCCCGGCAGCCCTGCCGGGTCATCATCGGAAATGATCAGCGCCCGTCGCCTTTCACCGCAAACGAGACGCCCTTGTTCAGCCTCACCGGCTGAAATTCCGGCAGCGCCTTGGGATCGACCGCAAAAGCAAACACGTAATTCGGAAAGGTGTCGGCAAAGTCATTGTCATTGGTCGCCAGCAGCAGATGACGGCCATCGGGAAGATCCGGGCCAAAGGCGTAGCCTTCAATCTTGTCCGGCAAGCCATCGGGCGTCGTGTACGGATTGGCCGCATTGATCAGCTTGCCTACATCCGCAAACAGCGTTTTCTGCAGCGGCACAAGGGTCGAGGTCTTGTCGTCATCCGCAGGCAACCTGTCGACCCCGCTCACATCGGTCGGCGCAAGGTCCTGCTTCAGGTCGACAAAATAGAGCAGCTTGCGGCCAGCAGAGCCGGGAACACCATCGCGCTCATCCACCAGAAACTGGTGATCATTGATCGCCAGCACTTCGCTGATTGCCAGCTTCGTCGAATCGCACACATAGACGAATTGACGCGGCGCTTTTTGAGGTTGAGTCAGATCGTAGACCAGAAAACGCGTCTTCCGGCTGGACATTCCACCGTCCTGAACAATGGCGCTTTGCAGCGCCACCAGCAGGGTCTTGCCATCCGGGCTCAGCGCCAGACCCTCGGCACCACGATTCGTGTAACGCCCTGTCCGGTTGTTCTCCGGCTTCATTTCCTCAGCCAGGGTTCGCGCGGGTCTGGCAATCCGGAATTCCGGCGGTACCGCCAGCGTGCCTATCCGTTTGCCCTGTTGGTCAAAGTGATCAATCACGGGGCCATACTCGTCTGAAATCCAGACCGTGCCATCCGGTGCCACGCGAATGCCTTCGGGATCCAGCCTCAGATTCCTGTCCGGATCCGCCTGCGAGAAAGCCGATGAAATCCCCACAAACTGCTGCCCTGCTTCATTCACGAGCACAGACGTACCAACATGTTTCACGGCAACACGCCAGGCATTGCCTGCCGGGCTCACGTCGATATCGACAATCTGGAACCTGTTGTCATACGTTGTGGTGAAATCGAAGGCACTTCCGCCCGGATACTGATACTTGTTCGGCCCGCGGTCTTCGAGCGCCAGGTAGCGATTGGCAAAGCCCGTGTACGCCAGCCCCGAACCAAAGCCATCGAACGAATCCTGATAGCTCTTGCCATCTTCGAGCAGCACATGTGGCAAGCCGGATTTGTCCGGCATCGCCCGCGATCCGCCCGGAATCGCCGCGGCCCCGAGAAACACCACCGCATCTTCACCGAACACCGGAGGGGAAAGGCGGGTCGCCGTCCCGGCGCAGCCTGCCACCAGCCACGGCAAGAGCACTACGCCCAGCCAACACCTGCCACACACAGAATTCGAGATGTGCTTCATTGCCGATACCTGCTGAAATCAAGACCAGATGACCACGATAAGACGGAATTGTTACAGCCAGACGTCAAGCGCCTGTCCACAAAAAGTATTCCGTCTTCGGACACCTCGAACACGCTTTTCAGCCGGGATTGACACGGCCTCCATCCCATGAAAACGGGCCGTCCGGCCGTGGCGTGAAAGCCCCTGCCGCACAGCCCGTGCCGGACCAGATCATTCGCGCTATTTGCGGTCCGGACCACGCTCGTCCGGCTTTTCCCTGTCCTTGCCCGGACCTTGCCGGGATTCGTTCTTCTGCGCCGGCGCCCTGCCCTGTGGGGTAGCACCACCCTGCGGGGCATTGTTCCTGCCACGGGATTGTGGCTCCGGCTGAGCCCGGGGCGTCTTCTGCTGTTGTTGCGGCTGCGCCTGCTGCGGGGTGGGTGATGCTGCGCGTTGGGGCGCATCCCGCTGGGGGGCCGTCTGCGTACGCGGTGCCGGTGTGGCCTCACGACCACGTGGCGCTTCATGTTGCTGCTGGCGGATCTGCGGATCGCGTGCCTCGTAACGATAATGCTGGTCCTGCAGGGTCTGCTGCTGCGCGCCCTGCGGATAGCGCTTGCCCGAATACTGGCGCTGGTAGGTCGGCAGGGGTGGGCGTTCCGGCGAGGCTTCACGTCCGCGTTGATCCCAGCCACTGCGGTGCTGAGCCCACTCGGATCCCCAATGTTCTCCCCAACGCGGCGGCGCATCGCGCTGCCAGCCACGGAAAAATGCCGGCGCGTGCCGGTAATAGCGGACAGGAATTCTCAGGAGATCGAAGGGCACCGCTTCCGGCGTCACGGCTCCCCACGGCCCGTTGTACCAGGTGCTGGCGTACCAGTTATCTTTCTGAAATACCCAGTACATCCCGTCGTAGAAAAAGTAATTCGACTGCATCCCCGGCGCGTAATAGACCGGATAGCCGGGCACCGGAACCAGATCCGGAAACACTGGAACATTGATCCCGATGCTCAAACCCGGCGCACTGAACCCAATGCTCAGCTGTGCCACGGCCGGTAACGCCGGACACAACAGCATCGACAGCACAAACAATTTCGTACGCATAAATCCTCCAGTCCGCCCACAAACATCGCTGCCCGGCACACAGGCCGGAGCAGCCGCTCGTAGTACTTTGAAATGCCGGACAACATGCGTCTGTACGCCACCGTACGCATCCGGGAGAGACCGCCGACAAGCACCCGCCAGAGTGTTGTCTGGCGCACAGACTGCCCGGCTAGGCATTTGTAAGCTTTTATCCAGAGCAAGCCCGGGGCATCACGGTAAAACCCTGCCCTGCCCCCACCACAAAAGCTTGTGCGCCTTAGCGGGTCTCCCGAAGACTGGAACCCACGAGGTCTCGTCCGCTTGTTCCCCTTTCCCAAGGAGCGCCTCATGACCCAATACCCGATCGCCGTGATCGTCGGCAGCCTGCGCCGTGATTCATTCAATCGCCAACTCGCCGATGGCATGGCCAAACTGGCACCACCGGAGTTCTCGTTTAAGCAGGTCCAGATCGGTGATCTGCCTCTCTACAATCAGGACGACGACGCAAATCAGTCCGTCGCCGTCAAACGTCTGAAAAGCGAAATCAGTGCCGCAGCCGGCCTGCTGTTCGTCAGCGCCGAATACAACCGTTCCATCCCGGGCGTGCTCAAGAACGCCATAGATCAGGCTTCACGGCCGTATGGTCAAAGCGTCTGGGGCGGCAAACCCACCGGCATCATCGGTGTATCGCTCGGGGCCATTGGTACCAGCCTGGCGCAACAGCATCTGCGCAACATCCTCGCCTATCTGGATGTACCGACCATGGGCCAGCCCGAAGCCTTTCTCCAGGCCCGCGAAGGCTTGTTTGACGCCAGCGGCAACATCGGCGAGCCCAGTCTGAAGTTCCTGCAGAACTGGATGGATCACTACGTGGCCTGGGTGAAGAAACACAGCGCCTGAGCACTCAGTCGCCGTTCGCGTGCCAGAGCGCACGCGTCGGCCCTTCAACCGGTAGTGCGGATCCATTCTCCGCCACGAGACACACAATGAACTACTCAAGCTTGATGGTGAATCTGGAACTTGGACACCTGAATACGGGGCTTCTCCAGGTCGCGAGTGACATGGCCGATCTGTTTCACGCCGATGTGATCGGCATCGCAACTTGTCAGCCCATGCAGATGACTTACGACGCCGCCTATGTGGCCACGGATTTTTTCGAGCAGGCGCGGGACCAGATCAACCAGAACATGCGCGAAACCGAAGCCGAGTTCCGCCAGGCCATGCAGACCCATGCCCAGTCACTGGAATGGCGTTCCTGCGTCATGACCGGTTCGCTCGCCGATTATGTTGCCAATGAAGCCCGCAGTACCGATCTGCTCATCACCGGCGTGGGCGCCATCAACACGACCGATGCGCCGCGCAACGTTGACACAGGTAGCCTCATCATGCAGCTGGGCCGCCCGGTCCTGATGGTGCCAATCGCCATCGAAAAACTGGGGTTGGACCAGGTGATGATCGCCTGGAAAGACTCACGCGAATCCCGCCGTGCCGTGCTGGACGCTTTGCCACTGCTGAAAATGGCCGCCCAAGTCAGCGTTGTCGCGCTCTTCGGCAAGGATGAAAAACCTTTGATGCGCAAGAGCCTCGACGACGTAGTGAACTGGCTCAAAAAGCACGGGGTGATCGCCGAATCCATCGAAGCGGCCGCCGACGAGCATGACGCCAGGCAACTGGACGCCATCGCCAAGGCCCACGGAATCAGCATCATCGTGGCCGGCGCTTACGGCCACAGCCGCCTGCGCGAATGGGCGCTGGGCGGCGTAACGCGCGATCTACTGCTCAAGGGCACGCACTGCGCGTTCGTTTCGCACTGAGCGAACAAACCCACGGGGAATCGCTCCCCTGCAATCCGGGCATGCGTGATTTGCGCCACACGCCCGTTCGGTTCGATAGCGAACATACAGCCCGCGCCGATCTGCCTACACTGCCCCAAACGATGCGTCACCCATCCACCCCTGACCCCGCTTCTGAATGACAGAGTCTTTGCCCATAAAAACAATTCGTCATTGAATTCAATCAGCATCAAAAACACGTTCTCGCAATCGAATGAAGTTCGCCCCCAACCCCCACCAAGGAGTACCCCATGAGCTTAGGATCCATCCTCTTGATCATCCTGATTCTGATGTTGATCGGCGTCATCCCGAACTGGCCGCATAGCCGCAATTGGGGTTATGGCCCCAGCGGCGGGGTCAGCCTGGTCCTGCTTGTCGTTGTCGTCCTGCTGATCATCGGGAGGATTTGATGAACACCCCCGGACGCCCTTCTGCAGCCCTGCGGCGGCAATCCCGCCTGTGCCTGTCCGGGCTGGCCGCCGGCAGCCTCTTGCTGTCGCTTGCGGCCTGCGGTGAAACCTCCACCGTGCCGCTTTCAGCCGGCGTCGGGGTACAACCCGCATTACCTGCGCCCACCCATGACAAGATCCCCACCGTAAACATCGCTCCGGCCAAGGGCTGGCCGGTGGGCATCCTGCCGCTTTCCACCCCCGGGACGCGTGTGGCCGCCTTTGCCAGCGAGCTGGATCACCCGCGCTGGCTGTATGTGCTGCCCAACGGCGATGTGCTCGTTGCCGAAACCAATTCCCCCGCCAAGCCTGAAGACGCCAAGGGTCTCAAGGGCTGGGTAATGGGGCTGCTCATGAAGCGGGCAGGCGCTACCGTAGCCAGTGCCAACCGCGTCACCTTGCTGCGTGACACGGATGGCGATGGCATCGCCGACATGCGCTCGGTGCTGCTCGAAGGGCTCAATTCCCCCTTCGGCATGGCCTTGGTCAACAACGACCTGTACATCGCCAACTCCGATGCCGTGATGCGCTTCCCGTACGTTACGGGAGACACCCACATCACCGCCGCCGGGATCAAGGTCGTTGCCCTGCCGGCCGGGCCGATCAACCATCACTGGACCAAGAATATCCTCGCCAGCCCGGATGGCAGCAAGCTCTACATCACCGTGGGTTCAAACAGCAATGTAGGCGAACGCGGCATGGAAGCCGAAGCGCAGCGCGCCGCGATATGGGAGATGGATCTGCACACCGGCGCCTACCGCGTTTTTGCCAGCGGCCTGCGCAACCCCAACGGACTGGCCTGGGATGCCGACAACAGCAAGCTGTGGGCCGTAGTCAATGAACGGGACGAACTCGGCAATGACCTTGTTCCCGATTTTCTCACCTCGGTACGCGATGGTGCCTTCTACGGCTGGCCCTACAGCTATTACGGCCAACACATCGATACCCGCGCAACCCCGCCACGCCCCGATCTGGTCGCCAGCGCCACGGTGCCGGACTATGCCCTGGGCGCCCACACCGCGCCGCTCGGCCTCGCCTCATCCGCCGGCACCAGCCTGCCCGCCTCGTTTGCCAACGGTATGTTCATCGGCCAGCATGGCTCGTGGAACCGCAAGCCCTTCAGCGGCTACAAGGTCATCTTCGTGCCCTTCGTCGAGGGCAAGCCGGTGGGCGCCCCCGTGGATGTCCTGACAGGTTTTCTCAGCAAGGAAGGCACCGCCTACGGCCGACCGGTCGGCGTGGCCCTCGACAAACAAGGGGCCTTACTCGTTGCTGACGATGTGGGCAATGTGGTCTGGCGCGTCAGTTCCGTACCCTGAACCCCATCACCCAATTCAAGGCGGCCGCTCGGCCGCCTTTTTTTGCGTCCACGTGCATTTGATACGCACCAGGCGTACCACGCAGCGAACGGACTTCAACCCGGCCTGGCCGGATCGACAGGCTCCTGCTGCTTAATAAATTTGAAACTCCCGGCAAACAGCCAGGTCAGATCGCATACTTCAGCCTTTCTGCCACGCCTGTCGTCGAGCCCAAACATGTCCTTCTCCACAGTCTTGTCCCGCACTGCCACAGCCTTAGTGCTGCTCGGCGCAATGCCCATGCCTTTTGCATCCGCAGCGACGGAAACCACCGACAACGGCTACAACCTGCCGCCCAGGAAAATCCTCGATGTGATGCGAGCCCCCAGCCTGCCGGTCCCCAGCGTCAGCCCTACGCGCGAAAAAATGTTGCTCGTCGCCTGGCAGGAATATCCCTCTCTGGAACGTGTCGCCACGCCCATCGTGAAGCTCGCAGGCGTGCGTATCGAGGTGAAGAACCACAGCCGGCATGACACGCCTGGAGGCTACGGCATCACGCCGTGTGCTGCGAGCTATGCGCTGGTGACGATCGCCAGCGGCCAGCAGCGCGCCGTGGCGCTGCCTCCCGATGCATGCCCGGGCGCACCGCTCTGGTCGGCCGACGGTAAGCATTTTGCATTCACCAACACGGCGGCCGACGCGGTCGAACTGTGGGTGGGAGACGCCGCCACCGGCAAATTGCGCCAGATGAAGGGGGCCCGGCTCAACCCCGCATTCGGCGATGCATTGCAGTGGCTGGACAACCAGACGTTGCTGGTGAAGCTGCTGCCCAAGGGGCTGGGCCTGCCCCCTGCCGCCACAGGCACACCGGTCGGCCCCAGCATCCAGGAAGCCGATGGCAGCAAAGGCCAGAGCAGTACCTATGAAAACCGCGACACGCTCAGCAACAAGCACGACGAAGACCTGTTCGACCATTACGCGGCCAGCCAGATCGCGACGATCAACATCGGCACCGGCACCATCCGCCCCATCGGCAAGGTCGCCAACTACCTCGAAGTCGACTCCGCCCCCGATGGCCGCCACATCCTCGTGTCCGCCATGCACAAGCCCTATTCCTACGTCACCACCTACGACCGCTTCCCGCGTGAAGTGCAGGTGTGGGACGCCCCCGCGCATGGCGAGCTCACCCTCCACAGCGTGGCCTCCTTGCCCCTGGCTGATCGCGTCCCCATCCAGGGAGTGCCGACCGGTCCGCGCGACTTCGCCTGGCGCCAGAACGAACCCGCCACGCTGATCTGGGCCGAAGCGCTTGACGGGGGGGACTGGAAGGTGAAAGTCCCCGCGCGCGACAAGCTGCTCATGCAACGCGCGCCATTCACGGCAGCACCTGTCGAAATCCTGCGTACCGAACAACGCTTCGGTGGATTCGCCTGGGGCGAACGCAAGGATTTCTCCCTGATGAGCGAATTCGACATGAATCGCCACTGGCAGCGCAGCTTCATCGTCAACGTCGATGATCCGCAACAGAAGCCCCGCCTCTTGTGGGATCTGTCCTACGACGAAAAGTATGCCGCGCCCGGCAATCCCGTCATGCGCCGCATGGCCAATGGCGCTCTGGTCATCCGTCAGGAAGGCGACGCCATCTACCTCGCCGGCAAGGGTGCATCGCCTGACGGCGACCGTCCTTTCCTGGACAGGCTCTCACTCGCAACGCTCAAGAGCGAACGCCTGTTCCGCAGTGGCAAGGATGCCTACGAGGTCTTCCTCGCCTTCACCGGCGCAGACGCCAGCAGCTTCCTCACCTGGCACCAGTCGCCTGTCGATCCACCCAACGCCTTCATGCGCACCCTCGGCCAGTCTGCGACGGCAGAGGCTGGCGAGCCCGCGTACGTTTCCACCGCCCGCGCGCTCACCCATATCCCGGATCCCGCACCGGCCGTGCGCAGCATCAAGAAGCAACTCGTGAAGTACAAGCGTGCCGACGGTCTCGACCTCTCGTTCACGCTGTACACCCCGCCTGGCTACAAGCCGGGAACGCGCGTGCCGGCGATCCTGTACGCCTATCCGCTGGATTACGCGAATGCCGCATCGGCAGGGCAAGTCAGCGGCTCGGAGCAGACCTTCACACGCCTGCGCGAATATCGTCTCCTGCTCCTTGCCGGATACGCGATCATCGACAACGCCTCCTTTCCCGTCGTAGGCGATCCGAAGACGGCCTATGACACTTATATGGATCAGCTCGTAGCCGATGCCAAAGCTGCTGTCGATGAAGCGGTGAAGCTTGGCGTGGTCGACCCCGAGCGCATCGGCGTGACCGGCCACAGCCATGGCGCGCTGATGACAGCCAACCTCATCGCACACACCCGGCTCTTCCGCGCCGGCGTAGCCACCAGTGGCTCCTTCAACAAGACCCTCACGCCCTTCGGCTTCCAGAGCGAGCGTCGTTCACTCTGGGAAGCGCCGGAGGTGTATCAGAAAGTCTCCCCGTTCTTCTATGCCGACAAGTTCCAGGCGCCGCTCCTGATCGTCCATGGCGCAGACGATGCCAACCCGGGCACCACGCCCTTGCAGGCCACCAAGCTCTTTGAAGCCATCCGTGGCAACGGCGGGACCGCACGGCTGGTGATGCTGCCGCACGAGCCGCACTGGTACACGGCGCGCGAATCGAACGAACAGCTGATCTACGAAATGGTCCGCTGGTTCGACAAATACGTGAAGAACGCCGCACCACGCCCGGAAAATTCTGCGCAGCCATAAGCCAGGCAAGCAGAAGACGACAGAAGTTTCGTCCAGATGCCTGCGCTGAGGTACCCGCCCGGTATCTGCTCGGGAGGCGAGTGAGCCCGCTGCCATCCTTCCGGCGAAGAACTGCGCAATCTAGTGAACTTGATCACCCCTTCTGAACCGACATGATCACGGCGCTGTTACTACAATGTCAGCGTGCTGGTCGATGTGATCAGTCGGCCATGAAGGGACGCTCACAGCCTCCTTTTACCGGCCATTCAGATGACCGCTTCACTTTGAAACCTGCCGGATACCCTCGTCATCAATGGCGTCTCAAAGACCTATGCAATGACCGGCTGGCGAATCGGCTACGCTGCCGGCCCGACGGACTTGATTCGGGCCATTGATACACTGTTGTCGCAATCATCCGGCAACTGCTGTTCGGTGAGCCAGGCCGCAGCGGCTGCCGCCATGAACGGTGATCAAAGCTTTGTAAAGACCAGCGTGACGATTTATCGTCAGCGGCGCGATACCAACCTGGCGTTATATAGGCCTGCGGCCCCTGGAACATGATCACCGAAGCAAGCCCCTTATCGCCTAGGCGGCGCCATACTTCATTCGCGCGGGAGACGTGACCGATCAGTGTGCCGTAAGGCCCCTGCTCGCGATCCAGAAAGAAAGGGACGTGGTTGGCAATTAAGCCCTCCGTGTCGTGACATACCCAGGCCCCCAGCGGATGTTGCTCGATCAGTTCAAGAATGATTGCCCGGTCTTCGAGCCTGTGATGCTTTGAAACGTACATGGCACTCCCCTAAAAACCCTGACATACCTAGCGTATTAGCAGGAGCGCCAGAGAGCACATCGTCTGCCCGATCTAGGCATCCAACGCCTGCCAGGCTCTTGTCCGCGCAAACAACGGCGCGCGCCCGCGCGCCTCAAAACCGAGCAGCCCGAACCAGCGCGTGCTTGTAGTGCAGGCCCCTAGCACGAACCAAGCCCGCAGAGCAATGGGCTTCGATGATTTACTTTGCCAGACTATCGACGCTTTTACTCGTAAGGACACGTAGGCCTTTAGCGCTCCAGGATGAACGCCTGTGCCTCAGCAACGTCTGCCCGGCCAGACGGCTGTACGGGGACGTACACCTCGAAGCGACGGTCGAGGAATGAGGGCAGGTGTTGCACATTGCGACAGCGGCGCAGCCATGGCCCTTCGACAGCGCGCCAGCCTGTTTCCTCTTCGATGCGTGTCATGAGCAGCGGCGCGGCAGGAATGTCGACGCCACTCTCGAAACGGAACACCGCATACGCGCCGCCACGCAGTCGTCCTTCATCGAGACCGGAAATCCTGTGCGCCAACGGCGCGTGCAGCAAGGCGGCCTCAGTGTCGATGCGGCTCGTGCCGGAAGCATATAAATTGGCTTCGACATCCACCGCCCACCCGAAGCGTTTGTCACGCTCGATGCCACAGGCCATGGCCCGCGCGCGCAGTTCGTTTGAGGCCTGCTGCAAATCCGAACGTTGCCCCGAGTAGGGAATGTACTGGATCACCATCTCAGGCAGAAGCTCGATACGCAAGGCTGCATGCGTCACTGGTGAGTACTGGCGAAATACCGAAGGCGCCTGTCCGTGCAGACGGCTGAAAGCGCGGCTGAAAGCCTGCGTCGAGGCATAGCCCGCCTCACAGGCAACGTCGAGCAGCGAGCGCTCGGGCTGCGCGATGATCGCCTGGCGTGCGCGCTGCAGGCGCAGACGCCACACGCGGCCCATCGGCGTCTCGTGCGCATACGCATGGAAGCCACCATCGAGACGATGACGCGAGATGCAGGCCACCTCGGCAAGCTGCGCGAGCGTCAGCGTGTCATCGAGATGACCGTCGATATAGCGCGCGAGCGTGCCGAAGCGTTTGATCTGGCGTAGCTGCCTGTCAATGTTGATGCTCATGCCATGCATACCTGTCTGTGGAATCGGGCAATTCCGATCACTGCCCGCATGAGGACCAATGATACTTTTTCGGCGTCCCTTCATGCACTGAAATGCAAACATCCATGCCGATACTGAAGCCGATCAAATTTGTCGCCACAACCATGCTGCTGTTTCTCGCCGAGGACAGAAAGCGCTATTTCATCCACATGCCCATCGTGCTCATCACCGAGACCGGTGAGCTGCTGCCACCATTCCTCAACGGCATGCTGATCACCCTGCTGATGGGCTACCGGCCAGGAGACAGCTTACTGCCACTCGCAATGCTGATCACTGCACTGGCCGCGTCGCGCGGCGTGGTGGCATGGTTTCGTCTGCGCAGCAAGCGCGTGCTTGGCCAGATCGCACTCAACTGTCGCTACCGCGCTCGCGTGTGGGGCTTCGAGCGTCTCGTTGGCTTCTCGATGAACTGGCATCACCAAGAGTCAGCAGGCAACAAGGTGCAGCGTCTGATTACGGGCGCCGATGCAGTGCGCGACTGGGGCAACTTCCACAACGAGATTGCCCAGCCGCTATCGGCCATGCTCGGCGTTGTCATTGCCTGCGCCTTCATCAGTCCGTGGTTCATCGCCTTCGGCGTCTACTTCGTGACCGGCATGGTGCTGATCGAACGCACCTATGACATAAAGATCGCGCGACTGAGCATGCACATCAACAGCGGGGTAGAGAATGCCAGCGGCGCCATCGTAGAAGGCACGACAAATATGCTCACTATCAAGGCATCCGGTGCGGGGTCCATGGTGCGCAATGCGGTAGAAAACAGAGAGGCCAGTGCGAAGGCGCTCGGCCACAACCGCGTCGCGCTCAATGCCGGCAAGGCGCTAACATTTCACGTACATATCGGCATTGCCTTCGGCATCTTCTTGACGGCGATCTCGTGGGCGACGCTCAATCACGTCATCGCTGTCGGCTTCGTCGTGACCTATCTGCAATATTTCAACAGCCTGCGCGCCAGCACGAATGCCTTTACTGATCGCTTCCAGACCATGATTGAGCGTTACGCGGAACTGATGCGCCTGATGCCGCTGTTCGAGCACGCGGGAACAAGTGCGGCGACAGTTCCATTCCCGAGCAACTGGAGGCAGATTTGCGTCCGAGATTTACACTACTCATGGGGCGACAAGACGGCACTACGCGGAGTTAGCTTCACACTGACGCGCGGCGAACGCATCGGCATTGCGGGCTCGTCAGGCAGCGGTAAGTCTTCGCTGATCAAGCTCATGCTGGGTCTGTACGTGCCAAACTCGGGCAGCATTGGGATCGGCGGCACGTGCAATCAGTTGATTGCTCAGGAAGAGCTGGAGAAGCACATTGCCGTGGTGCTACAGGAGGTAGAGCTGTTCAACGTCTCACTGCGCGACAACATCACGCTGATGCGCGAGGTGAATGAAGAACTGTTCGCTCGAGTGTGTAAGGCATCTGCGCTGGATGAACTAATCATGCGATTGCCGCTGGGTGCAGCCACGCCGCTCGGAGAGCGTGGTCATGCCTTGTCCGGTGGCGAACGCCAACGCGTTGGCATTGCACGGGCGTTATATCGCCAGCCCGACATCCTCATCCTCGATGAAGCCACCTCGGCGCTGGATGACACCACAGAGGATAGCGTCATGCACGGCATCATGACCAGCATGCGTGCCGACGCGGTACTAATCGCCATCGCGCATCGCACGCGCTCGCTGCGCGACATGCATCGCGTGCTGCAACTCGAGAATGGACGGCTGCATGAAGAATTTGCCCCGCAAACAATCACGGAGGCAGACGCATGACACTTCGGCTAACAGAACGCAGCGGTCATCCGTAGCATGACTAGGTCAGGTGAAAAGATGCATCTGTCTGGAGGAGCGAAGGGGCTAGAGCGGTCGCTCTTACGCGGCACGCCGACGGGCCGCTTTGGCCGATGATTTGCCGGTGAGCCGTTCCTCAGAATGACGGCTTCACTCGAAAGCCGCTGCTCAGCCTAATCAGCGGAGTGCGCAGATACCGCCAGCGCGGTGATCAAGTTGGCCAGACAGGCGCTCGCGAATGACCAGATTCCGCAAGAACGGAGTCCAGCGCCTTTTGCGACGATCTCTGGATCCCGGCCTGCGCCGGGATGACGCCAGGCGTCCGTACCTTCGCTCGCGATCCGCGATGCCCTACGCATCGCCGGAAGTTCGTCCCGTCCGCGCACCCCGGCCGAAGCGGAACCATTGTGACTTGATCCCTTCCAGCAGCAGCAAGCAGGCCAGGCCGGCGAGCACGGAGAAACCCAGGTCATCCCAATGCAATTGGCCGAAATGGAACAGGCTTTGCGCCGGATGCCAGGCCACGGCGATAGTCAGCAGCACGGAGACGCTGCCCAGCAGGATCCACAGCGAACGATTGGGGCTCAGGAAGGCGCGGATCAGCGAGGCCTTGAACGAGCGGTTGACCAGGATGAGGCCCATGTTCATGAGCACCAGCGACACGAACACCAGGGCGCGCAGATCATCATCAGCCATGCCGAGGCGCGCGGCACTGATCAGGATCGTGGCCAGGATGGCCAGCACGATCACGCCTTGCAGCACCGCCCACACCACCCGGTTCGTCCGCAGCAAGGGGCTGGCGGGATCTCGCGGCGGGCGTTGCATGACATCGTCTTCCTCGCCTTCGGCTTCGAGCACCACCGAGCAGGCCGGGTCGATGACCATTTCCAGGAATGCGATATGGATTGGCGTGAGCATGAGCGGCAGGCCCAGCAGCAAAGGCAGGAGCGCCAGCCCGGCAATCGGGATGTGCACGGCCACGATGTATTCGATGGCCTTGCGCAGATTGTCGTAGATACGCCGGCCGAGGCGGATGGTTTTGACAATCGAGCCGAAGTCATCGTCGAGCAGTACGATCGCCGAGGCTTCGCGTGCCACATCCGTCCCCCGTCCGCCCATGGCGATGCCGATGTGCGCGGCCTTGATGGCGGGCGCGTCGTTGACGCCATCACCGGTCATGGCCACGACTTCGCCACGGGCCTTGAGGCTCTGGACGATGCGCAACTTCTGGTTGGGACGGATGCGCGCAAAGATCGACGTAGTCTTCACGCCCACCGCGAGCTGGTCATCCGACATGGCTTCGATGGCGTCACCATCCAGCACCGCGCTCGCGTCAATGCCGGCCTGGCGCCCGATGGCACAGGCGGTCGCCGGATAGTCACCCGTGATCATCACCACACGGATCCCTGCAGCGCGGCATTCGGCCACGGCTGCCGGCACATTGGCGCGCAAGGGATCGGCAAAGGCGATCAGCCCGACATATTCAAACTTGATATCGCAAGGCGATTCAGGTAACTCCTGCACGGACTTAAGCGTCAGCACGGCAGACTTCGCCACGGCCAGCACGCGGAAGCCCTGATCGGCCAACTGATCCTGCTGGACGCGGATACGGGCGAACTGGTCTTCCGGCAAGCGGCAGATCTGCGCAATCGCTTTGAGGGCACCCTTGGCATAGGCCACACCCGTGCCTTCGGCTTCGCCGGCCATGACGTTTGCCACAGCGAGCAGATCCTGGCGCAGGCCATAGGCGCGCAGGAGCCTGGGCGCTGCAGCATCCGCAAGGGCCGGAAACTGTCTGGCGAAGAGCGTATGCACCGCCACATCCATCGGATCGGTGGGCTCGGCGGGACACGCGGCCCGCGCTGCCGCAAGGGTTTCCTGCAAGCCGCCCGAAACCGGCGCGGCGCCTGGGTTCCAGCTTTCCTCGGCACGCAGCATGGCAACGAGGGTCATGCGGTTTTCGGTCAGGGTACCGGTCTTGTCGGTACACAGAACAGTCGTGGCCCCCAGCGTTTCGATAGCGGAAGCCCGACGGGTCAGCACCCGTGCCTGCGAAATCCGCCAGGCACCCATGGCCATGAAAACTGCCATGACCAGGGGAAACTCCTCAGGCAAGAGTGACATGCCCAACGCGATGCCGCCCAGCATGGCTTGCAGCCACGAACCGCGCAAGAATCCGAACAGCAGCACGGCACCAACGCCGACCACCCCACCGATGATGGCGAAATTGCGGACGAATACGCCGATCTGTTTTTGCAGGGAAGGCTGCTCGGTTTCTATCGTGTGCAAGGCATGGCCGATCTTGCCCATTTCACTGCGCGCCGCCGTTGCGTGCACCAGGGCATTGCCGGTGCCACGCACGACCAACGTACCGGCAAACACATAGGGCAGGTCTTCGCCACCCGGCACCGGATCAAGGTGTTTCGCGGCAGGTGCAGCGCCGGCTTCCGGTGCCATCTTGCGGACCGGCACCGATTCACCGGTGAGCAAGGATTCGTCCAGCAGCAGATCGTGTGCGGATAAAAGCGTGGCGTCGGCCGCTACGCGGTCGCCCTCCGAAATGACAATCAGATCACCACACACCACCTCGCGCCCCGCGATCTGGATCCGCCGGCCATCGCGGATCACTGTGGCGCGCGGACTCGCCAGATTGCGCAAAGCTTCGAGCACGCGCTCGCTACGCGACTCCTGAACGATGGTGATGGCCACCGAGAGTGTGGCAAACCCCAGCAGCAGCAAAGCCTCGATCCGGTCGCCAAGGAGCAGGTAGACCACGCCGCCACCGATCAGCAAGGCAAACATCGGCTGGCACACCACCTCGAAGAGGATGCGCATGAAGCCGCGTTGCTCGGGCCTGGGCAGTTCGTTATAGCCATCGGCCTTCAGGCGCGCGGCAGCAGCTGCGGCGCTCAGGCCGCCGGAGGCCGCCCCTTCCTTGATTGCTTCAGGCATCTTGCATTCCTTGATGTAACAGAAAATCCTGATCTTTCAGCATAGACACCACAAGCGCAGGGCATGACGAACTTTCAGGAACTGTTCACGATATTTGGCCTGTCATTCAACGCCCTCCCTTTCAAGGGAAGGGTTGGAGAGGAATTGATTACCCGGAATTGCCGCCAAATTTATGGCTTTTGCAATCTCGGAGACAGATTCCTAGACGACAGGCTACGCCTTCAGATCCGCCAGCAGCGAGCGGGCACGTTCTTTCTCGTCCGCACTGCCATGCACGATGAGGATGTAGTTATCCACCTTGAGTGCGCTCTCATACTTGATGACCTGATCTTTCGGCACGCCGATCTGGGTCAAGGCCGCGCCCAGAGCCGATGCGCCCCCAACAACGACCGCGCCTTCCAGCGCACCCACCAGTGCTGCGACAACAGGCCCTGCCATTGCCATCAGGCCCAGGCCAGGCAGGAAAAAGACGGCGGGGCCCAGCAACAGGCCCCAGATGCTTCCCCAGAAAGCGCCAATGCCGCCCCAGGATTTGATCTTGTCTTCCGAGGTGTAGAAGCCGACCGGATTTTCTTCACTGTGGTAACCCTTGCCGACCAGCGAAAGCATCTTCATGTTGAAGCCGGCACGGCTCAGCGCAAGGATCGCGCCTTCTGCAGCCTGATGGGTATTGAAGACATGAATGCACGAGTCTTTGTTGTCCATGATTTTTCCAGTTGAAAGAATGAATCAAACCTCAAGCCGCTCACAGGATGGCGATGTCCATCTTGTCCACCACGCCGCGCACACCGGGCGCATCCCAGGCGGTATTCAGCGCCAGATTGCGTTCAGCCCAGTTATGAACATGCCCCTCCAGCGTGACTTCGTCACCTTTCACACTGACTTTGACATTGATGTTGCGGGCATCGCCCTTGGCATAGCGCTTCAAGGCGGATTCGATGCCCAGCTTGATGTCACCCATCGTGCTTTCCGGATGGATGAGGATCTGATCGCTGACGCCGGTCACGCCCATCAGATGCTGCACCGAGGCCACGGCCGCGCGCCGCTGGTATTGCCAGTCCAGATTGCCCGACAAGGTGACCCAGCCATTCTCGACCACGACCTTGAGCGCATCACGCGGAAAATGGGTAGACCAGAGCAACACGTTTTCCACTGCGCCGGCAATATCCGCATCGGTCCGCAGGCTGAAGGCCGGCAGGGCGACATCCATCGCAACCGCCATGGCCTTGACGCCGGAGACACGCTGCGCGGCGCGCTCGGCATCAAATTTTTCTGCATAGCTCGCCACATGGCCGGTCAGGGTCACCACCCCGCCATTGACCGTCACACCGATATGCGCGGCATCGACGGAAGGTTCCCAGTCAAGCTCGGCAATCACATCACGCTGTACATCCAGATCCGTTTTCATAACAAAACCTCCACTCGGTCAAGAGGGGCCAGCGTGCGCACAATCCGTCTTCCCATCTGTTCGATGGCGCACGTAGCGAGACCCTTCATTCAGACCATTCAAGGCAGACAAGACGGAAGCTCCCGACACGGGCCGGGCATTCCGTGCAAGCGTCTCACCCGGCAATCGTCATATGGTCCACCACGTTCCGGACCCCGGGCGTGCCCCAGGCGGAGTTCTTGACCAGCTCGCGTTCGGACCAGTCATGCACGGCGCCGGAAAGGACCACGCTATCGCCCGTCACATCGACGATGATGCCGCCGTCACCGGTCTTGGCCACCCGTTTCAAGGCCGCCTCGATCTCCGATTTCACTTCGCCGATGACCGGATTGGTCTTGATCGTGACTTGATCACTGATCCCGGTGACGCCCACCAGATTGGAGACTGCCTGCATGGCAGCCTGCTTTTGATAATCCCAATCGACTTCACCCGACAGGGTGACCCAGCCACCCTCGACCATGACCTTGATTGAATCCGTCGGGATGGTACTCATCCATTTCAGGACGTTTTGTGCCGCATGGGCCACCACCACGTCACTGCGCTGGTTCCAGTCTGCCAGCTTGACGTTCAGGCGAACGGTCAAGGCCTGTACGCCCGCCACGCGCTGCGCCGCACGCTCGGCACTCCACTTTTCGGCGTAGCTTCTCACCGTGCCATCAAGGGTGACAATTCCGTCCTTGACCTCGACGCATATGTTTTCCGCATTCACCGCGTTTTCCCACTTCAGCTCTTCAATCACGTCCTGTTGCACACTTGCATCCGTTTTCATGGTTCTTTCTCCGTTGCGTTCAGAAGCATCGAGCCTGCGCAAAACCGGCATACCGATCTGTACGCCAGCGCGCTTATGACCCGGATTTGCGGCGCGCTTGCGTACGTTGGCGAACAGACCTTCACACCGCCCGGCGTGCAAGCTCCGGTTCAGGTTCCCGGGGGGGCATCAGGTTTTTCGCAAAACCCCCGGAAAACTGCTTGAAGAGCACGGAGCAACGCCATCAGTTTTGGTTTCCTCGATGCGCCAGCACTTACGGCTCTGCCATCAAGGGCGGCGACACCGCTCCTCTGCATTGTTTGCAGGCCAAACCATTACACGAGGTCATCATGAAAGACAGCAACAACATGAAATGCATAGCTGGCGCAGTCATGCTCCTGGGATGCATCGCATCCGGCAACGCCGTAGCGCAGGACAACAGCTTCCAGGCGCCTGCCAAAGGCAATTACAACCCCTCCTGGTATATCGCCCCCAGCCTCAACGGGATGAATCCGGACGACAAGTTCGGTACCGATCATCGTGGCGGCGGTGTGGGTCTGCGCGTAGGCAAGCCGATTGCAGAATCATGGGACATCCAGTTCGGCACCACCTATTCCCGCGCGCACACTGGTGAATCCAGCATCCGCGAAAACACCCTGGGCGCCGATGCGCTCTACCTGTTCTCGCGTGGCCGCATCCGCCCCTTCCTGCTCATCGGTGGCGGAGCGGAATACGACAAATATGATCGTCCGGGCTCCAAGGGCAACCGCTATTCACCGTATGCCAACGCCGGCCTCGGAGTGCAATACTCCTTCAACAACCAGTGGGGCATGCAGGCAGATGTGCGCTATGCAGAAACCTTCATCAGGGGCAACAGTCTCGGCTTTGACCGCGCACATGGCAGCATTGCCACGCTGGCAGTGACTTACGCGTTCGACAAACCGGCTGCTCCGGCGCCGGTCGTGCGTGCCGCGCCCGCCCAGGCAGAACCTGTTGTGCAACCCGTCGTGGTCGTCGTGCAGGCCGCTCCGGCAACACCGGTCGCCCCGCCGCGTTTCGAGCGCCATACCCTGTCTTCAACCGAGCTGTTCAGCTTTGATAGTGCCGAGTTGCGCAGCGCACAGCCCAAGCTCGATGAAATCAGCGATGTGCTGACCCGCGACGCGACCATCACCAATGTCAATATCATTGGATACACGGATCGTCTGGGTTCGGAAAAATACAACCAGAAGCTCTCGCAACGTCGTGCCGATGCGGTCAAGACCTACATGACCAACAAAGGGATCGACGGCAAGCGCCTGACCGCTACCGGCAGGGGTGAAAGCAACCCGGTCGTTGAATGCTCGGAAAAGGGCCGTAGTGCGCTGATCAAGTGCCTGGAGCCGAATCGTCGTGTCGAAGTCGAACAGATCGTGATCGAACGTCGCGTTCCCTGATCCACGCATAACCCTGCAAAGAGCCAGCCCGAAAGCTGGCTCTTTTGATGTGTGGCAAGCACTGTTCGGCACCGCACAGACGTTCGGCCAGCCGCCTGTGCATCCTTGCCGCAAAAGGAGTTTCATATCCCCATGACCCGCATTTCAGGTTACGGCCACGGTACCCCGCGCAGGCATATGAGCATCGCCCTCGCCCTGCTGCTGGCAGGCTGTGCCTCGATGGCGCCGACCTATGAAGTCCCTCCCCTGCCGGTCGCCTCCCGCTACAGCGAAGCAGACCAGGATGGCGCCAATGCCGCTGCCATCGCCTGGCATGATTACTTCACCGATCCACGCCTGCAGGGCTTGATTACCCGGGCGCTGGACAACAACCGCGATCTGCGCAGCGCCATCCTGCATGTGGAAGAAGCGCGGGCCAGTTACGGCATCCAGCACGCCGGCCTGTTTCCCACGCTCGATGCCCAGGCAGGTGTGACACGCTCGCGGGTACCGGCCGACCTGAACCTGACCCGAAAGCCGCTGCTCGGCAACGAATTCCAGGTGGGCCTGGGCATGGCAAGCTGGGAACTCGATTTCTGGGGACGTGTGCGCAGCCTGCAGGATGCCGCGCTGCAGGACTACCTGGCCACCGATGCCGCACGCCGCGCCACCCGCCTCGCCTTGATCACGCAGGTGGCCAACAGCTATCTGGGCCTGCGCGAACTGGATGAGCGGATCATCCTGGCCCGCCAGACCATTGCCAGCCGCACCGAAACCCTGCGCATCTTCTCGCGGCGGGTGGAGGTGGGCTCGACCTCGCGGCTCGACCTGACCCAGGTGCAGACCTTGCTGACCCAGGCCCAGGCGCTCGGCGCCCAGCTTGAGCAGGCCCGCGCCAGCCAACTCAATGCCCTGACGCTACTGGTCGGCACTCCGGTCGACCTGCCTGCGCAGAGAGCCTCCAGCGACGATCAGGATATGTTCATGGAATTGCGCGAGGGGCTTCCCTCGGCACTCCTGATCCAGCGCCCCGACATCATTGCGGCCGAACACCAGTTGCGGGCAGCCAACGCCAACATCGGCGCAGCACGTGCAGCCTTCTTTCCGCGTGTCGCCCTGACCGGTTCGCTGGGCAGTGCAAGTGCCGAGCTGGATGGACTGTTCGCCAACGGCAGCATGGCCTGGCAATTCGCGCCGAGCATTTCGCTGCCGCTGTTCGATGGCGGACGCCGGCGCAACAACCTGAGTCTGGCCGAAGTCCGCCGCGATCTGGCCGTTGCCCACTACGAAAAAACCGTGCAGGGCGCGTTTCGCGATGTGTCCGATGCGCTCGCAGCCCGTCGCTGGCTGAGCCAGCAACTCAGGATTGCCCAGAATGCGCTGGCCACGCAAACCGAACGGGCACGCCTGTCGCGCCTGCGTTATGACAATGGCGCAAGTGCTTTCCTGGATGTGCTGGATGCCCAGCGTGACCTGCTCGTCGCCGAGCAGCAGCTGGTGCAGACCCGGCGTGCCCTGCTGTCCAGCCGCGTCAGCCTGTACGCCGCGCTGGGCGGCGGATCGCTCGCCGCAGATGCCGTACCGACCGATGCACAGCCCCCTACCGAACCCGCCCGAGGCGCTCGCTTGCCATGACCCCCACTGAACCCACCCCGTCCGTGCTGCCTGCGCCAACTGCCACGCCAGCCGCTGCGCCACCGGCCGCAACGCCCCCTGCCCCGGCCGCCGTGGCTGCGGAGCCGCCCGCCCCGCCGAGCTTTTTCCAGAAATGGAAGAAATGGATTATTGCGGCGGCACTCATCGTGATCCTCATCGTGGTCGCCCTGGTGATCTGGAAAATGCTCCAGCCCACCGGGCCCGGCGAGGGTTTCGTCAGCGGCAACGGCCGCCTCGAAGCCACCGAAATCGATGTCGCGGCCAAGCTTGGCGGACGCGTTGAGGACATCCTGGTCAGTGAAGGCGATGTCGTGACCGCCGGCCAGGTGCTTGCCCACATGCAGGTGCAGACGCTGGAAGCCCAGCGCGACGAAGCGCGTGCCCGCCAGCAGCAATCCGTCACCGCCGTTGCCAGCGCCGAAGCGCAACTCGCGGTACGCGAGAGCGACCGGCAAGCCGCGCTGGCTATCGTCGCCCAGCGCGAGAGCGAACTCGATGCGGCACAACGCCGCTTGGCCCGTTCCGAAACCCTGTCGCATGAAGGCGCCTCCTCCGTGCAGGAGCTCGATGACGACCGCGCCCGTGTGCGCACCGCGCAAGCCACACTCGGCGCAGCCAAGGCCCAGGTGGCCGCCGCCCAGGCCGCCATCCTGGCTGCGCGCACCCAGGTCGCAAGTGCCCGGAGCGGGGTCACTGCGGTCGAAGCCACCGTCACCCGCATCAAGGCCGATATCGATGACAGTGCGCTCACCGCACCCCGCGCGGGTCGCGTGCAATACCGCATCGTCCAGCCCGGCGAAGTGCTCGGCGCAGGCGGCAAGGTGCTCAACCTGATCGATCTCACCGACGTATACATGAGTTTCTTCGTGCCCGAAACCGTCGCCGGCAAACTCGCGCTGGGTGCAGAGGTCCATCTGATCCTGGACGCCGCACCGCAATACGTGATCCCGGCCAAGGTGAGTTTCGTGGCGAGTACCGCGCAGTTCACCCCGAAAACCGTGGAGACCGCCAACGAACGGCAGAAGCTGATGTTCCGCGTCAAGGCGCAGATTGATCCGGCACTATTACAAAAGCATTTACAGATCGTCAAAAGCGGCCTGCCGGGCGTGGCCTGGCTCAAACTCGATGCACAGGCGCCGTGGCCGGCCGAGCTGGCCGTCAAGGTGCCGTGGTGACGCCGGCAAGCCCTCACGATCCGCAATGCGTCGCCCGGCTGAGCAGCATCGGCCTGCGCTACGGCAAGACCCTCGCGCTGGATGACATCAATCTGGAGATCCCCGCCGGCTGCATGGTGGGCCTGATTGGCCCGGATGGCGTCGGCAAATCCAGCCTGCTCTCGCTGCTGGCCGGCGCGCGTGCGGTACAGCAAGGCCGGCTCGACGTGCTCGGTGGCGACATGACCAGCACGTTGCATCGGGAAGCCATCTGCCCGCGCATTGCCTATATGCCGCAAGGCTTGGGCAAGAACCTCTACCCGACCCTGTCGGTGGAAGAGAACCTGCAGTTCTTCGGCCGCCTGTTCGGCCATGACAAGGCCGAGCGCCGCCGGCGCATCGACGAACTGACCGGCAGCACCGGCTTGCGCGCCTTCCTGTCGCGCCCGGCCGGCAAGCTTTCCGGTGGCATGAAACAGAAGCTGGGCTTGTGCTGTGCGCTGATCCACGACCCCGATCTGCTGATCCTGGATGAGCCCACAACAGGCGTCGATCCGCTCTCGCGCAAGCAATTCTGGGATCTCATCGATCATATCCGCGCCGAGCGCCAGGACATGAGCGTGCTCGTCGCCACCGCCTACATGGAAGAAGCCGAACGCTTCGACTGGCTGATCGCGATGGATGCCGGCAAGGTGCTTGCGACCGGCACGCCGACCGAACTGCATACCCATACCGGTACGCGCTCGCTCGAAGAGGCCTTCATCGCGCTCCTGCCCGAAGCCAAACGCAGCGGCCATGTCGCCGTGGTGGTACCGCCGCTGGTGGTGACCGCAGACAATGCCATCGCCATCGAAGCACGCGGTCTGACGATGCGCTTTGGCGATTTTGTGGCCGTCGATCACGTCGATTTCCGCATCCAGCGCGGCGAGATTTTCGGCTTCCTCGGCTCCAACGGCTGCGGCAAGTCGACCACCATGAAGATGCTCACCGGGCTCCTGCCTGCCACGGAAGGCACGGCCTGGTTGTTCGGCAAGCAGGTCAATTCGCGCGACATCAACACCCGGCGGCGTGTCGGTTACATGTCGCAGGCATTTTCCCTGTATGGCGAACTCAGCGTCCGCCAGAATCTGGTGCTGCATGCGCGCCTGTTCCAGGTGCCTGAAGACGCCATCCCGGCGCGGGTTGACGAGATGGTGAGCCGCTTCAGCCTGGGCAGTGTGGTGGACGCCATGCCCGAGAACCTGCCGCTGGGCATCCGCCAGCGCCTGTCACTGGCCGTGGCCATGGTGCACAAGCCCGAGATGCTGATCCTCGACGAGCCCACCTCGGGCGTTGATCCGGTTGCGCGGGACACGTTCTGGCAACTGATGATCGACCTTTCACGCAAGGACCACGTGACGATCTTCATCTCCACCCACTTCATGAACGAGGCCGAGCGCTGCGACCGCATCTCGCTGATGAATGCGGGCAAGGTGCTGGTCACCGACCAGCCCGCCGCACTAGTGAGCCAGCGCGGCACGAAAACGCTGGAAGAAGCCTTCATCGCCTATCTGGAGGAGGCCTCGGGCGACTCGCCCGGCGGCAAGCAGCCCCCCGCCAGCCAGACCCGGAACGCAAAACCGGCCGCAAGCAATACGCCTCCGCGCCGTGTGCACTTCAGCCTGGCCCGCGCCTTCAGCTACACCCTGCGCGAAACCCTGGAACTGCAGCGCGATCCGGTGCGCGCCACGCTGGCACTGCTGGGCACCGCGATCCTGATGTTCATCATCGGCTACGGCATCAGCCTGGATGTTGAAAACCTCACCTATGCCGTGCTGGATCGTGACCAGAGCGTACTCAGCCAGAACTACACCCTGAATCTTGCCGGCTCGCGCTATTTCATCGAGAGACCGCCGATCACCGATTACACCGGTCTCGACCAGCGCATGCGCAGCGGTGAACTCTCGCTGGCCATCGAGATCCCGCCCGGTTTCGGGCGCGACATCCAGCGTGGCACGCCGGTGCAGGTCGCAGCCTTGGTCGATGGCGCGATGCCGACGCGCGCCGAAACCGTGCGCGGCTACATCCAGGCGATGCACCAGCTGTGGCTCGTCGACATGGCCACCCATCGTCTCGGTATCCCGCTGAGCGCGACCAGCACGCTCGAAACCCGTTACCGCTACAACCCGGATGTGCGCAGCCTGCCCGCCATGGTACCGGCGGTGATTCCGCTGCTGCTGATGATGATCCCGGCCATGCTCACCGCATTGTCGGTGGTGCGCGAGAAGGAGCTCGGCTCGATCATCAACCTGTATGTCACGCCGGTCACACGCAGCGAATTCCTGCTCGGCAAACAGCTGCCCTACATCGTGCTGGCGATGATCAACTTCCTCTTGCTCAGTGCGCTGGCCGTCACGGTTTTCGACGTGCCGATCAAGGGCAACTTCCTCACCCTGGCGACGGGTACCCTGATTTTCATCATCAGCTCCACGGGCTTCGGCCTGCTAGCCTCGACCTTCACCCGAAGCCAGATCGCCGCATTGTTCGTCACCATGATCGGCACCATCATTCCCTGCGTGCAGTTCGCCGGCCTGCTCAACCCGGTGTCATCGCTTGAAGGTGTCGGCGCCTTCATCGGGCGCATCTACCCGGCCACCCACATGCTCCTCATCAGCCGCGGCGTGTTCAGCAAGGCGCTCGGCTTCAGCACCCTGGCGCCGTCCTTCTGGCCGCTGCTGATGGCGGTGCCGGTAATCCTCGGCCTCTCCATCCTGTTGCTGAAAAAGCAGGAAGCCTGATGAACCACATCGCCAACATCTACCGTCTGGGCATCAAGGAGCTGTGGAGCCTGATCCGCGATCCGATCATGCTGCTGCTGATCGTGTGGACCTTCACGGCCGGGATCTACGTGGCCGCCACGGCCATGCCGGAGAGCTTCCACAAAGCGTCCATCGCGATTGTCGATGAAGATGGCTCGCCACTCTCCGCGCGCCTGGTGGCGAGCTTCTACCCGCCGCACTTCAACACGCCGAAGATGATCTCGCTGGCGCAAGTCGATGCCGGCATGGATCGTGGCGACTACACCTTCGTACTCGATATCCCGCCGAACTTCCAGCGCAACGTTCTGGCCGGCCGCAGCCCGGCCATGCAGCTCAACATCGATGCCACGCGCATGACCCAGGCCTTCACCGGCAACATCTACATCCAGCAGATCGTAGCCGATGAAGTCAGTGAATTCGTGCAGCGCTACCACCGCAACACGGCTCCCCCGGTCGATCTGGTGACGCGCATGCGCTTCAACCCCAACCTTGAGAACAGCTGGTTCGGATCGGTGATGGAACTGATCAACAACGTGACCATGCTTTCCATCATCCTGACCGGTGCCGCGCTGATCCGCGAGCGCGAACATGGCACCATCGAGCACTTGCTGGTGATGCCGGTCAGCCCCACTGAAATCATGCTCGCCAAGGTCTGGTCGATGGGTCTGGTGGTGTTGATGGCCGCCCTGAGCGCGCTGGTGTTCATCGTCCAGGGGGCGTTGAGCGTGCCCATCCAGGGCTCCATCAGCCTGTTCATGTTTGCCGCCGCGCTGCACCTGTTCGCCACCACTTCGATGGGCATCTTCCTCGCCACGCTGGCGCGCTCCATGCCGCAGTTCGGCATGCTGCTGGTGCTGGTGCTCCTGCCGCTACAATTGCTTTCGGGCGGCATGAGCCCGCGCGAAAGCATGCCCGAACTGATCCAGAACGTGATGCTCGCCGCGCCCACCACCCATTTCGTCGCCGCAGCCCAGGCCATCCTCTACCGCGGCGCCGGCCTTGACGTGGTGTGGCCACAGCTGCTCGCCATCATCGCCATCGGCAGCGTGCTGTTCGCGGCATCCCTGATGCGTTTCCGGAAAACCATCAGCCAGATGGCCTGATCCGCTTTGTACGCCAGCGCACAGACCGGCGCGGAAAAGCCTGCGATCCTCCAACGATATCTCGCACGAGCCCCTTCTGGCTTCTCCGCGCCAGCTCACCCCCACGCGCTACCAGGCCGATACCCCCCTGCCTGGCACGCTATTCACGGTAAGCATTCATGCCCGAAACAGGATATGGCCCCCTTGGTGACGCAGCGCGCCAGGCAGCAGGCATCACCGAAGTACGCCGCCAGGCGGCTTTGCTCAAAACAGGGGCCTTGCAGAGCGCGATCCTGACCAGTGCCAATTTCTCGATCATCGCGACCGATGAAAAAGGCATCATCCAGCTCTTCAATGTGGGCGCCGAACGCATGCTGGGTTACCAGGCCGAGGAGGTCGTCAACAAGATCAACCCGAGCGACATCCACGATCCGCAGGAAGTCCGCGCCCGCGCCAAGGCGCTCAGCCTGGAACTGGCGACCACCATCTCGCCGGGCTTTGAAGCCCTGGCATTCAAGGCCTCGCGCGGGATCGAGGACATCTACGAGCTGACCTACATCTGCAAGAACGGCAGCCGTTTCCCGGCCATCGTGTCGATCACGGCACTGCGCGACGACTTTGAAAACATCATCGGTTACCTGTTGATCGGCACCGACAATTCGGTTCGCAAACAGGTCGAGCTGGAGCTGATCGAAGCCATGGCGGTTGCCGAGAAGGCCAATCTCGCCAAATCGGATTTTCTCTCCAGCATGAGTCACGAATTGCGCACGCCACTGAGCGCCATCCTTGGCTTTGCGCAATTGATCGAATCCGGCACGCCTGCGCCGACGCTTTCGCAAAAGCGCAGCGTCGACCAGATCCTCAAGGCCGGCTGGTACCTGCTCGACCTGATCAACGAAATCCTCGATCTCGCCTTGATCGAGTCCGGCCGACTGTCGCTGTCACTGGAACCGATCTCGCTGACCGAAGTGATGCTGGAATGCCGGGCCATGATCGAACCGCAGGCACAGAAGCACGGCATCCTCGTTACCTTCCCCAACTTTGAAGTGAGCTACTACGTCAAAGCCGACCGGACACGTCTGAAACAGGTCCTGATCAATCTGCTTTCCAACGCGATCAAATACAACCGGGTCGCCGGCACAGTGGTGGTGGCCTGCGTCATCCACGACCCGGAGCACGTCCGCATCTGCGTGGAGGACTCCGGCGAGGGCTTGAGCCCGGAGAAACAGGCCCAGCTCTTCCAGCCCTTCAACCGCCTCGGCCAGGAAGCCAAGGTCGGCGAAGGTACCGGCATCGGTCTGGTGGTCTCCAAGCGCCTGACCGAGTTGATGGGCGGCACGATCGGTCTGGAAGCATGTTCTGGATTGAGATGAGCCTGGTCGCCGAGCCACAAACGGCCGCGCATGCCACCGATGTCAACCCGATCGACCCGAACACCATCGCCAGCGATGCCCAGCTCAGCACCTTGCTGTATATCGAAGACAACCCGGCCAACCTGATGCTGGTCGAAGACCTCATCGCGCGCCGCCCGGACATCCGCCTGGTCAGCGCACGGGATGGTTACAGCGGGATCGAGCTGGCCCGTACCGAGCTGCCCGATGTGATCCTGATGGACATCAATCTGCCGGGCATCAGCGGCATCCGTGCGCTGAAGATCCTGGCCGAAGATCCGACGACCGCACGCATCCCGGTGGTGGCGCTCAGCGCCAACGCCATGCATCGCGACGTGGAAAAAGGCCTGGAGGCCGGTTTCTTCCGCTATCTCACCAAACCCATCAAGGTCAACGAGTTCATGAAAACCCTGGACGTGGCACTCGAACATGCCAAAGAACAATTGCCCCTCGCCAGCAAGGTGGCCGCGCAATGATGCTCAGCCACACGGAAATACGGGATGCCCGCATCCTCATCGTTGATGACAAGGAAGCCAATGTCGTCTTGCTGATGCAACTGCTCGCAGAAGACGGCTACACCCATGTCAGCTCGACCACCAATCCGCTCGAAGCCTGCCTGCTGCACCGGCAGAATCGTTACGATCTGATCCTGCTGGATCTGCAGATGCCCGGCATGGATGGCTTCGAAGTCATGGCCGGCCTCAAGGCCGATGATCCGGAAGGTTATCTGCCGGTGCTGGTCCTCACGGCCGAACCCGGCCACAAGCTGCGCGCCTTGCAATCCGGCGCCAAGGATTTCATCAGCAAACCGTTCGACCTGGTCGAAGTCCGCACCCGCATCCACAACATGCTGGAGGTCCGGCTCCTGTACAAGAAAATCAGGGATTACAACCAGACCCTGGAGCAGACCGTGGCTG
Organism: Pseudomonadota bacterium; assembly: GCA_018262235.1. Lineage (GTDB taxonomy): Bacteria > Pseudomonadota > Gammaproteobacteria > Burkholderiales > Rhodocyclaceae > Uliginosibacterium. Next base: position 69,728 of record JAGTRY010000007.1, read on the forward strand.
AGCGGACCTTCGAACTGCGTGAAAGCGAAGCACGCTATCGCAGCCTCGCCGAACTGGCCTCCGACTGGTACTGGGAACAGGATGAGAACGGCCGCTTCACAGCCGTCTCCGGCCCGGTCCTGGACATGCTCGGCATCCAGGCCGACGCGCTGGGCGATGACCCGGCCCAGGCGCAGGACTCTGGCTGGCATGAAGACGAGCGCGCCTACCTGCGTGCAACGATTGCGGCACGCCAGCCCTTTCTGGATTTCATCTTCAGCCGCGACAAACCCGATGGCACGCACCAAACCTTCCGGGTCAGCGGGGAGCCGATGTTCAACACCGCCTGCCGCTTCGTCGGCTACCGGGGCATCGGCGTGGAGCTCACCCCGACCACCTACCACAGGAAAACCACCGAGAATGCCCATGCCATTCTCTAACAACCCCAACCACAACCATCTTCTTGCCGCGCTGCCGCAAGAGGAATTCGAGCCGGTTGCCGCGCATCTGGAACTGGTCACCCTGCGACTCGGCGAAATCCTCTATGAGCCGGACGAACAGTTGCAGTACGCCTACTTTCCGACCACCGCCATCGTCTCCCTGCACTATGTCATGGCCAGCGGCGCCTCGGCCGAAAGCGCCGGCGTCGGCAATGAAGGCGTGGTCGGCATTTCGCTGTTCATGGGGGGCGACACCACGCCCAGCTCGGCCGTGGTACAAACGGCAGGCCACGCCTTCCGCCTCGCCCGCCAGCTGTTCAAGCAGGAATTCCAGCGTGCCGGCCTGCTGCAAGGATTGTTGCTGCGCTATACGCAAGCCTTGCTGACCCAGATGGCACAGACCGCCGTATGCAACAGACATCACTCCGTGGAACAACAGTTATGCCGCTGGCTGCTGCTGACCCTGGACCGCCTGCCTTCGCAAGAGCTGATCATGACCCAGGAACTGGTCGCCAGCATGCTCGGAGTCCGCCGCGAAGGAATTACCGAAGCCGCCGGCAATCTGCAACGCGCCGGATGCATCAGCTACCGGCGCGGTCACATCTCGGTGCTCGACCGGACCGGGCTGGAGAAGCGCAGTTGCGAATGCTACGGCGTGGTCAAGAAGGAATTCGCGCGTCTGCTCTGTGACGTGCAATACCGCCAGGGCCTACCCAACACGATCCAGCAGGTCTTCCCGCAGCAGCCCCACCACACGGCAGCCTTCACCCGACCGGATCTGACGCGCTGAAACGTACCGGCAGGCATGCCGCCATTCATGCCCGCAACAGGCGCAGTCCGTTCGCCACGACCAGCAGGCTGGTCCCCACGTCGGCGAACACGGCCATCCACATGCTGCCCGCACCGATCAGGGTCAGGACCAGAAACACCGCCTTGATGCCCAGAGCCAGCGCGATGTTCTGCACCAGCAGTGCGTGCGTGGCGCGCGACAGGCGCACGAAGCGTGGCAGCTTGCGCAGGTCATCATCCATCAGCGCTACATCCGCCGTCTCGATGGCCGTTCCCGTGCCGGCCGCGCCCATCGCGAAGCCGATATCGGCACGCGCCAGCGCCGGCCCGTCGTTGATGCCATCGCCGACCATGCCGACCGCAGCACCGGCCGAGAGTTTGCCCTCGATCACCTTGAGCTTGTCCTCGGGTAACAGATCTCCGTACGCCTCGTCGATACCGACCTGTACCGCGATGGCGCGCGCCGTGTGGGCGTTGTCGCCGGTCAGCATCAGCGTCCTGATGCCTAGGGCATGCAATTCGCGGATGGCCTGAGCGCTGTGCGCCTTCACCGTATCGGCCACGGCGAACAGGCCATGCACGCCTTGCGCATCGGCCAGCAGGATGACGCTCTTGCCCTGCGCTTCGAGCGCCGACAGGCGTGCCTCGAATTCGTCCGAGCACAGGCCCTGCTCGTGGATCAGGCGATGATTGCCGAGGACGTACAGCCGGCCTTCGATCACGCCGCGCGTGCCGCGTCCCGGCAAAGCCTCGAAGTCCGCCACCTCCCTGGGCAGGATGCCGTCCCGCTGGGCGGCTTCGCTCAAGGCCCGCGATACCGGATGATCGGACCGGCAGGCAAGACTCGCCGCCAGACTGCGGATCTCGTCCTCCCCTTCCTTGCCGAGGCGGACGAAATCGGTCTGGGCAGGTTTGCCGTGGGTGATCGTGCCGGTCTTGTCCAGCGCCAGCCAGGCAAGCTTGCGTCCTTCTTCCAGATAGACGCCGCCCTTGACGAGAATGCCATGGCGCGCCGCAGCCGCCAGGCCGCTGACGATGGTGACCGGGGTGGAGATCACCAGCGCGCAGGGGCAGGCAATCACCAGCAGCACGAGGGCTTTGTAGAGCCATGCAAACCAGTCACCGCCCATGAACAGCGGCGGCAGGATGGCGACCGCCACCGCAATGGCAAACACAATCGGCGTATAGACCCGCGCGAACTGGTCGACAAAGCGCTGGGTTGGTGCACGTGCGCCCTGCGCGGCTTCGATGGCATGGATGATCCGGGCCAGCGTGCTGTCACCGGCAAGCGCGGTAACCTGATATTCGAAAGAACCGGCTTCGTTGATCGTTCCGGCAAACACCGGGTCGCCCTCGGTTTTTTCGACCGGCAGGCTCTCACCGGTGATCGGGGCCTGGTTGATCGTCGAACGCCCGCTCAGGATTTTTCCGTCCAGCGCGACGCGTTCGCCGGGTTTGACGCGAACCCGCGCATCAAGCGGCACGCGCTTCGCCTCAATGGCCCGCCAAGTGCCGTCTTCCTGCTGCACGGTCGCCTGCTCGGGTGCCAGCTGCATCAGCCCGGCAATCGCATTGCGGGCACGATCCAGCGAGCGGGCTTCGATCAGTTCGGCAATCGTGAACAGCACCATCACCATCGCCGCTTCCGGCCACTGGCCGAGTAACAAAGCACCGGTGACGGCAATGCTCATCAGAGCATTGATGTTGAGGTTCCCGTTGCGGACCGCGATCCAGCCTTTCTTGTAGGTCGTGGTGCCACAGGCCAGCACGGCCACCACGGCCAGCACGGCGACCAGCCCGCCGGGCAGCCCCAGCCAGTGGGTAAGCTCGGAAGCCAGTGCTGCGCCACCCGCCAGGGCCAGCGGCCACCAGGGTCTGGCCGGTTCCGGCGCAGCGGCCGGCGCTTGCGCGTCGGCGACTTCCGGCGTGAAGCCGAGGGAACGGATACCGGCCAGAATCGCCTCGATGACCTGGGGTTCGTGCGTCACGGTCAGCACACGCTGCATCAGGTTGAACTCCATGCCGACGACCCCACGCATGCCACCGAGCTTCTTGCGCAGCAAGGCCTCTTCGGTCGGACAATCCATCTGCATGATGCGGATCGGCGTCTGGACGCCATCGTCACGCACGGCCGGTTTGCCCAGTTTCCGCAGCGAGATGTTGCCACCGGCGCCGCAACACCCTGGCGTACAGATCAGCGTGGCCGGCTGAACCGGCGTCGCACAGCAGGCCGTGCTGCCTTCACCATGCGTGTGGGCGTGATCATGCTCGTGCTCGGGGGAATGCTCGTGGCGGTGTGCTTCCGGCGGAGTTGGGACAGACATGGCGCGTTCCTGATGCGGGATTGGCCCATTCCACACCCTGAAGCTACTATAGAGTCAATGACTTTCCGGGAAGCATCATGAAAATCGGTGAATTGGCACACGTCGCGCAGTGCACGGTCGAAACCGTGCGCTACTACGAGAAGGAAGGACTGCTTCCCGCAGCCACCCGCACGGCGGGCAATTTCCGGCAATACGGTCCGGCCCACGTCGAACGCCTGCGCTTCATCCGCAATTGCCGGGCGCTGGACATGAGCCATGGCGAGATCCGCACCCTGCTGAGTCTTGCCGATCAACCCGGGGCGGGATGCGGCGCCATCAATGCCGTGTTCGATCAGCACATTGCCCATGTCGATGAACGCATCCAGGAACTCGTACAGCTCAAGGCCCAATTGAGCAGCCTGCGCAAACGTTGCCAGGCCGAACAGGCCGTCGATGCCTGCGGCATCCTGCACGGGCTGGCCGCAATGGAAACCGAAGCCAAACACAAACGCCATACGCATCTGGGCTGACCCTCCGGACCTGCCGGACGCAACCACTTCCACCGGGTGGACCACTCCCTGCTTTAACTATCGATTGGCCATATGAAGTTCATGTACCTGTCGATAATAAAGAGGAGATGGTTATGCAGAGCGCTGGTCTGTCGAGGCTTGGAGTTTCCTGGGACATCATCGGCCGGATCGCCGATGCCGTGCTGTCTCACCGCGCATCCCGGATCCTGCAGATGATCCGCAGCACGCGCGATGAATTCCTGGTTCTCGAGCAGGTGCTGCAATCCGAGCTGGATGCCGCCACACACAAGAATTCCCTGTCGCTGCTGCGCTTTCGTGCCCGCCAGGCCGTGGATATCCTGTTCCGCAACCTGTATGAACGCACGGCGGACATCGGCTATCTCTCGCAAGATGCCGATATCCGGCGCTTTGTTACCGCCGGTGCGGAAGAGGATGTGGAATCGATCCGCCACCGACTGGCGGAATACACACAAAAGTACAGCGTCTATCGCGATGTTGTGATCTTCTCGACAAAAGGCGAGATCCTCACCCGCCTCGATGCCCAGGCAACAGGTGGCACGACAGGCAACGCATTTTTCCAACGCACGCTGCATGCGACAGGCTACGTCGAATCATTCGGCGCTTTCGACTTTCTCGAAGGCACGCGCAACCTGATCTACTCACAGACCATTTGCGACGATGCAGGCCAGATCATCGGTGTCCTGGCGCTTGTCTTCCTGTTCGAGAACGAGATGGCCGGCATTTTCCGCGATCTCGGCGTGCTGGGAATGACTTGCATGTGCCTGTCGGATGCGGAGGGCCAGATCCTGGCCTCCAGTGACGAAGCCTATCTCGAACCCGGCAAACACATTCCCGTCATCGAGAATGAGGACGGGCGGGAAGTCGTCTTCATGGGACGCAAGTTCCTCATGGTCTCCCACCGCGGGAAACCGTATCAAAGCTATCAAGGCCCCGCCTGGTACGGGCATGCGCTGGTCCCGAAGGAATACCTGAGCGAGACCGGCATCCGCGAACTGCCGGAAGGCACGCTGGGCGATGTGCTCGGCTATGTGGATGTGCTCTGCCCGGCCTTGCGCAGCATTCTGGATTCCGCCCAGCGCGTGAATACCGCGCTCCGCATCGTCGTGTGGAATGGCAGCATCGAGGCCATCCGGAATCAGGACATCTCGCATGAGCCGCTGAAAGCCATCCTGCGCCAGATCCAGCAGGCCGGTGCGGAAACGGCACAGGCCTTCTCGGATGCCATCGGCAAGCTGATCACGATGGAAGTGTCGTCCTACCTGCGCACGGGCAGCGATCTGGCGCGCCTGGCAGGCAACATCATGGATCGCAACCTCTACGAACGCTCGGATGACTGCCGCTGGTGGGCACTGACCTCCGAGCTGCGCGCCATCCTCGCGCAACCGGCACTGAGCGCCGAAGACAGCGGGCGCATGGAAGGCATCCTGACCGAAATCAACACGCTCTACACCGTTTATACACGGCTGTTCGTGTTCGATACGGCGGGGTGTGTACTGGCCGCGTCCAATCTGCATGGCGACGAGATCACGCTGCGTGGCGAAGTGCTTTCTGACGATTGGGTCAAGCATGCGCTGGCCCTCACCCAGACGCGGCAGTACGTGGTCTCGCCGTTTTCACCCACCTATCTGTACGCCGGTTTCCCGACCTACGTGTATGCCGCTGCCATCCGTGCCCCCGAACATGAAGACAAAGTGGTCGGCGGTATCGGGATCGTCTTTGATTCAGGCCCGGAATTCCGCCGCATGCTCGACGACTGCCTGCCAGACTTCCCCGGCGCCTATGCGCTCTATGTCGAACGTGACAGCCGGCGGGTGATTGCCGAGAGCTCCGGCGCGGGGCTGGGCATCGGTGAAGCTGTCCAGCTGGATCCGGCATTCTTCGATCTGCTGCCCGGCCAGTCGCATGAGGCCTTGACCGTGTTTCGCGGGCAGTACAACGTGGTCGCCGCCGTGGCCTCCAATGGTTACCGCGAATACAAGACCAGCGGCGATTACTGCAATCCCGTCATCAGCCTCGTGGTCCTGCCTGTCGGAGTTCCGCCCGCAGACAGCGCCGCGCAATCCGCCCAGGGACAAACGTTCGAGAACACCGAAGTCATCACCCAGGCGGCGCACTTTGCGACCTTCTTCGTGTGTGGCGAACGCTACGCCCTGCCCGCGGCCAGCGTCTGTGAAACCATCCCCGCAGATACGCTGACAGCGGCTTCGTCTGCCGCCACGCCTTACCTGGCCGGCACCATCCTTTATCGCGACAGCACTTCGAGCGGCAGCAACCTGCCCACGCATCTCACCGTCCTGGATGCCGCACGCTTCTTCAGCCATCACGAAACGCCCCTGCCAGTGCGGGCCTACATCATCGTCATCCGCGTGCAGAAGAAACTGCTGGGCCTGCTCGTGGACAGCCTGGATGCCGTGCCGACCATTGATGCTTCGCGGATCGGCCACGCCAATCTGCTGCCCCAGGAGCACTACGGTTTTTCCCACGCGGCCATCCTGCCCGCTGCCGATGCGCCGGGGCAACGCCCGATCCTGGTCCTCGATGAAACCTTCATGCTGCGCCTGGTTGAATCGCTGTCTGCCTTGGCTCCTGCCGTGCAGATCGCGTGAGGCGTCACGCAAGCGTCGGCGTGCGTGGCAGCACCATGGTGGCGGAGAAACCGCCACCAGGCCGATTGGCCAGCAGCAGCTCGCCGCCGTGCATGAGCACGATGTCCTTGACGATGGAAAGCCCTAGCCCGACGCCACCGGTTTCGCGGCTTCGCGAAGCATCCGGCCGATAATAGGGTTCGGTCACCCGTTCAAGCTCGTCAGGCGGAATGCCCGGCCCCTCGTCTTCAACGGCGATGCGCAGTGCGCTCGCATCATCGCGGATACGGATCTGCGCGCCCTGGCCATACTTCACGGCGTTGTCGATCAGGTTCTGCAAGGCACGCCGCAATCCGGAGAGACGGCCGGGATAAGGGGAACCTGCCGCGCCCTCGATACGGATGTTCCGGCCCAGGACACCGGCATCCTCGGCCAGACTCTGCAGCAGGGCATTCATGTCGATGCGTCGTGGCGCTTCGCTGTCCCGCAGGCCGCGCATGTAGTCCAGCGTCGCATCGATCATGACCGCCATTGCATCCAGATCTGCCACCATCTGCTCACGCAACTTCTCGTCGTCGACCAGTTCGGCGCGCAGCCGCATGCGCGTCAGCGGCGTTCTCAGATCATGCGAAACCGCTGCCAGCGCGCGTGCCCGGTCATCCATCAGCCGTTTGATGCGGGCCTGCATCCGGTTGAAGGCCTGCGCGGCACGGCGCGTTTCGGCCGAGCCCGATTCACGCAGCGGGGGCGCATCCAGATCCTGGCCGAATGAGTCAGCGGCCCGGGCCAGCTGCTTCAAGGGTTCGCTGACCTGGCGGACCGCGATCATCACCACCGCGATGATGATGGCCAGGGTGGCCAGCAACTGGACGATGAGCTTGTTGGGCAGTGCAGGCGCGGCACTCTCCACGGAGGCTGTGACCCGGATCCACTGCCCATCCCGCAGGCGTATGTCGAAACTGCGCACCGGACTCATCCGTTGCTGCATGCCGCCTCCGCCAGCGTTCGAACGGATATCACGCTCGCTCCCCAGACTCGCGCGGATCATGGTCTGGATCTGCCCGTGCGGGACCACCGGCGAGACCTCGGATTCACTGATCGCCAGCACCTGCAATTCGGGTGATTGAAGCGCCGCGAGCGTGGCACTGCGACGCCCCGGATCCACCGATTCCAGCAAACGGATGGCCTCGGCAATGCGGCCGACGAAATTCTGCCCTCGCGCCTGCGAAACTGCCGCCGCGCGTTCGTCCGATTGCAACCAGATGCTGGTCAGCTGGGAAGCGAGCAAGCCCAGCAGCAGGATCACCGCCACGCGCGCAAACAGGCTGGACGAGAACTGGCGCAAGCGCTCCATGCTCAGGCGCATGTGTCACCTGCCTCGACAGTCGTGGCCAGGACATAGCCTTCTCCACGCACGGTCTTGATCAATTCCGGCTCACGGCTGTCGTCACGCAGTCTCTGGCGCAACCGACTGACCTGCACATCAATGGCACGGTCATACGGCTCAGCCTCGCGGCCATGAATCATTTCAGTCAGCTGATCGCGGTTGAGGACCCGGTTCGGATGATCAAGAAAGATGCGCAGCAGACGGTATTCGCCACCGGACAGCGGCATGTCGACAGCATCCGGCGCGGTCAGCAGGCGTGTCGCGGTATCCAGGCGCCAGCCTGAAAAATGCAGGAAGCGTATCGGTTCGAGACGCAGGTTGGGCGGCAAGGCTCGCGTCCTGCGCAGGATCATCTTGATCCGAGCCAGCAGTTCGCGCGGATTGAAAGGCTTGACCAGATAGTCATCCGCCCCCATCTCGATTCCGATGATGCGGTCCGTCTCCTCGCCACGCGCGGTCAACATCAGAACCGGCATGTTCGATCTGACCCGCAAATCGCGGCACAGCGTCAAGCCATCGGTATCGGGCAGCATCAGATCGAGCACGACCAGATCCACCGCATGCCGATCAAGCTCCCGCCACATTTCCCGGCCATCGCGTGCGGCAAAGGCTTCGAAACCATTGCGCGCCAGATAGTCGACAAGCAGCCGACGGATTTCCAGGTCGTCATCAACGATAAGGATGCTGTCTGCTTTTTCCATCATCAAGAACCTCTGCAAGCATTGCCCATCCAGTCAAAACCGTGCAACCGGACAGCCCTGCAACCGGGCCGGGCGCACTTGGATTTAACCCGCTTTCCCCGCATCCGGGCCACGTGTTTGTAACGCACTGTAACGCAATCCGCAGCCGTTACGCAGCGATGCAAAACGGCCCGGCCCTGCAACATCCAGCTTACATGTTTGATCTTAAATGCAACTCAAGGACGAACGCGATGGGACCCACGTCCTGAACCGACTCAACAAACCAGGAGATCACCATGAAAACCACCACTACACTGACCCGCCGCCTCACCCTCATCACGCTGTTGGGCGCCGCACTCGCCATGCCTGCACTCGCGCAATCCGGCCCCGGCATGGGCGGCCCCGGCATGCGCAATGCCGCACAGAGCACCCCCGCCGCCAACCCGGGCATGGGCCAGGGAATGAACCAAGGAATGGGCCAAGGCATGGGACGCAGCATGGGGCACCGTGGCAACCGCCAGGGAATGATGGGCGCTGGCCAGAACGGCACCCGGGGCTACGCGCTGATGACCCAGGAAGAACGTAGCGCACATCAAGCCCAGATGCGTCAGGTCAAGACCGTTGATGAATGTACGCAACTGCAGACCCAGCAGCGTGTCGCCATGGAAGCCCGTGCCAAGGAGAAAGGCATCACCCTGCCGACGCCGCGCCAGAACGCCTGCGCCAGGATGCAGGCACGCGGACTGATCAAGTAAGCCGCACGCCGTTCCAGCCAGCCTCCTGGCTGGAACGGATGCATTCGTCGGGATACCCCGCTCCGGCCAGGTACCCACCCACGTTTTCCCTGCATCAAGGAGTCACCCATGTTCAAACCCGCACTGATACTCGGATTGCTGCTTGTCACCGCCCAGGCCAGCGCAGCAGACCCCATCACCGATGCGATGCAGAAAGCTTACGGCCCATATCGCGCAGCCCTGTTCAAGACCAACAGCAATTCGCAAACCGAAGCCCTGCAGGCCGTCACCCAGGCCCAGCAAGGTTGGAGCCAGATCGCCACACAATTTGGCGCCAAACCAGCCGCCCCGTACGACCGCGACACCGACTTCGCGAAGTCTCTGGCGGAGGTCAGCAAGGTCTACGCCAAAGCCACCGAACAGATCGGCAGGAACGAACTCGCCGAAGCGCACGAAACCCTGGAGCATGCCCGCGACATCATGTCCGACATGCGCCATCGCAACAACGTGAGCATCTACAGCGACCACATGAATGCCTATCACGCCCAGATGGAAGTGGTGCTGATCGACGGCCCGAAAACACTGGCTGGCCCCCACGGCATGCAGGAACTGACCGCACAGACCGGCGCGCTGGAATTCCTGGCCGTCCGCCTCAAGACCGAAGCTCCGGCGGAGTATCTGCAGAACGAGGAATTCAACGCTATGCTCAAGATGGTTGAAAAGTCTGTGGCAGAGCTCAAGGCAGCGCTTTTTACCAATGATGCATCTCAGGTCAAGGTCGCTCTCGGCAAGCTCAAAGCACCGTACTCGAAACTGTTCCTGAAGTTCGGCTGAGAGGGGGGCAAATCTGCTACGCGGAATGACCTCGCAATTCCGGTGCACGACGTACCGCAGTACGTCTTTGCACCGCGTCGCGACCTCAGCCCGCTCGCCAGGATTTCTTCCACCCGCAGTTTCCGGCCCAATCAGATCAAAAACAAACCACCGATATTCAGGAGGCACTCATGTCACTGATACATGCTACAGACATCAAGAAGCATTACCGGGTCGGGGAAATAGACGTCCCCGCTTTGAAAGGTGTCGATTTCGAAATCGATACATCCGCTTTTGTGGCCATCGTCGGCCCTTCAGGCAGCGGCAAGTCGACCCTGCTCAACCTGATCGGTTGTCTCGATCACCCCAGCAGCGGCACCCTGCTGGTCAATGAAGTCGAAGTCAGCAAGCTCTCGCGTGCCGATGCGGCCGACTTCCGCGGTGAGCATCTGGGCTTCGTGTTCCAGGATTTCAACCTCGTCCCCGTGCTCACGGCCTACGAGAACGTGGAATACCCGCTGCTGATGGTGCGTGGCTGGAGTGCCGACAAACGCCATGAACGCGTGATGAAGATCCTGGATGCCGTCGGGATGAAAGAGCAGGCGCACAAGCGGCCTGACCAGCTCTCCGGCGGGCAGAAGCAACGCGTGGCCGTCGCCCGCGCCCTGGTGGGCGAACCCAAGCTGGTCCTGGCGGATGAACCGACGGCCAACCTCGATCACGACACCGCTTACCGCATCCTCAACCTCATGAAGAAGATGCGCGACGACTTCGGTACCACCTTCGTGTTCTCCACGCATGATCCGAAGATCATGAGCGAGGCCGAAGTGACCTTCATCCTCGAAGACGGAAAACTTTCACGTCAGGGAGAAAACGCATGATCGCCACCCTCAAACTCTCCGCGCGCAACCTCCTGCGCTACCGCCGCCGTACCCTGCTGACGGCGCTCCTGATCACGCTCGGCGTGGTCGCCCTGCTGCTCTTCGTCTCCACCGCCAGCACCTTCCGCAACGTGATGGTCGGCTCGATCACCGACAGCATGCTGGGCCATCTGCAGATCCATCGCAAGGGCTATACCTCGGCCATCGACAACCTGCCGCTCAACCTCAATCTCGGTGCAGGCGCACTCACGAAAGTCGACAAGATCCTCAAGGCGGAACCGGCGATTGCCGCATATTCCACTCGGGTCAAGATCGGAGCGATGTTCAGCAATTTTGCGGAAACCACCAGCATCCGCCTGAATGGCGTAGACCCGGTCGCAGAAGACGCCACCGTACCGGCATTGCGGAAACGCATCCTGGATGGCGGCCAGACAGGTTCCCTGGTGGAGCCCGGCCAGGTACTGATTCCGCAGCTGATTGCCAAGGGCATGAAGGTGAAAGTGGGAGATGCCATCGTACTGGTGGTGACCAATGCCTCCGGCTCGGTGAATGCCAAGAACTTCACTGTGCGCGGTGTGCTCGATTCCGTGACCGGCCCGGGCGGGCGGGATGGCTACATCAACATCCAGGATGCCCGTGAGTTGCTGCGCATGGACAAGCCCGAGGCCATGGAAATCGCCATCCGCCTGAAGGATTTCGACCAGCTCGAAACCGTCAGCGCACGCATCCAGGATCGCCTGAACACCGAGGTGTTGAACAAGGACGACAAGCCGGTCACCGAACTGCATCTGTGGAGCGATCTCTCGCCCTTTGCCACCATCGTCAAGATGATCGGGCTGATGACCACCTTCATCCGCATCATGCTGATTTCCATCGTACTGGTGAGCGTCATGAACGTGATGCTGATGGCCGTGTATGAGCGCATCCGCGAGATCGGCACGCTGGCCGCCATCGGTACGCGGCCGGGCAAGATCATGGGCCTGTTCCTCGGCGAAGGTCTGCTGCTCGGGCTGGCCGGCGCGGCGGCCGGCATCGCGATCAGCTACGGGCTGGTGGTGCTGTTCCACGCCTGGCCGATCAACTTCACCTACGGCCGCAACGAACTGTCACTGGTCCCGGAACTGGCGGCGAGCGAAGTGTTGATCGTGCTCGGCATGGCTGTGCTGGTCTCGGCGCTGGCCAGCCTGCAACCGGCCTGGCGTGCGGCCAACATGGATCCTGTCACGGCCCTGCGCCACGTCTAGAACCTGTTGGAGCGGTCATTGGCCGCGAAGCAATCACGGTGGGAGCGACGTCCACGTCGCGATCGCGCATTTCGCGATGTGACTATCGCTCCCACAAACGAACCGAACGGAGATTGTCATGAAAAAAATTCTTTTCGCATCATTGGCACTGGTTGCCCTCCTGGCTTCAGCCCTGAGCCAGTCCGCCATCGACGGTGTTGCCATTCTGCAGAAGGTGGACCGCAATCTTGAGCCGGAGAGCTACGAGATGTACCGCAAGCTCATCAACATCGAGCCGGACGGCACGAAGAAGGAGTTCGTGCTGTTCTCGGTGAAAAAAGGCAAGAGCAATGTCGCCGCGCTGTTCCTCTCGCCCACCAGCGACAAGGGCCGCAGCACCCTGCGCCAGGGCGACAACATGTGGCTCTACATCCCCAGCGTGGGTAAACCGATGCGCATCACCAGCCAGCAATCGATCACTGGCGGCGTGTTCAGTAATGCCGACATCCTGCGCATCGACTACACCGAGGAATACAACGTCACCAGCACCGAAGATCAGGGTGACACGTATCTGCTCAAGCTGAAGGCCAGGACCGGCGAGGTGGCTTACGACCAGCTGAAGATGGTTGTCGACAAGAAGACCGTGCTGCCGCTGGAAATCGAGGCCTATGCCAGCTCCGGCATGCTCATCAAGACCTTGCGCTTCAAGGACATCAAGGATTTCGGCGGTGGCATCAAGCGCCCGGCCACAGTCGAGACTGACAGCCCCCTGTACAAGGGCTACAAGTCGGTGATGCTGTACTCGGGCCTGAAAAAGCGCGAGGTACAGGACGAAGTGTTCACCCAGGGCTTCATGCCGCGCCTGGAGGAACTGCGCAAATGAAAACAGCATTCGTCACCATCCTTCTGGCGCTGGCCGCAATGGCGGCGAATGCCGAAGAGGAATTCAAATTCGACGCCAGCGAGTTCGACAAGAAGCCCTTCGAGTTCAACGGCTACCTCGAACAGAAACTCGAAACCCTCAAGCTGCGCGGCGACAGTCCAGCCTATCGCCTGACCTACCCCGGCGAATCCGCACAGGACTGGCTGCTGCGCAGTACCAGCACCCTGGAGCTCTCCGGCAAGGCCTATTACAAATCGCTCACGGCGGATGTTCGCGCACAGGCCAGTTATCAGGGCGATGATCTGGTGAACACCACCAATTATGGCCAGGTCATGGAAGGCGGGCTCCGCTGGAGCGCCGGAACCGACCTGAGTTTCGACATTGGCAAGCGCGTACAACGTTGGGGCAAGGGCTATGCGTGGAGCCCGGTCGGCTTCGTCGAGCGGCCAAAAGATCCCGCCGACCCGACAGCCAGCCGTGAAGGATTCGTGATGGCCAGTGGCGAATGGACACGCAGCTTCAGCGGCCCGCTCAGCACACTTGGATTCACCGGCATGGTGGTGCCCACCAACGACAATCTGAACACCGATTTCGGCCGCGAGGCCGACCTCAACCCCGCCGCCAAACTCTATTTGCTGGCTTTTGATACCGATTTCGATCTGATGTGGCGTGGCCAGGGCGCCAAGCCTGAAGCCTTCGGCCTCGACTTCTCACGCAACCTCACTCCCGCGCTGGAAGTGCATGGCGAATGGGCCCGCACGCTGGATGCGCCGCGCAACACCGTCAGCGCCAGTGGCCTCACCCGCAGCACGCAGGTGAATTTCAATTCATGGCTGCTGGGCCTGCGCTACCTGACCCGAAGCGAAATCACCTGGATCGCCGAGTACTACCGCAACGGTGCCGGTTACAGTGCCGATCAGCTTGATGATTACTACACTTTCCTGGACCGGGCGATGGCGCCTGAGGCTTCCCCCACGCTCAGCAGCAAGGCACGCACGGTCGCACAGTCCGGTTACGGCAAAGCCAATCCAGGCCAGGATTACCTGTACCTGAAAGCCAGCGTCAGCGAACCCTTTGACTGGGTTTATGGCGCAGCCTCCCTCACCACGATGACGAATCTGCAGGACGGCTCCTGGCAGATCCAGCCCGAAGTCAGCTACACCGGCTTTGCCAACTGGGAACTGCGCGGCCGCGTGGTCTTCTTCGGGGGTCAGCCCGATGCGGAGTTCACCACCAAGGCCTCCAGCGCGCGGCTGGAAGTGTACGCCCGCTATTTCTTCTGACACGCCTGCCGGATCCGGCTGGCGGGCCGCCCCCCGGATGGCGCGCGGCCTGCCCGGCTCGATGGGCGCCCCGGGCTGGTAAGATATCCCCGGTTGGAGGTGCCGGATGCACGTGTATCCGTGCTCACCGTGATAGCCTTTCCGGAAAACCGTCGCGGATCGCCCTGCCGAACCGGCCGATGCCGGCACAGGCTGGCATCTCCGCCCGTTCTCCGTAGCCCGCTCACCCAGAACCCATCTTGAACATCGATACCTTGCAAAATTCCCAGGAAAAAAACGGCGTCTTTTCCGAAGACGAGATCAGCAAGCACACGCCCATGATGCAGCAATATTTGCGCATCAAGGTGCAACACCCGGACACGCTGCTGTTCTACCGCATGGGTGACTTTTACGAGCTGTTTTTTGCCGATGCGGAAAAGGCCGCACGCCTGCTGGACATCACCCTGACAACACGCGGCGCCTCGGCGGGCCTGCCGATCAAGATGGCCGGCGTGCCACATCACGCGCTGGAACCCTATCTTGCCAAGCTGGTGAAAATCGGTGAATCGGCCGTCATCGCCGAACAGGTCGGCGAACCGGGCGCAACCAAGGGTCCGATGGAGCGCGCCGTCAGCCGCATCGTCACCCCTGGTACCCTGACCGACGCCGCGCTGCTGGACGACCGGACCGAAGCCCCGCTGCTCGCCGTGCAACTCCATCGCGGCATACTCGGCCTGGCCTGGCTGAATCTGGCCAATGGCGACTTGCGCATCGTCGAGACCGACCCCGAGGCGCTGATCAGTCACCTCGAACGCCTGCGCCCGGCCGAAGCGCTGATTCCGGAATCCCTCAAACTGCCCGCGCTCGAAGCTCGCGTGCCGGCCATCCGGCGGCTTGCCGACTGGCAGTTCGATGCAAAAACTGCACAAGAATTATTGACTTCGCATTTCGGCACGCGCGATCTGGCCGGTTTCGGCGCCGAAGGGCTGAACGTGGCTCTTGCTGCAGCCAGCGCACTCTTCGACTACGCGCGCAGCACCCAGCGCCAGACGCTGGCCCATATCACCACCCTGCGCGTGGAATCCGAAGGTGATTACCTGCGCCTGGATGCCCAGACGCGCCGCAACCTGGAGATCACCGAGACCCTGCGCGGCGAGCCCGCCCCCACCCTGCTCTCACTGCTCGACCTGACCGAGACCAGCATGGGCTCCCGCTGGCTGCGCCACAACCTGCATCACCCGCTGGTCAGCCGCGAGGCGTGTCGCGCCCGCCACGCTGCCGTCGGCGCCTTGCTTGGCGACGCAGGCGATGGCCCGCTGACAGCCATCGCTGCCGCCTTGCGCCCGATTGCCGACATCGAACGGATCGCCACCCGGATCGCGCTGCGCAGCGTGCGCCCCCGCGAGCTGGCCGCCCTGCGCGAAAGTCTGGCCACTCTGGATGCGCTGCGTGCGCCCTTGCCGCAGAGCGGGGCAGACCTGCTTGAGCGCATTCACACCGATCTCGCAACCCCGCTCGACACCCTGCTCCTGCTCCAGGCCGCCATCGCCGACGAACCCGCCACCCAGGTACGCGATGGTGGCGTGATCAATCGGGGGTATGACGCCGAGCTGGACGAACTGCGTGACATCCAGAACAACTGTGGCGAATTCCTTGTAGCCCTCGAAGCAAGCGAGCGCGAGCGCAGCGGCATCAGCACCCTGAAAGTCGAATTCAACCGCGTGCATGGCTTCTACATCGAAGTCACCCATGCGAACACCGACAAGGTGCCGGACGACTACCGCCGTCGCCAGACCATGAAAAACGCCGAGCGCTACATCACGCCCGAACTCAAGGCCTTCGAAGACAAGGCCCTGTCCGCGCAAGACCGCTCGCTGGCCCGCGAAAAACTGCTCTACGAAGCACTGCTGGAAGAACTCGTGCCGCAAGTGCCGCGCCTGCAGGCCATCGCTCACGCCGTGGCCCTCCTCGATGGCCTCAACGCCTTTGCGCAAGCGGCCGCTCGCTTCGACTACCGCGCCCCGGAACTCGTTGATGAACCTGTCATCGAAATCGTGGCCGGCCGCCACCCGGTAGTGGAACGCCAGGTTGATGCCTTCATCAGCAACGACACCCAGCTCGCCCCCACGCGCCGCATGCTGCTCGTCACCGGCCCCAACATGGGCGGTAAATCGACCTACATGCGCCAGGTCGCACTGATCGTGCTGCTCGCCCACTGCGGATCATTCGTGCCCGCAAGCAGCTGCCGCATCGGCCCCATTGACGCCATCTACACGCGCATCGGCGCCTCCGACGATCTTGCCTCCGGCCGTTCGACCTTCATGGTCGAGATGACCGAAGCCGCCGCCATCCTCAACGGTGCCACCGACAGGAGTCTGGTACTGATGGACGAGATCGGCCGCGGCACCTCCACCTTCGACGGCATGGCGCTCGCATACTCGATAGCCCGTCACCTGCTGGACAAGAACCGCAGCTATGCATTGTTCTCGACCCACTACTTCGAACTGACCCGCCTGGGCCACGAAACCCCGGAATGTGCCAACGTACATCTGGGCGCAGTCGAGCACGGCCACAGCATCGTCTTCCTGCACGCCGTGCAGGACGGCCCGGCTTCGCAGAGCTACGGGATCGAAGTCGCCGCGCTGGCCGGCATCCCGCCCACCGTGGTCCGCGACGCCAAACGGCGCCTGCGTGCGCTGGAAAACCGCGAGATCGCCAGCGGCCCGCAAGACGATCTGTTCGCCTCGCTGCCCGAACCGGAACCCACCCAGGTCAGCCACCCGGCACTCAGTCAGCTCGCCAGCATAGACCCAGACAGCATGACCCCGCGCGAAGCCATGGAAGCACTCTATGCGCTGAAGAAACATCTGGGTTGAACCCCGGCAGCCAGCAGCAGGAACACGGAGCGTTCCTGCTGCTGGCTGGTGGTATGGCGTTCAAAATCAGTCTCGTACCAGCGCGGCGCAGGCCAGGCTCTATGCCATAAAATTAGAACCTTACCGTCATCCCGGCGAAAGCCGGAATTTAGCGCTCCAGGCCGACGCTCTGGATCCCGGCTTTCGCCGGGATGACGCCGATGTCACGGTTTCACGCTTGATTGAATGGCTTTGAGCCCAGGCGCAGGCTGGTCATGCATCAAACCGTCAGGCTTGCCGGAAAAGTTTTATTGGTCATAATGGCGTTCATTCAAAGAGGAAACGCCTTTCACTTCAAGGCACTACCTGAACAAGCGTTTTGACCAATATTCCAGTAAACGGACGTTTTGGTGACCACTTAACGTTAGGCCTCAAGGAGCGGTTATGACCCCACAGATCGCAATTTTTCACGTCAACACGATCCCGAGCGACGAATTCGAAGAATTCAGGCAAGTCATTTCAGTATCTGGCTTGGATGTGCAGATTGTTGACCGCGACCCACCCGGTCCGATGGCAGGAGTCGAATGGCTGATGCCAACGCTTGTCATCGGGTTTGTGGCTTCCTCTTATTTCGGTGGCTTCTTTCAGGAGATGGGAAAGGATCACTACCTTTTGGTCAAGGAGCAATTCAAGAAGCTCTACGCAAAGGTGGCTGGCCCGGACGCACCTGATGTCAAGCTGCTTGGTAGTGCGGGTAAGGTCAAACCCGTCCAGCCATACTCGTTGTACTTCTCTCTTGTCGGTCAAGTGCCGAACGGCATCTCTGTAAAGCTGCTATTGAAGAAGCCGATCTCGCAGCTTGAGTACGAGCAAAGCGTTGAGGCCTTCCTAAATCTTCTTCGCGATATCAATACTGGCTCTCTCGACGAAGAGGCGACAAGAAGATTTCAGTCTGTCACGCCGATGGGGAAAACACTCTTGGTCGTATTTGACAAAGCTACGCAGAAAGTTGTGCCAATCAACCCAAGAAGCGGAGAGTTGGTGCATTGAGGCCTAACAATTCCGTCGAGAGGGACAGCCCAAAGCTGCGCTTTGGGTTCCCTTCGCCTGCGGCTCCGGCTGCCCCTCACGTCAAACGTTGAGGCTGTAGAAAAACCCGTTTTTCATCAAAATTGCAGCTGTAAAAAATGGCGTATCCATCGGGATGCGCCATTTGTTTTTCATATTCTGGATT
>JAGTRY010000071.1 GCA_018262235.1 Pseudomonadota bacterium
GGAAGTGCTCTACCGCTGAGCTAACAGCGCATTGGTTTTCAGCCACGTCCATTCGCCAGGCTGGACTCGAACCAGCAGCCTCCGCCATGTGAGGGCGGCGCTCTAAACCCTTGAGCTACAGGCGCTTGTGCGCGCAGCATCAGTGGGCTAACGTGGAATCGAACCACGGCCTTCTGCATGTCATGCACGGTGCGCGCCAGATCGCGGCCACGGATGTCGACATACACCCAGCCGGAGAGGCGCGCGTTTTCGCTCTTGAGCATGGGCGGGCCGTCGCTGATGCGGATCTGCGCCACATCGCCGAGCGACAGGCGCTGGGCGCGCGGGCCGACGATGGGCAACTCGCGCAGCTTCTGCACCGAGTCGCGCAGCTCGCGTGGATAGCGCACATTGATCGGATAGCGCGCCAGCCCCTCGATGGTCTCGCCGACATTCTCGCCACCAATCGCCGCACTCACCACGCTCTGCACATCGGCGATGTTCATGCCAAAGCGCGCGGCGGCGTCGCGGTCGATGTTCACGTCGATGTAACGCCCGCCGGTGAGGCGCTCAGCCAGCGCTGAACTCACGCCGGGCACCTCTTTGACCACGCGTTCGATCTGCGTGGTGAGGCGCTCGATCTCGGCCAGCGAGGCGCCGCCCACCTTGATGCCCACCGGGCTCTTGATGCCGGTGGCGAGCATGTCGATGCGATTGCGGATCGGTGGCACCCAGATGTTGGCGAGGCCCGGCACCTTGACCACGCGGTCGAGCTCTTCGATGAGTTTCCCGGTGGTCATGCCCGGTCGCCATTCGCTCTTCGGCTTGAACTGGATGGTCGTTTCGAACATCTCGATGGGTGCCGGATCGGTGGCCGTTTCGGCGCGCCCCGCCTTGCCGAAGACGCGCGCGACTTCGGGCACGGATTTGATGAGGCGGTCGGTCTGCTGCAGCAACTCGCTGGCCTTTCCGGCAGAGAGCATCGGCAATGCCGTAGGCATGTAGAGCAGATCGCCCTCATCCATCGGCGGCATGAATTCGCCACCGATGTGCTGCAGCGGCCATAAACTCAAAAGCAATAGCACCAGCGCGCCGGCTAGCGTGGTTTTCGGCCAGGCCAGCACGCCATCGAGCAGCGGGCGGTAGAGCGCGATCAGGAAGCGGTTGAGCGGATTCGTGTGCTCGTCCGGAATCTTGCCGCGAATCAGGTAACCCATCAGCACCGGAATCAACGTTACCGCCAGCGCGGCGGCGGCGGCCATGGCGTAGGTCTTGGTGAAGGCTAGCGGTGCGAACATGCGGCCCTCCTGCGCTTCGAGCGTGAATACCGGAATGAAGGACAGGGTGATGATCAGCAGCGAGAAGAACAGGGCCGGGCCGACTTCGGCGGCGGCATCGCCGATGATCTGCCAGTGCGCCTCGCCGCGCGGCTCTTCGCCGGGATGCGCGTGCTTCCATTTCTCCAGATGCTTGTGCGCGTTCTCGATCATCACCACGGCTGCATCCACCATTGCGCCGATGGCAATTGCGATGCCACCGAGTGACATGATGTTTGCATTCACGCCTTGATAGTGCATCACGATGAAGGCCATCAGCACACCCAGCGGCAGCGAGATGATTGCCACCAGCGAGGAACGCAGGTGGAACAGGAAGATGAAGCACACCAGCGCCACGACGATGAATTCCTCCAGCAGCTTGTGGCTGAGGTTGTCCACCGCCCGCTCGATCAGGTCACCACGGTCATAGGTCGGCACGATTTCCACGCCTTCAGGCAGGCTGGGCTTGAGCGCTTCGAGCTTGGCGCGCACGGCATGGATGGTTTCGAGCGCGTTCTTGCCGCTGCGCAAGACCACCACGCCACCGGCGACTTCGCCCGCGCCATCCAGCTCGGCGATGCCACGGCGCATCTCGGGCCCGGTCTGCACAGTGGCCACGTCGCCCAAGCGCACCGACACGCCGGAGGCTTCCGCCATCAGCGGAATCTTGCGGAAGTCGTCGAGCGTTTGCAGATAGCCCGAGGCGCGCACCATGTACTCGGCCTCACCCAGCTCCAGCACTGAGCCGCCGGTTTCCTGATTGGCGCGACCGATGGCGTCGATGACCATCTGGTGGCTCAGTCCATAGGCGCGCAGCCGGTCGGGATTCAATACGATCTGATACTGCTTGACCATGCCGCCGATCGAGGCCACCTCGGCTACGTTCGGCAAGGTCTTCAGCTCGTACTTGAGGAACCAGTCCTGCAGGCTGCGCAGCTGCGCCAGATCGTGCTTGCCGCTCTTGTCGACCAGCGCATAGCTGTAGATCCAGCCCACGCCAGTCGCGTCCGGCCCCAGCGCAGTCTTGGCGGACGGCGGCAGGCGCGACTGCACCTGATTCAGGTACTCCAGCACGCGCGAACGCGCCCAGTAGAGATCCGTGCCGTCCTCGAAGAGCACATAGACGAAAGAGTCACCGAAGAAGGAGAAACCGCGCACGGTCTTCGCGCCCGGCACCGAGAGCATGGTGGTGGTGAGCGGATAGGTGACCTGATTCTCGACGATCTGCGGCGCCTGCCCCGGATAGCTGGTGCGGATGATGACCTGCACATCGGAGAGGTCTGGCAGCGCATCCAGCGGCGTACGCAGTGCGGCGTAGATGCCCCATGCTGTGAGCATTACGGTGGCGAGCAGGACGAGGAAGCGGTTGCTGATCGACCAGCGGATGAGTTTGGCGATCATGGCTGGCCTCCTGTTGGAGCGGCCATTGGCCGCGAATCGTCTGCAAAGCTTCGCGGCCAATGGCCGCTCCAACATGAAAGACGACGCGTACTCATTTCCCACCCCCGATCACCATCACATGGGTCAGCTGCGGCTCGCCGCTGGCCGGGGTGGTGAAGGCGATATGCACCTTCTGGCCCGGCTTCAGATCCTTGGGCAGGCCGTCTTTCGGCAGTTTGAAGCCCATGGTCATGGCACCCCACTTCAGTTCGGGGATGGCCGGGTGCGAAAGCATGGCCATGTCATCCACTACCGATTCGAATACCGCCTCGACCTGGTATTCCTTTGCCGTCATGGCGACCGGAGCGGATGCGTCAACAAGACGTGTGCCGACCGCACGCAGGCTGGCCTCACTATCGAGCAGGAACTGGCCGGAGATGACCACCTTCTGCCCGGCGACGAGACCACGCGTGACCGCGATCTGGCCATTGGCTTCCTGGCCGGTCTGCACATCGACCGGGCGGTACTTGCCTTCACCCTCGGCGAGCATCACCACGCTGCGGGTGCCGGTGCGGATCAGGGCTTCACTCGGGATCACGAGTCCCGACTGCCGAGCGCCGCCGAGTGAAACGCGCACGAACATGCCAGGGGCGAGCGTGCCGCCGGGGTTGGCAAGCTCGATGCGTGCCTTCAGCGTGCGCGTGCTGGTCTCGACTTCTGGCAGGATGGCCTGCAAGCGGCCACGGAAACCCTCTCCGGAGAGCCCCGGCAGACGGGCTTCGACCGGCATCCCCACTTTCAGCAGAGCAGCCTGCGATTCGGGGATTTCGGCATTCACCCACACGCTGTCCAGTGCGTTGATGCGGAACAGCGTGGCGCCCGCCATCACCGTCATGCCTTCGCGCACCGCGAGTTCCACCACACTGCCAGCGGCGGGTGCCGTGATCGTGATGCGGGCTTGCACGACACCGGATTTTTCAACCTGTGCAATCAATGCTTCCGGCATTCCGGCCTGACGCATGCGTACGCGGGCGCCATCAAGCAATGCCGCGACGCCTTCGCCCTGCATCCTTTTCACGGCGAGGAATTCTTCCTGCGCCGCGACCCAGTCCGGCACATACAGTTCGGCGAGTGGCTGACCCTTGGCGACACGATCCAGCGTGGCGCGCACGAAGAGTTTTTCGACGAAGCCGGTGTTGCGGGCCTGCACGACGGCCAAGCCGCGTTCGTTCCAGGCCACGCTGCCGCTCACGTCGATCTGCGGGGTGAGGCTGCCCTGCACGACTTCAACTGTGCGCAGGCCCAGGTTCTGGGTCTGGCGTGGGCTCACGCTGATGCCGCCGGCATCCGCTGATTCGTCGGCAAACACCGGCACCAGTTGCATGTCCATGAAGGGCGACTTGCCGGGCTTGTCGAACTTCTGGCCCGGCACCATGGGGTCTTGCCAGTAGAGGACCTTGCGTCCGCTGGCGGGATCAATTTTTGTATCGCTGGTGTTTGTTGCGGCCGGCGCTGCGTGTCGGCTGCCAAGCTGGTAAGCGCTGTAACCGACCGCGCCGAAGGCGAGCAGGATGGCGAAAGTGAGAAATTTCTGGCGAGTGTTCATGACTGAATGCTCCGGAAAATGAGTGCCTGAACAGCCGTTCGGCCCGAGTGCGCTGAAAGCGTGTATCGAGGGCAGGGCACGTGCCTCGATACACCCGGCTGCGTCGGGCACTCGGCATGAACGGTTTGTGGGGTATGAGGCGTTTGAATTCTTACGCGACGCGTGCTTCCATCATTGCGGCACATTTGTGCCCTCCTGCGGATTCAGGAAATTGAGTTGCGCCCAGGCGCGGGCAGCTTCCAGCGCGACGCGCTGGCGTTCCATGCGGGTGTCGACCACCATGCGCCGCGCTTCGAGTACGCGCGTGAGCGAACCGCTGCCGGCGCGGTAGGCGGCGAGGGCTGCGTCGATCTGGCGGGTGCTCAGCGGAATCAGCAAATCGTCATATCGCTGGAGGCGTTCGCGGCTGTTCTGCAATGCGGCCAGATTGGCGTGCAGCTCGCTGAGGTAAGCGCGTCGCATGTCTTCCTGCCGGGCGCGTGCCTCATCCAGCTGGGCGAGTTTGGCGCCGAGTTCGCGGTCCTGCCGGTTGGCACGATCCCAGGGCAAAGGCATGGAGACGTTGAGCGAAACCATGTTGGCATAGCTGGGGCCACGCTGGCTGTACATCAGTTCGACGGCCAGATCCGGCTTGCGATTCTCGCGGGCGATGCGCGCCTCGGCTTCGGCCAGGGCGACCTGCCCTTGCTGGGCGGCCAGAGTGGGATGCTGGTTGAGGGTTTCATCCGGATTGCCGAGGGACGCATCCAGTGTATCGAGCCGGGGTGGCGTCGCCAGTGGGCGTTCGGCGTCCTCGCCGATCCAGCGGGCGAGACGGGCACGGGCCATGGCGATGTCACGCTGCATCTGCGCGAGCTGGTCCTGCATGCGGGCGCTGGCGAGCTGGTTGGCGAACACGTCGGCCTGTTCGCCACGGCCGGCACGGAAGGCGGATTCGGCGGCTTGCTGCTGCAGCTTCAGTTCATCGATCTGGCTTGCCAGCAGCGCCCGCATGCTGTCTTGATAGGCCACATCCAGCCAGGCCAGCGTTGCTTCGCGGCGCGTGTCGGCGAGCGCCAGGCGCTGGCTCATGCTGGCCAGATCGGCTTCGCGCAGGGCGCGCTCGCTACGCGCCTGGCGCTTGTCGCTGCGCGTGAATTCCTGCATCAGTGCCACGGAACGCATGGTCATGCCTTCCTGCACCAGGCTCCAGCCGGCTTCGCCGCTGATGGGCAGGTTGTTGACGCCAAGCTTCAGCACCGGATCAGGGAGCTGGCCGGCGGCCACCGCCATCTCGCGGGCGGCGGCTTCCTGGGCGCGGTTGGCGGCGATCTGGGGCGAACGGGTTTCGGCAATGCGCTGGGCCTCGGCGAGCGTGAGCGGTTCGGCTGCCTGGGCGGCAGCCGACAGCAACGCAGCGAGAACCCAGCCGCCGGGGTGGCGGAGCTGGATTTTCATGGCGATGTCCCTCAGCGCTGGATCTGCGTGACAGTCAGGACGCCGCCGACATCTTCGGCACGGAAACGGATGGCGTCGCCCTGCTTCAGACCGGCTGGCACGGCCACACCGTCCTTGATGACGAAAACCATCGTCATGGCTGGCATGCCGAGGTTCTTCAGCTCGCCGTGTTTGATGGTGAGCTTGCGGGTCTTGAGGTCGATGGCCCGCACTTCACCACTGCTCAATTCGGCAGGGGTGGCCGACATGGATTTCATGTCATGCATGTCGTGACCGGCATGCTGGGCTTGTGCGGGCAGGGCGAATGCGGCGCAGAGCAGCACCGCGGTGGTCAACAGAATACGGAGGTTCATGGCAATTTCCTGATCAATGAATACGACAGACAAGTGGCAGCGCGGCAAGCGTGCGGCTTGATACGTGAAGTGGAATCAGGAAAGTGCGCGGGGAGGTCGTTCCAGACCGTCCGGGATGAAACCCGCAGGTTCTTGGCAGGACTGGAGAAGGTAGGTGTTGTTGGCCGGCAGGCTGGCAATCTGTGGCGCTACGCCTGCACCGTGCATGACGCCGACACAGCAACTGCTGCAGACCTTGGCCTTGAGGGGCGCGGGGCTGTTGTGACCGGGGCGGTCATCATGGCGTGTGTCGCTGGCTGACATCAGCATTTCATGGCAATCGGCCATTTGTATGGTGCTGGTCGAATGGGCCGTGCCGGCTGGCCGGACCGGATCGCCCCCCATGCGCATGGCCATGACAGATGCAGACACCCCCTGCAACGGGAGGGTCAGCATGATCAGCCAGACGAGAAGGAGGCGAAGCGCGTGTGCCATGGTGGCAGTTTAGTACGGAAGTGCGCGATTGGGTTCCCGACAGGAAAAAGGGATGGCCGCAGCCATCCCTTGTCGATGAAACGCAGCAGGTTCTTACTTCGCTGCCGGGCCGGCACCGGGACCGTAGTTATTGAATTCCCACAGGCGGTTGAAGGCCGGGTCGTCCAGCTTGCGTGCCGGGTCGGCATTGCCGGTGTGCTTGCGGTTGGTGGTGGCAGCCTGATCCCAGGGGTTGGTGATGTTGAAGCTGGAATCGATGAAGCTGTCACGGATCACGATCTGGCCGTTCGGTGATTTGCCGATCAGGTAGCCGGTACCGCCAGCGCCTTGATCCCAGGAGCGGCCGATCTTGGCGCGGGCCGTGCCCTGGAAGCCCTTGTCCCCGGTGATGCGGCTGTTGATCACGAGGAAGCCCAGCGACGAGGCCGGCACCGTATCCGGCGCGAACACGATGGCGGAATTCTGCCGGCGGGTCGACACGACACGGAATTCGCAGTTGTCGAACACGGCGTTGGCGCGGCCGAAGACGAAATCGATGTCGCCTTCGACGTAGCTATCCTTCATGAACACGCGGGCGATCTTGTCGGTCGGGTAGGTACCGAGCTTGTTGGCGGCAGTCGGCGCTTCGCCGACGTTGACCAGCAAGGTGTCCTGCCGTCCGATCACGCGGATGTTTTCAAGCTGGGTCTTGTCGCCATCGGTGCGCAGCGCCACGGCCTGGTGGGTTTCGCCATCGACGGTGTCGAGCAGCGCATTGGTCACGGTCAGGTTCTTGAGCTGGAAGCCATCACCTTGTGACCAGACGGCTGCCGAACATGGCGTATCGATGACCTTGTTGGCGGGCAGGGTCGCGCAGGTGTTGTACATCGTCCAGGCCGGATCGCCGGCCTTGAACTGGCCGGCCGGATTGACGGTTGCCACATACACGCTCGGCAGGACGCGCGCATCGAGCTTGAGCTGCAGGTTCACGTCTTCCGGCTTGGCGCCGGCGCCATAGATCGTCAGCGGGGCCGTGCCGATCGGCACGTAGACTGCGCCGGTGTAAGTGCCGGGCAGAACCTTGATGAACTGGCGGGTTTTTTTGCCGTTCGTGACGGCCGCATTGACGGCTTGTTGCACGGTGGCATGGCTGCCACCGGAACCGACGATGAAATCGGGTTTCACGCCGGCCAGATCGATGGCCAGCGGCTGCCAAGGGTCATTGACCGGTGCGGACAGGGCGCCACCCTGGGCAAAGTAACGTTCCGGCGTGAAGCCGGCGACCTCCGCGGCAGAAAGGATCGGGCGGCTGCTTGTTCCCGGCGCGAATTGGGGTGAAGACGGGGTCTGACTCATCAGGCTGCATCCACTCAGGGCCAGCATCAGGACCGATGCGGCGGTTGTTGCGACAAAAGACTTCATCTCGATCTGCTCCTTCCGGTTAAGGATGTGCACGTGGGCTTGTCATGACGGCAAGCGCTGGCCGCAACCCTAGCACCGACGGGGGTATGTCTCAACCGGCAAGACGCGTGCATTTGATCCGGCGCGTGGCCTGTCAGCGCAAATGTAAACGGGCCACGCCACGGCATGCGCTAACATTACGGGTTCGCAAAACCTGTTCTGAAAGTCTGCCATGCGTCGCGATTGGGAAGTAGTCATCGGCCTGGAAACCCACGCCCAGCTCAACACCGCCTCCAAGATATTTTCCGGAGCCAGCACCGCCTTCGGTGCCGAGCCCAATGTACAGGCCTGTGCCGTGGATATCGCCCTGCCCGGCGTGCTGCCGGTGCTGAACCGTGGCGCGGTCGAGCGCGCGATCAAATTCGGTCTGGCCATCGGCGCCGAAGTCGCCTCGCGTTCGGTATTCGCCCGCAAGAATTACTTCTACCCGGATCTGCCCAAGGGCTATCAGATCAGCCAGTTCGAGCTGCCGGTCGTCGTCGGTGGCGCGATCACGATCCAGGTCGGCGAAGGCGACAAGGCCTACACCAAGGTCGTGCACCTGACCCGCGCCCACCTCGAAGAAGATGCCGGCAAGAGCCTGCACGAAGACTTCCGTGGCCAGAGCGGTATCGATCTGAACCGCGCCGGTACGCCTTTGCTGGAGATCGTTACCGAGCCGGACATGAGCTCGGCGGCCGAAGCCGTGGCCTACGCCAAGGCGCTGCACGCGCTGGTGCAATGGATCGACATCTGTGACGGCAACATGCAGGAAGGCTCGTTCCGTTGCGATGCCAACGTCTCCGTGCGCAAGCCCGGTCAGCCGCTGGGCACGCGCCGCGAGATCAAGAACCTCAACTCCTTCCGCTTCCTGCAGCAAGCCATCGAGTACGAAATCAACTGGCAGATCGAGACGCTGGAAGACGGCGGCAAGATCCAGCAAGCCACCGTGCTGTTCGACCCGGACACCGGCGAGACCCGCATGATGCGCAGCAAGGAAGATTCGCAGGACTACCGCTACTTCCCGGATCCCGACTTGCTGCCGCTGGTGATCAGTGACGCATGGAAAGCCGAAGTCGCCGCCACCATGCCGGAGCTGCCGACTCAGCTGGCCGCGCGTTTCCAGAGCGAATATGGCCTCTCTGCCTACGACGCCGCCACGCTGACTGCCAGCCGAGACACCGCGCTGTACTACGTCGAAGTCGTCAAACTGGCGGGCGCGGCACAGGCCAAGATTGCGGCAAACTGGGTCATGGGCGAACTCGCTGCGCGCCTCAACAAGGCCGAACTGGAGATTGTCGCCAGCCCCGTGTCCGCCGCCCAACTCGCCGGTCTGGTGATGCGGATCGCCGACAACACCATCTCCAACAACATCGCCAAGAAAGTCTTCGAGGCGCTGTGGAATGGCGAAGGCGCTACGGCTGACGAAGTGATCGAGAAGCAAGGCCTCAAGCAGGTGACGGATGCCTCCGCCATCGAACCGATCATCGACGAAGTGCTCGCCGCCAACGCCAAGAACGTCGAGGAATACCGTGCCGGCAAGGAAAAGGCCTTCAACGCACTGGTTGGTCAGGTCATGAAAGCCAGCAAGGGCAAGGCTTCGCCGGCGCAGGTGAATGAGCTGCTGAAGAAGAAATTGGGCTGAGCGTCGTATTGCAGGATTGCGTGGTGGTTTGCTTCCAGCGCTAGGTTTTTCAAAAAAGAGCCTGGCAAACCACCAACCTCTTTCCGTTCAATTTATTTGAACGCTCTCGTCAAATCCCGAGACGCATCAAGCCTGTCCGCAGGGCCAGAATGGATCCCATCAACAAGGAGATCCCACCATGCTTACCCTGCGCAAATCACAAGACCGCGGCTACGCCGATCACGGTTGGCTCAAGAGTTATCACTCGTTCTCGTTTGCCGGTTATTACGATCCGGATCACATGGGTTGGGGCAACCTGCGTGTGATCAATGAAGACCGGATCGAAGTCGGCACAGGCTTCGGCCGCCATGGTCATCATGACATGGAGATCATCAGCTATGTGCTCAGCGGAGAGCTGGCCCATCAGGACAGCATGGGTAATGTCGAAAGCATTCCGCCCGGAGACGTGCAGCGCATGAGTGCCGGCTCGGGGGTGACGCATAGCGAGTTCAACCATGCCAAGGGGCAGGTCACGCATTTCCTGCAGATCTGGATCCTGCCGAACGAAACCGGCATCGCACCGGGCTATGAGCAGAAGACCATTCCGGCAGCGCAGAAACGCGGCGCCCTGCGTCTGGTGGCTTCACCGGATGGTGCGCTGGATTCTGTCCTGATCCATGCCGATGCGTCGCTCTACGCCGGTTTGTTCGACGGTGACGAGCAGGCCGAACTGGCGCTTGATCCGGGCCGCAAAGCCTATGTACATCTGATCCGTGGCAGCCTGCAGGTGAATGGGTTGCAGATCAGTGCGGGCGACGCAATCAGGATCGAGCATGAACATGGCATTTCTTTGTCAAAAGGCAGCGATGCTGAAGTGCTCGTCTTTGATCTGGCCGCCTGAGTATTCCAACAACAAACCAACTTACCCCGAAGGCGTCTTCCATGTCCAACACACTGCAAAACCCGCTCGCCCTCGCCGGCCGTCTGCTGCTGGCCTCCCTGTTCCTGCCCGCCGGCATCGGCAAGCTCACCGGCTTTGCCGGGACCGTTGGCTACATTGCCTCGGTGGGGCTGCCTCTGCCGACGCTGGGCGCCATTCTTGCCCTGACGGTCGAGATCCTTGGCGGTGTGGCCTTGATCGCGGGTTACGGCACGCGGCTGGCTGCGCTGGTGCTGGCGGTATTCACCCTTGTCGCCTCGTTCTTTTTTCACGCATATTGGGCTGCGCCTGCTGACCAGCAATTCGTGACCCAGTTGCTGTTCTTCAAGAACATCGCAGTGGTCGGCGGCTTGCTGACGCTGGCCGCCTGGGGCGCCGGGGCCTGGAGTCTGGACGCCCGCCGCAAGGCCTGAGCGCTGCCCGCGCAGTCAAGGTCTGCAAACCCAAGCAAGCCCTCCGGCCAGGTCGGAGGGCTTTTCATTTGGAGGCTGCGCGCGATGATTTGTTTGTCATTCAACCTCTCCCCAACCCTCCCCTGTCAAGGGGAGGCCGGGAGGGCTTCGTGCAACGCCCAATACAAACCCCGGCCCGGATTCATGAGACCAACCGCGGTTTAAACCAGCTCGCTATCGATCACGAATTGCCCGCTCAAGGCTTTGTGGATCGGGCACTTGTGGGCGACGCGCAACAAATCCTCGCGGATCGTGGCATCGAGTTCTCCCTGCAGATGGATCCGGCTCCGCAGGCGATACACGCCGGCTGCCACTTCACGATCCACTTCGACCTGAACGCCTGTCAGCGGGTAGCCCTTGCGTTTGGCATAGAGCTGGATGGTCAGCGCCGTGCAGGCACCCAGGGCGGAGTCGAGCAGTTCGTGCGGGGAAGGATGCTTGCCCGCGCCGCCCGCAGTCTGGTCGATATCGGCAAACCATTCCATGCCTTCAAACTCGATGCGGCAGGCACTTTCGCCACGATCTGCCTGCCAATCAACTGAAATCGTCATCTCTGGATCCTCCGTAAGAAAAATGCTGCAGCTTGAGAGGGATTATCGCCTGACTGGCTGCGGAGGGAAGACATTCACTGCTGCGGTGATACCCCTATGCAGGGTGTGGCCGGCACAGATCCCGGCTATCGGCCCCGACGATTTGATGGCAGGATTCCGGTCAGTTGAACTCAGGAAGCGCACATGCCCACTCCCCGTGATGTCTTGACGCCCGGTGCTCTCGCCATGCTGCAGGTGATTGCCGATACCGGCAGCTTTGCGGCGGCGGCACGTGCCAGCAACATGGTGCCCAGCGCCCTGACCTATCGCGTGCGGCAGATTGAAGACGCTCTCGATGTCCTGCTTTTCGACCGCAGCTCGCGCCAGGCCAGATTGACGGCGGCCGGGGTGGAACTGCTGCGGGAAGGCGCGGGTCTGCTGGCCGAGATCGATGCCGTGGCCAATCGCGTCAAACGTCTGGCTACCGGCTGGGAAGCGCAGCTCACCATCGCGGTTGACAGCATCATCGACCGTGCCACGGTGATGGAACTTTGTGCGCGCTTTCTGAGCCTGAATCCGCCAACGCGCTTGAAGCTGCGTGGCGAAACCCTTTCCGGCACGCTGGAAACCTTAAGCACGGGTCAGGCGGATCTGGCACTGGGCGTGGTGATGGATGACAACACCCGCACCGGTCTGCAGCGTGAAGTGCTGGGGATGGTCAACTTCGTCTTTGCCGTAGCGCCCCATCACCCCTTGGCGAATGCGTCTGAGCCCTTGGCCGACCACGTCATCCGTCAGCATCGCGCGGTGGCGATTGCCGATTCCATCCAGCACGGAACGAGCATGACAATCGGGTTATTGACCGGTCAGGATGTGTTCACCGTGGCCGACATGCCGGCGAAACTGGATGCGCAGATCCGGGGGCTGGGCGCCGGTTTCCTGCCGACATGCCTGGCGGATCCGTATATCGAGACCGGGCGTCTGGTGGTCAAACGTGTGGAACGGGCCGAACAGCAAGTCCAGTCCAGTTACGCCTGGCGCAAGAGCGGTCAGGCCGGGCACGGGCGTGCCCTGCAGTGGTGGCTTGACCAGCTGCAAACCCCGGTGACGCGTGCGGCGTTGTTGGGAGAGCGTTGCCGGCTGGGTTAGTTTTCCAGAACGGGAAACGCGGGGCAATCGTGCTTCGTGTTGCTGCCTGCCCATGAAAACCGCAGCTCTGTGAAGCATGCCGCAGGGTATTCATGCATCCAGAAAATCCTGGATGGCCTGGATGACGCTGGCGGGGGCACTGATGTGCGGCAGGTGGCCGGTCGCGTTGATGACAAGCAGCTGGCTGGCCTCGATATGCTGGTTCATGTATTCGGCGACACAGAGCGGGACGGCGATATCTTCTTTGGTCTGAACCAGCAGGGTGGGTGTCTTCAGTTTCTGGAGATCCGCGCGGTGGTCTGACTGGAAAATCGCGCACAATGCCGACAGGGCGTGATTGACGTCCTGCCCCTGAATGGAGGCTGCAAAGTATCTGGCCAGTTCGGGCCGGTCCGGGTTGCCCATGGTTTGCGCAGCAAACCCGGTGGCCCAGCTGGCGTAGCTGCTCATCACGTTTGCATAGATGGCATCAATGTTCTCCTTGGCGAATCCGCCGTGATAGTTGCTGTCGTTCATATAGCGCGGCGATGCGCCGATGAGGATCAGCTTTGAAAAGTACTGTGGAGCCTGAATGGCGGCCAGGACGCCTATCATCCCGGCTACCGAGTGGCCTACGAAGACCATGTTTTCAAGCTGCAGGCTTGCGCAGACATCCAGCAGATCCTGCGCATAGGCCTGGAGATTCAGGTAATGGGTATTCGAAAAGAAGGTTTTGTCAGATTGCCCGGCCCCCATGTTGTCCATGAGAATGATCCGGTGATGCTTTTCGAAGGCCGGGACAATCTGGCGCCACGCTGTCTGGTCCGTGCCGAAACCATGCAGGAATAGCAGCGTGCTGCGGGCTGCGGGATCGCCAGCAATCGTGACGTGGTTCTTCTGAACGGGATTGATGACGGGCTGGCTGTGGGTCATGGCAAGGGGTCTCGGAAGCATGCGAAATGCCGATGGAACAGCCTAATGATAGATCGTGAATATGCATGATTGATAGCCTGTCCGGCATCGTCTGTGCAACATGTGGTGCCAGGGTGCCCGGATTGTTCACGGTCAGGGTCATGTCTGTGCGCCGGGTGGCGCTGCATTTGTTCCGGATGGTTGCGTCGGGGTCGGCGCTGAGACTTATGCTCGATGCTCTGGCGCTGCACAGACTCTGCAATCGCGTCAGCCTGTTTAGAGGACGTCATGGATAGCCTGTTGTACTACCAGCCTTCCGGCAAGTTGCCGGCCAAAGCCCTGCCCGGCATTCTGCTGGCGATGCTGGCGGCCGTGCCGATGGGGTGGTTGTATGCCTGGCTGACCTGGCATGTTCCGCTGGTTCACCTGAACGTCCTGATCACCTTGTGTTTTGCGGGGGGCATGGCCGTGCTGATGATGCTGGCGCTGGACCGGGGCCTGTGTCGCAATCCGCCTCTGGCAGCGTTGCTGGGGCTGGCAGCGGGTTTGCTCGGCAGCTACGTGCAGTGGGCAGCCTGGTTGGGCTGGGCACTGGCGGATCATCAGCCTGCGGCTGGCTGGCTGTATTTTCTGGGACATCCGCAGGAGAGCTGGCGCGCGGTCTGGCAGGTGAATTTGGCCGGCACATGGTCGCTGCGTCCCGGCGGCATGCCGCTGACGGGAGGCTGGCTGACGCTCGTGTGGGGAATCGAGGCGCTGATCCTGCTCGGCGTACCTGCGTTGGGGGCTTACAGCCAGAGCACGACACCGTTTTCGGAACGGCTCGGTCTGTGGTTCGAGAAAGCCGAACTGGGGCCGAAATATGTCTGGGTGGGGGATATCGAGGCTTTTGTCAGCCAGCTCGAAAGTACCCCTGACCTGTTGCGCGAGATGCTTCAGCACGCAGCCGGAGATGCCTGTCGCTATGCGCGGGCGAGCGTCTATCAATGCCCGGGCGAAGCCTATGCATATTTCAATCTCGAGAACGTGGAACTCACGCGCAGGTGCAACAGGGAAAAACTGTGGCGGCGGACGGTGATTGCGTCATTCCGGATCCACGCGGCCGCGGTTGCCAGACTGGGCTGAGCGGCTGCAGGATGCCCCGGCCGGGGCGCTACAGCCGCGGTGCTTTGACTATTTGCCGCTGAGCCGGGTGATGGCACGGTCGGCCAGCTCGTTGAGATACACCTCCAGATTCGTGTAGCCGCTGGCGCTGAGCGTAGCTGCGTCCTTGCCATCTTTCGGGTTCAGGCCGTGAGCGAGTTCCCAGTCATCAGGGATGCCATCCTCGTCGCTATCGACGGGTGGCGTACCGGAGGCGAGTTTGGGCCAGCCGCCGACTTCGTTCTGGGAATCGATCAGACGGCCTGTTCCGGTTTTGACCTGTTCAATGACACGGACATCCACCGCATCACGCACCGGTACGCTGGCACCGGCATGAGCCAATACCAGCGCATAGGCGTCGGCTGCGGTCTGGGTCGTCAGTGAGGGCGCCGTGAAGGGGGCGCTGGCCAGGGTGATGGCAGGTTCCGGATTGCCGGTTTCGGGCCCCGTGAAGTTGCCGGCAGCCTCGTTGATTTCCGGGTGGCCTTCGACGACATTGTTAGCCAGGAAGAAGCGCGTCTTCGCATCCGCAAAACGGGTGAAGGTGATCGGCTGCAGTTTGCTGGTGCTGGGGCCGGGCTTGAGGTAATTGGCCACGTAGTTCACGCGGATGTCGCCGTCGATGGTGCCACTGGCGTAGCTGCCCCAGTCGTAGATGACGTTGTTGCGGAAATCGAAGGTAGGCACCGGGCTGAAAAGCTTGCCGTAGTTGTCGCCGAAACGCGGGCTGCGGCCACGGTGATGGGCCCACAGGTTGTGATGCAGGCTTACTCCGCCGGCAGCGCGCAGCAGACTGCCGTAGCCGTGCGAGCCCTTCTTGTGGCCGCTGTTGTTGAGGCTTTCACTGATCATGCACCACTGGAGGGTGATGTCCTTGATGTAACCGGAAGGGGACAGGGTTTCGTCGATGGACCAGCTGGCCGAAACGTGGTCCATGATGATTCTTGAAGCGCCGTCCACGATGGAAATGGCGTCGTCATCACGACCGGTTTCGTTGCCGTGGCGTATGCGGATGAAGCGGATGATCTGGTTGCTGCCGGAAATGATCAGTGGCTGGCCGCGCAGGGTGATGCCGTCACCCGGGGCGGTCTGGCCGGCGATGGTGATGTCGCTGCCGGAGAGACTCAGCGGTGACTTCAGCTGGATCTCGCCGCCGACGCGAAACACCACGGTGCGCGCACCCCAGCCGCTGACGGCGGAGCGCAGGCTGCCGCTGCCGGAGTCATCCAGATTGGTGACGAAGACCACCTTGCCGTTGCGCCCGCCGCTGGCTTCGGCACCAAAACCCTCCGCGCCGGGAAAGGCCGGCAGGGCATACGCAGTGGAAATCGACAAGGCACAGCCCAACAGGGTGAAGCACGGCAGTTTGGGAGACATGATCAGACCGACTCAGGAATAAAGCGCCATTGGAGCAGAGAACCGGTCGGCGCGGGAAGGGCTGGCCAAACTTCTTTGCCGGAGCATGGCTGCGGCAGGGTCAACTGCTGACGGGAGGCGTATTCGGCTGCATGGCCAGTTCGGCCAGCTTGCGGTGCGCGGCGTGTGTGGCGTGGGGCAAGAGATTGGTCAGGTCATCCAGCTCGAAGCGGGTCGGGTCGATCTTCTGGCCGTTGGCGAAAGACAGGTTCAGTGCGCCAGGACGGCTGATGCAGATGCCGAGCAGCAGCAGGAAGGGCATCGGATTGCCGATGCGCGGCACCGAGCCGAGCAGCGAGTCTTCATTGAGAACCAGAAAGGGCAAGGCTACGCTGCTGTGACGCACGGTCCAGATGTGTTCACGCGTGTCAGTCTGGGTCACGAAGGTGGTGACCTTGTTCCAGCGTGCAATCACGCCTTCGGCCGTTGCCACCAGTTCAGACCACTTGATGTTGCTGCGCCACATGAATTCCTGCAAGCCGCTCATGTTGTCTCCAGATTACGTGCGTCCGCCACGCAACTGACGGATCTGGTCGGAAAGGCGCGAAGCCAGGGCTTCCAGGGCCTGCGTCGTATCCAGTGTCTGGCGGGCCGCATGGTTGTTCTCTTCGGCCATCTGCGCCACGCGTTCGATATTGCTGGCGATATCGTTGCTCGTGGCACTTTGTTCGCGCAATGCCAGTGAGATATCCGAGATCAGTCCGACGATCTGTGCCGAGGCCTCGTTGATCTTGCGCATCGCTTCACCGGCGGCACGGGTCAGGCCGACACCTTCGCTCACCCGCTCGACCCCCTGATGCATTGATGCAACGGCCTGTTCGGTGCCCTGCTGGATTGCTTCGATCATTCCAGTGATTTCCACCGTCGCACGCGAGGTGCGTTCTGCCAGCTTCCTCACCTCGTCGGCCACCACGGCAAAACCGCGTCCGGTATCACCGGCCCGTGCGGCTTCGATTGCGGCGTTCAGGG
>JAGTRY010000159.1 GCA_018262235.1 Pseudomonadota bacterium
AATGTACTGCGGCGTGATCATGTCGAGGAATTCGGTGGCGGCCGGCAACCCGAGTTCGTTCACTTCCCACAAGAGCTTGCGGGCAATACGCAAGCCGTCATTGATGCGGAAACTCTTGTCCATGCCGGGATCATTGATCAGGCCTTTCCAGCCTACCGTGGTACGCGGTTTTTCAAAATACACGCGCATCACCACAAGCAGGTCCTCGGCAAAACGGTCGGCCTGTTCCTTGAGGCGCCTGGCGTACTCCAGCGCAGCCGTCGTGTCGTGGATCGAGCACGGCCCGATCACCACCAGCAGGCGATCATCTGCACCACGCAGAATGCGGTGGATGGCCTGACGCGCCGCAAATGCGGTCTCGGCAGCATGCTCCGAAGCAGGGAATTCGCGCAGCACGTGGGCAGGCGGCACGAGTTCCTTGATCTCGCGGATACGGACATCATCAATATGGAGTTGGGTAGAAGCGCTCATGGTCAGGACACTGTTTTTCGATTAGGCCAATTGTAGCCGATGCGGTCCATTCCCCGTGCCGTGCCGGCAAAGCAGCAAAGGCACGCGCCTCGCACTTTCGAGGGCGCTCGTCTGGGTAATCGTTGAACGCGGGGCCATTGCAGGCTGCAACGGCCCCGTCTGCTTTTTTTAATGCTGATGCATGTGCGACATGGCTGGCTCAGCGTTTGCTGCCGGCGCCGCAGCGCCCAATGCCGCCACATGGACATCGACCGTGATCTCGCCCGCCTTCTCGAATTTGAGCTTGAGCGGGAACTTGTCACCTTCCTTCAAAGGCGCCTTCAGGTCGATGAACATGATGTGCAGGCCGCCGGGTTGCAAGGCCACGCTCTGCCCGGCCGGCAGATCGATTCCCCGCTCCAGTTTGCTCATGCGCATCACATTGCCCTCCATCATCATCGTGTGCAGTTCCACCACGCTCGATACGTCGGCCTGTGCCGAGACAAGCCGGTCCGCAGCACCGGAATTGTCGATTTTCAGGAACCCGCCACCTGCCGCAGCGCCCGGTGCCGTGGCGCGTGCCCAGGGATGGTTGATCTTGAGGGATCCCAGCGTGTAATCGTGGGCTTGGGCATACAGGCTGCTCGCCAGCAAAAGGGCGACAGCAATCATCTTTGTCATCATCTGACTCTCCGGAGAATGGGATTGTCATCGCCACGTCAAAGCGGGCGATGTATTCAAGTTTGCGGAGTCAGACGAGCGGTGGCGCACGCGAGTGATACGCAGGCCAGCCTGGCGCCAGCACGCTCCCCAGTGCCGGCAAGCTCTGCTGTACATGCCGCAGCCCCGCAAGCAAGGCAGGCTGGACATCGGTCAGCGGGTTCAAGGCAAGATGCGCACCCGCCAGGCACAAGGGACAACGCTGTACGGGGTCAGAACCCGGTGCGGGTTTACCGGAGGTATCGTACTGGACGAAGACGCTCTTCACCCCTTGCGTCGAACACACCGCCATGCGCATGCCCACCTGCTGAGGCAGGGCCATCAACAAGGGCATCAGCGCGTGCAGGATCACCGCCAGGATGGCGAGGTTCAGGATACGGCGCGAAGAGAGGCTCGGGCGAACATTCATGTCGAACCACATTATGCCCGAGCATGCGCGCCCCACGGACAGGCAAAGCTCGTATGCTTGCCGCACAAGATCCTCGGGAGTCACCATGTTCGAATCTGCCGAAGTCGGCCACGCCATCGACAAGAAGACTTTTCGCGCCGAAGAAGAAACCCTGCGCAACGAGTTGCTGCTGGCACAAAACGCGCTGCGCGAGCTGGGAAAATTCCCGGTCGTCCTGCTGATCTCCGGCGTCGATGGCGCGGGCAAGAGCGAGACCATCGCCCAGCTCTATGAATGGATGGACCCTCGTTTTCTCTCTACCCTGGCCTTTGCAGATGCCAGCGAGGAAGAGCGCGAGCGCCCCTTCATGTGGCGCTACTGGCTCGCACTGCCCCCCAAAGGCCGGATCGGTATCTTCTCCGGCTCCTGGTATTCTGCCCCGATTGCCGTACGCATCGCCCGCAAGCTCACGCGCGGCAAGCTGGACAACCGGCTCGACCAGATCAACCACTTCGAAACCATGCTGGTGAATGAAGGTGCGCTGGTGCTCAAGTTCTGGTTCCACCTGAGCAAGGACGGGCAGAAAGTGCGCCTCGAAAAACTCGAGAAAGACCCGCGCACGGCCTGGCGGGTCACCAAACTGTCGTGGGCGCGCATGAAGACTTACGACGAATTGCAGGATGTTGCCGGCCATGTGCTGCGTGTCACCAACACCGCCGCTGCACCGTGGATCATCGTCGACGGCACGGATGACAACTACCGCAACCTGCGCGTCGGCCGCGCCCTGCTTGATGCACTGAAGACCCGGCTCGCCAATGGAACCCGCCCGCCCGTCGCCCCCCCTGCCCCCCTCGCCACACGCATTGATGATCGCAACGTCCTCACCGCACTGGACCTCACACAGAAACTCGAAGACAAGAAGTACGAGCGCGAACTCGCCAAGTGGCAGGGCAAACTCTCGGAACTCTCACGGCATAAAAAATTCGCAGGGCGTTCGCTGGTGCTGGCCTTCGAAGGCATGGACGCCGCGGGCAAAGGCAGCAGCATCCGCCGCATCACCGCAGCACTGGATCCGCGCCAGTTCCAGATTGTGCCGATTGCCGCACCCACCGATGAAGAACGCGCCCAGCCCTACCTGTGGCGATTCTGGCGGCATATGCCGCGACAGAACCGCGTCGCCATCTTCGACCGTTCCTGGTACGGCCGCGTGCTGGTTGAACGCATCGAGGGCTTCTGCAGCGAGGCGGACTGGCTGCGCGCCTACGCCGAGATCAACGACTTCGAGCACGAGCTCGTCGAAGCCGGCGCCATCGTCCTCAAATTCTGGCTGCAGATCGACAAAGCCGAACAGATGCGCCGCTTCAAGGAACGCGAACGCATCGAACACAAACGCTTCAAGATCACTGCAGAGGACTGGCGCAACCGCAAGAAATGGAATGCCTATCAGCAGGCCGCCGTCGACATGATCGACCGCACCAGCACCGGCAAGGCACCGTGGATCGTGGTCGAGGCCAATGACAAGAACTTCGCGCGGGTGAAGATTCTGAAGGCGATTTGCCTGCAGTTGGAGAAAGCACTGAGGTGAGCTTCGTGGGCGCAGTATGTGGGAGCGACGTCCACGTCGCGAAGCGATATTTCGCGACGTGGACGTCGCTCCCACTGAGACTCCACGCCTAGTCCCAGGCAACACTCAGGCCGGATCGAAGCCCGCATCGGCCAGGCGGGCCACCACGGCTTCGCGCGGCTGACTGGTCTCCACCTTGACGTGCTTGCTGGCGACATCAATATCAACTTTCGCATTGCCATCCAGCTCGCCGAGAATGCGGGTGATGGTCTTGGCACAGCCGCCGCAATGAATGCCGGGCACGGTGAATTCGTACATGGTTTGCTCCTTGGTTTGATCGATGGGTGAATCATCATGCTTGCCACGGTGGGAGAGTCAACCTTCCCCGACGCTTGAGACAATGCGCGCCAACGCACCGACACGACGCCTTGACCCTGCCATGATGGGAGACAATACAGTAACACTGTCTGATCTCTCCGGAATTCCGCCATGAATGCCCCCGCTTCTGCCCCCACGCATTTCTCCCTCCCCATCGAAGGCATGACCTGCGCGTCCTGCTCGGCACGGCTGGAGAAAATGCTGCGCGCCACCCCCGGTGTGGCCGAAGCAACCGTGAATCTGGCCAGCGAGCGGGCCAGTGTGAGTGGTGAAGTCGCCCTCGATGCGGTACTCGCCACGATCACGCGTGCCGGTTTCGAGGTGCCGACGCGCACGCTCGATCTGAACGTGCTGGGCATGACCTGTGCGAGCTGTGTGAGCCGTGCCGAGAAAGCCTTGCTGAAGGTCGCAGGCGTCACGGCGGTGGAGGTGAATCTCGCGACCGAATCAGCACGCGTGCATACCCGGCTTGATTCCGATCCGGTGCCTTTGATCACTGCGCTGAGCCGCGCCGGTTTTGACGGCAGCCCCCGCGTAAGCCAGGATGCAAGCGCCACGCCGGAGCAAACCAGCAAGCACCACTGGCAACTCTTCGCGCTGGTCGCCAGCGTCGCCTTGAGCCTGCCGCTGGTGCTGCCCATGCTTGGCGAGCTGTTCGGCGCGCACTGGATGCTGCCGGGCTGGCTGCAACTGGCACTTGCCACGCCGGTGCAATTCATTTTCGGCGCCCGCTTCTACCGCGCAGGCTGGAAGGCATTGCGCGCCGGCAGCGGCAACATGGACTTGCTGGTGGCGCTGGGAACCAGTGCCGCGTACGGCTTGAGCATGTATCAGTGGCTCGCTGGCGGCATGCACCTGTACTTCGAGGCGGCGGCCGTGGTCATCACTCTGGTGCAGCTCGGCAAGTGGCTGGAGAACCGCGCCAAGCGCCAGACTACCGAGGCGATCCGCGCGCTGCAGGCATTGCGCCCGGCCACCGCACGGGTGCGTTCACCTGAAGGTGAAAAAGACATCCCCATCGGCCAGCTTCGCGTGAATGACATTGTGATCGTGCGTCCCGGCGAGCGCATCCCGGCAGATGGTGTGTTGATCGAAGGCGAATCGCAAATCGACGAAGCCCTGATCACAGGCGAGAGCCTGCCTGTCAGCAAAGCTGCGGGAGCGGTGCTGATCGGCGGCAGTGTGAATGGCGAAGGCCTGATCGCGCTGCGCACCACGGCAATTGGAGCGCAGACAGCACTGGC
>JAGTRY010000160.1 GCA_018262235.1 Pseudomonadota bacterium
CCGTCCGACATCAGCGCGTAGGTGGCGCAGTCGAGCGCGCGCACGGCGGCGATCGCGTTGCGCTCGATGCAGGGAATCTGCACATAGCCGCCGATGGGATCGCAGGTCAGGCCAAGATGGTGTTCCAGACCCATCTCGGCAGCATATTCGATCTGCCGGATCGAACCGCCCATGAGCTGGGTCGCCGCCCCTGCCGCCATCGCGCAGGCCGTACCGACCTCGCCCTGGCAACCGACCTCGGCCCCCGAGATCGAGGCGTTGCGCTTGACCAGATTGCCGATCAGGCCGGCAGTGGCCAGCGCCCGGGCGATGCGCGCCTCGCTGAAAGATGAGCGTTGCTGTAGAAAATGCAGCACCGAGGGCAGCACGCCGCAGGCCCCACAGGTTGGGGCGGTCACCACCTGGCTCCCTGCCGCGTTTTCTTCGGACACCGCCAGCGCGTAGGCGAACAGGTGCCCCGTTGCGCCGACATGGCCAGCCATGCTCTGCGCCCGCGCGAGGTAGTTGCTGGCCTTGCGCTGGACCTTGAGCGTGCCCGGCAGGCGCCCTTCGGCACTCAGCCCGGCAGCAATCGTCACCTGCATGGCCTGCCAGACTGTAGCCAGCCAGGGCCAGATCGTTTCCCCTTCCTGCTGGCCGACCAACTCCCAGATCTGCATCCGTTCGTGCTCACACAGCTCAAGCACCTCCGCCATGCTTGTGCAGGCATAGACCGCAGGCCCGCCATCGGGCACTCCCGCCTCGTCCAGCAAGGCGCCTCCGCCCACCGAATAGCAGACCCGGCTCGCCAGCACCTGGCCGGCCTCATCCAGCGCCTCGAAACGCATGCCGTTCGGGTGACGCGGCAGCGCCTCTGCCGCCCGCCACAGGATTTCCACCGGCAGCGGCGCGAAAGGCCCCTGCACTGCCATGTCCGTCATGTGACCATGCCCCGTGGCGGCGAGGCTGCCGTACAGCGTGACCCGGATGCGCCGGCAGCCCCCGGGCAAAGCCTGTGCGAAGGCCTGCGCGGCAAAGCGCGGCCCCATCGTGTGACTACTCGAAGGCCCCAGGCCAATGCGGTACAACTCCTTCAGGGATTTCATCGCGTCTTCCTTGTTCTGTGGGAGGTGAATCGCCCCGGTTTCCGCGGAGGCTATTTGGTTTAAGTCAAGGCACGGAGGTGGCCTGTTTGGCGAGTTGCCGATAATAGTTTGCCTCATATTCTGCCGGAGGTATATAGCTGATGGGTTCCAGCAGGCGGTGATGATTGAACCATGACACCCATTCCAGGGTGGCCAGTTCAACGGCCTCACGGTACTCTTTCATCGTGAATATCCTTTCTCTTGGCAGAGTTCAGAAATTCACACCGACCGTCGTAAAGGTCAAACCTTGGTGAGTCCCCCGGCAGAGCCGGGGGCTTACCTCTATGAGTTATCACCTAAACAAGTTGCATTTGCCTGTGAACGCATGCGCGAGATGCTCTTGGATCGGAAAAAAGGATGGGGGCGTCAGTTGCTGTGGCACCTTGTGACGGAAATCCGGGTTGCTCCTGGTTCGGTGACACTTACCGGCAGTCCGCTGCGCTTGAGCGTACGGTTTCGGAGATTAGGCCCGGCACTTCGTTTGAAGTGCCCACGCCCGTGTGTGGTTGGCCTGCCCAGCAGGGCTCGAACCTGCGACCCCAAGCTTAGAAGGCTTGTGCTCTATCCAGCTGAGCTATGGGCAGATGAATCGTCTGCATAAATGAAAACAGGCTGTCATGGACAGCCCGTTCTCGAATTGGTCGGGGCGGTGGGATTCGAACTCACGACCCTCTGGTCCCAAACCAGATGCGCTACCAGACTGCGCTACGCCCCGAAGCCCTCAATAATACAGCCCCATTCGGTTGAGGTCAAATTAAATCTGTTTACGTTGCTGCGCAACAGGCTGCGATGCGGAGCGCCATCGATTCTGCCAGCGGTGCGTGGCGCGCCTCGACCATCACGCGGATCAGCGGTTCGGTGCCGGATGGGCGGATCAGTACGCGGCCGCCGTCGCCCAGTTCCCGCTCTGCCGTTTCTTTTTCCGCCACCATCGCAGCGTTGTTTTGCCATTTGAAGCCCGGGGCGACCTTGACATTAATCAGCGTTTGCGGAAACAGTTCGAGCGCCGCTGTGCTTTCCGCCAGGGTTTCTCCATTGCGGCGCAGTGCGGACAGCACTTGCAGCGCTGAAATAATGCCGTCGCCAGTCGTATGCTTGTCCAGGCAGAGCAAATGACCCGAGCCTTCGCCCCCGAGTTGCCAGCCACGTTCCAGCAATCCCTCCAGCACGTAGCGGTCGCCCACCTGTGCGCGCGCAAAACCGACGCCCATCTCGCGGAAGGCGACTTCCAGCGCCATGTTGGTCATCAGCGTGCCCACCACGCCTGGCAATGAACCGTTTGCCAGTCTGTCCCTTGCCAGCACATACAGCAGTTCATCGCCGTCGTACAGGCGGCCGGAAGCATCGGCCATCATTACGCGATCGGCATCGCCATCAAGCGCAATGCCGAGATCTGCCTCATTGTCGCAAACGGCGGCCGCCAGTGCTTCCGGTGAAGTGGCGCCACACTTGTCATTGATGTTGATGCCATTCGGTTGCACACCCATCGTGATGACGTCCGCCCCCAGTTCGTGGAATACGCAAGGTGCAATGTTGTAGGCTGCGCCATGAGCGCAATCGACCACGATTTTCAGGCCACGCAAATCCAGCTCATTCGGGAAGGTGCTTTTGCAGAATTCGATATAGCGGCCATGCGCGTCATCCAGCCTTCTGGCGCGCCCTACCCTGTCGTGGGATGCGCATTCCATAGGCTGCTCAATCGCTGCTTCGATGGCCAGTTCGATTTCATCCGGCAATTTGTTGCCCGACGACGAGAAAAATTTGATGCCATTGTCAGGATACGGATTATGCGACGCGGAAATG
Organism: Pseudomonadota bacterium; assembly: GCA_018262235.1. Lineage (GTDB taxonomy): Bacteria > Pseudomonadota > Gammaproteobacteria > Burkholderiales > Rhodocyclaceae > Uliginosibacterium. The sequence continues at coordinate 2,928 of JAGTRY010000160.1, forward strand.
ACCACGCCTGCTGCCAGACGCAATGCGCGCGTTAGGTAAGCGATGGCAGGCGTCGGCATCGGGCCAGCCAGCATCACGTCAGCACCGGCTGCGGCAAACCCTGCCTGCAGCGCCGCCTCGAGCATGTAGCCTGAAACGCGCGTGTCCTTGCCGATCAGCACCACCGGGCGCCCCTTGCCGGATCTGGATTGCGCCAGCACGCGGCCAGCAGCATAACCAAGCCTCATTACAAAATCTGGGGTAATCGGTGCCTCACCTACCCGCCCGCGCACCCCGTCGGTGCCGAAATATTTACGCGCCATGCTTTATCCCACTTCCTGTCATTTCATTGCAATGTGCCATACCTTTAACGCATCAACCGTTTCCGCAACATCGTGCACCCGCACAATGCGCGCGCCATTAGCCACCGCCACCAGCGCCGCGGCCAGACTGCCCGCCAGCCTAGCATTGGTTGATTTGCCGGTTATGGTACCGATCATGGTCTTGCGCGACAACCCAGCCAGCAACGGCAAGCCAATTGCATTCTGGATGGATTCGAGATTTCTCAGAATTGTCAAATTGTGTTCCAGCGTTTTGCCAAAGCCGAAGCCAGGGTCGATGCACATCCGCTTGCGTTCAATGCCAGCTTTTCCCAGTTCCGCAATTCGCTCCTGCAGGAATGTGGTGATTTCACACACAGTGTCATGGTAATAGGGACTGACCTGCATCGTTTCGGGATTCTGCTGCATGTGCATCACGCACAGGCCGCATTGGCTTTCAGCCACGGCCTCAACCGCTCCTGGTTCGAACAGGCCCTTGACGTCGTTGATCATGTCAGCGCCGGCAGCCAGCGCTTCGCGCATCACCGCCGGCTTGTAGGTATCGATAGACAACGGCTTGCCGCAATCGCGCAGCGCGTACACCACCGGCATCACGCGGTCGAGCTCCTGCTGCAGCGGCAACGGTTTCGCGCCAGGACGGGTCGATTCGCCGCCGATGTCGATGATATCGACACCGGCAGCAATCATCTGTTCTGCCCGCTCAACCGCGGCTTCGAGCAAATTGAATTGCCCGCCATCGGAAAAGGAGTCAGGCGTGACATTCAGGATGCCCATCACCAGCGGCATAGTATCCTGCTGTGACAAGTTGAATCGGTATCGTCCGCAATGAAATGAGGATTGCATGTCAGTTATCCGATATGAAAAAGGGGGAGAGGATGATCCTCGCCCCCATGATTAAGCGCATACTGCCAAATATGGTTGAAGCGCGTTATGCCGGTGCGGTTGCGTTCGGAGAAACGTCGGTCGGCTTGTCGCCGGACTCGGATTTGGGACCGCCCGCGCCATCGTGTGGTGGCCGCGGATCGCGCCCTGCCATGATGTCGTTAACCTGATCAGCATCGATGGTTTCCCATTCCATCAGGGTCTTGGCCATCACATCAACCTTTTCTCGGTTTTCCTCCAGCAGTCTGCGGCACAACGCGTATTGCTGGTCGAGAATGCTGCGGATTTCGGCATCCACCTTCTGCTGCGTGGCCTCAGACACGGTCTTGGACGAAACGCGGCCGAAGAATGCATCCTGCTCGCTGTCTTCGTACACCATCGTGCCAAGCGTTTCGGACATGCCGTAACGTGTCACCATCGAGCGCGCCATCTTGGTCGCGCGCTCGAAATCGTTCGATGCGCCGGTGGACATCTGGTGCATGAACAATTCTTCTGCCACGCGACCGCCGAACAGGATCGCGATTTCCTCCAGCATCTTGTCCTTGTACATATTGACACGGTCGTGCTCCGGCAACTGCCAGGTCAGGCCC
>JAGTRY010000072.1 GCA_018262235.1 Pseudomonadota bacterium
GTTGAGGGTGTCAGGCAAAAAACGGCGAGCGCGAGAAAAACCCAACTCCCGCGCCCAACTTGTGCTGAGGACGATCTGCACTTGCGGATGTGCATCCAGCAATGCCGCCAAAGGTGATGCCCACATAAACAGCGCACCCTCTGCACGCAGCACAGGGCGGCCCCGGACCAGATAAGCATCGTTCGGATGCAGCACGCCATCGAAATCGAGAAACAGAATCATAGCGTCTCTTTTCCGGTCGGTGGTGCGTCCTTGTCGCACTGATCCAGCTCCTTGCCGACCGTAGGCATAGTGTCCCAGCCGTCCGCCATTGGTAACCCTGTTGGCATCTCAGCCATTAGTTCGGCGGCGGTGTATAGTGGGCGCGTACGCTCCCGCTCCGCAACAAAAACATCTTTTGGGACAGCCCCCTCTGGAGCATGCTCCGAGCATCGCGTCATGTGTTGAAAACCATGCACGAGAGTCTGGCCTGGCTTGCCGCACTGCTCACAGATTCGGGCTGACATGGCCTCGGCCAGCGTAATCATGCCCCTCTGCTCCGGACCAGCCCCTTCTCGCGGATAAAAGCAGAGTTCGCCCCATTTTTCCTTGACTTGCGCCGCCACAATCTGCGGCGCGTGGTTATGGTCAGTCCAAAATTGCAGGCGCTCGCAAAGCGAGTCGATGAGGTCGAACCAGCCATCGCCGCACGCAAACCCCCAGCCCATGCAACTCTCTTTGATGGAGCGGCTGCGGTCAGCAAAGATCAGCGGATAACGCTGGCACAAGAGGTCATCAAGGTCTTTACGCATCATCGCCCCCAATCATATGCAATGCGTCGAGTTCGATCACTACAGCCTTAAATGGCTCGCCGCTCGCATTGTCGTCTGGCAACTCGCGGAACTGGCCTATGGGCGTACATGACCAGTCATGGCGGTGCCGCACCACGTCCGCCACACGGACGGCGCGTGCATAGTCGATACCGCCCTCGCTAACCGTGAGCATTACCGGCAGGTCTGGCGGTAGAGTTTGCAGCTTGGCGATTAAGTCGGCGATGTTCATAGAACACCATTGAGTACATCGACCAGCGTTTGCCCGTTCTTCCGGTCGAGCCACCGTGCCTGCATCCCGAAGGCCTCCGGCCCGTGCAGGTCACACCGCTTGCTGTCGCCGACGAACAGCACGTCGCGGGGACGGCTGCCAAGGGAAGTACACACCGTGTTATAGATAACGGGGTCGGGCTTGGCTGCGCCGACTTCGCAGCTGAGCACATACGAATTAAGATCGGGAAGGAGCTGCCGCACCACGGGGCCATATTCAGCAGCAACGTTCGAGCACACAGCGAGGCGTTTCCCCTTTGCCCGAAGAGTCCGCAGAACCAGCTCGACCTCGGGAAAGAGCTGGAGGCCCGCAAGCTCTTGAGCCAATTCGCGCTGAATGACAGGCAGCAGATGCGACAGCCCACGTTCTTCCGCGAATGCCGCGACACTGGCATTTCGGATAAGGAACGGTAAACGCTCGGTTTGGCCTTCGTGCTCAACATGGATTAGACGCCGGTACGGGTTAATACGCCGTCCGTTGTAATGGATTAGCGTACCAAAAACATCGAAGCAAACCGCCGAAATTCTACTCATTGTCGGTGCACTCCCTTATGCCCATCAATTGGCCTGCAAAGGCCAATAATTCGTGAATCGCTCCCGGTCAAACATCACCCCGGCCACGTCTAGCCGCTCCGGCATGGGCCTCTCCCGGCCATCCTCGCACACCATCAGCGCATCGCCGCGCTGGATGATGTGGAGGGCGTCCGGGTCGGCCTCGATCTCGCCCGATAGTGCCGGGTGGAAGTCCGCCCGATTCTCGTCGAATATCCAGATGCTCATGCGTCAGTCTCCTTGATCGCCAGAAATTGACGGCGGGAATGTGGCTGCTTTGTGGTGAGGTGCCACGCTGTCGCAACCATGCTCACACACAGTCGCCATAATATGCCCACCCTCTTACCAGCATGCCGCCACAGTCTTCCCATCCTGTCACCATCTTGTTCCCGCCATCGTTCACACCATGCTGCCACGGTCCTGCCACACTGTTCCCACCATTGCCGACACCATTACTGCGTCGGCAACGTATCGAAGGAGTTCTCTTGCGGCAACTTCGGCTCGGCATCCCTTGCGGCCTGTTCCTGCATCGCTCGTCGATCCTGTTCGGCCATAGTCTTCGCGCAGGCTTGGGCGAAAATATGCGGTGTCATGCCCTGTTCGATAGCGGCATCCATGTACGCCGAGAACTGCGCTTTGAGTCCAGCCAGCGGAGCCGTCAGTTCGATCAGGCTGAGATCATGCTCGAACTGGGCAGCATGCAGGAATGCACGCTCGAACACGGCCCAGCGTGGATCGTCGCTGCAGCATTCGGACTGGGCTGCATCGGCTTCTTGCGCAGCACGCATTTCATTCAGGCGGCGTTCCAGATCAGCCAGCGATTCTTCTACACGCTTGCGCTCACGCCCAAGTCTCTGCTTGGCGTTCTGGGCAAGAATGGCGCGGTTCAGGTTCCCCCAATAAGTGTCGATCCCCTGACGCTCCAAAGCGGTAGCAGCAGCACCAAGGTGTACACCCGGCTGGCGGTCAAGCTCTTCGGCGGCGGCGATATCGCCGCGCTCCAAGGCATCCTTGCGCTGCAATGACAGAGTGCGGTGATCCCATCGCTCTTCCAGCCCTGCCTGCTCCATATGCTTGTTGCCAATCAAGGCCCATTGCTCGCGCCAGTAGCGGAGCGTTTTTGGCCCCAGTTTCCTGTCGACGAAATCGCGCCCCTTGGTCTTCGAAAAGCCTTCTGGAGTCAGCTCTCGCGTCGGCATCAACAGATGCGCATGGGTCCCGACAACCCCTTTTTCAGACCCGTCCCACCTCTTTGGATCGTCGCCGTGGATGGCAAAGTCGACGGGCAGGCTGTAACGGTCGGCAACGCTTTGGGCAAGGTTGCGCACCAGCGCGACTTCCTGCTCTGGGGTGAGGCCATGCGGCACCGCAACGATGAGCTCGTGTGCCAGCCGCGCATCCTTCCGTAACTCGGCTGCCTCCACAGCATTCCAAAGGGCCTCGCGGTGGCTGGCCCATGGTGGTGCCCCCGGTGGCAAAACGATTTCCGTGTGCCCGATCCTGCGCTTGCGGGTGTAGTCATGCACCTCACCCGTGCGGCAGTCCGTCACGATGCCGCCACTGCGATAGGCAGCGGCGGCTGTAGCCGAAAAGCCGTGCCCCTGGTTGGCGGCATCCCGCTTCTTTCCTTTGCTGCCGCCATTGCGGCTGATGTAATTCAGCTCCAGCCGGTACATGCCGCCACCTCCATTGAAAACCTGATGACACCGCTCTCCCCCTTTGAAAGCAGCTTGTAGGGGGTCAAGGGGCACAGCCCCTTGCGCAGGCGTCGCGTAGCGATGCGTAACTGCGCTGTTGCGGCTGGCGCAACAGATGAAAACCGCCACTATCCTGGCCCCATACGGGCACACAAAACACGGAATAGATGATATCGCCAAAACGTAATTTTGTCGCCAACAATTACTATTTTTTGCTGACAAATGAGGTTTAGCTGAAAACTAAATGGCGGCATAACCGCAATTGATCGCACACCGATAGACATCAATCAATTAATAGTAAATACAACCATGTAAATACACTCAATCGCCAAGAAACTGAAAACACAAAACTATCAATACGTGGTGACTCGACTTTTTTACGCATCTTGGTACGTAGCTGTTATTTAGTTGACACATAGAGATGTTGATGGGATATTAGTCAACAAATTCAGACTTCAGGACAACACGAATGCAGCAAATAGTTGCGCAAAGCAAACCACGAGGACGGCGTCCGGCGACCGAACTGGCAGAAAAGCGAGCGCGTGAAATTGCCACGTTGGAAGCCGCCGTTGCGAAACAGAAAAACAGGCTGGAGGAGTTGAAAAACGAGCAGAGGCGCGCACAGAAAAGCGCGCGGCGGACGCAGTTAAACCAACGTAAGTTCGCGTTTGGTGGACTGGCGCAAATCGCCGGGTTGCTAGAGGCAGATCCAGGCTTTGTCCTTGGCGCACTGCTTGTTATTGCAGACCAGCGTGAACGCGACGGGACTTGGCCTAGCGCTGCGTTCCTACAGTACAAGACGCGCGGTGATGAGGAGCTGGCCGCGCGTGCTGCGGCCCGCAAGAGCCGAAGACACGCTGGCGACAACCTGGATGAAGACGAAAATGACTGAAAAAGTGACCGTTCTCAGGATCATCCTGATGACCCCTTCGGGCCAGCGCAAAGTGGTTTGCGAGCTCTCAAAGCCGTTTGGCAATAGGCATGGGCGCGAGGTCAAATTGAATATTGGCGCTCGCCACAGTCTCGCCGTGGCCGAACGGAAATTGATGCTGTTGCTTACCGTCGCACCGGACGGAGCAGCGACATGGACGCTTCCCGCGCGTCGCGAGGCAATTGAAACAGCCCATCAGCAGTTGCGCGAGCTTATCGAGGGCGGCAGCGACGCGATGATCCCAGTGAAACGCGCCGGCAGCGGCAGCACGGAAAAAAGTTGCAAGGTGGTCGTCAGTGGCGTCCACCACCCAACCGCGACGCCCTACGGGGAACCGCGGGTCGAAGCACACACCATCACAGTGCCGCGCTCGCTACTCGTTAAGCGCGACGGCATCAGCTACGCCCCGCGCTGGCTGATCGCGCGGACGCTACATCAGCGCATTTTTGAGGGCCGTGCATGGCCGACCCGAATCGAGGGCGCAACTTGGTTGCAGGCCACGGAGGTTTGGAGAGAGTTTTGGGAACCGATGCTCCCTGAGATCGCCCTGCTGGAAAAAGAAGACGAGCACGCAAGCAAGGCGCGACTTGAGCGAATCGAGATTGCTAAGGCGCGCCAAAGAAGGGCTGAGGAGGAGCAAGCTGCTCTCGTCGCAGCAGCGCGGGCCGCACAGCTGCGACGCGACAAAGCCCACCAAAAGCACCTTGACCAGTTGGAGACAATCCACGTCGACCAGGTCGAGTGGGACGCATGGGTTGGGCCACGAAGAAAGCAAACAAAAGAAACGTTCGAGGCCCAAAACTGCACCATCAAATTTTCCGGCGACCGCGCCTATATCGTCTTTTCCGACGGCACCGAGCTGATCAAAGCTAGGCGCAACATCCGTTTCAGCGAGCGGAGGACGTGAAATGACCATGCCCTTCACTCCCTGCCCGAGCAGCGGGTGCACCGACGTTTCGGTCGGCATTTTGGAATGGATTTTTGGTCCCGTCGTGTCGGTTCTTACCCAAGGCGGAGACCCGGACACCATTGATGCCAGCGCATCCGTGATCGCCTCAATCCTCTCTGTGTTCAACTCTGGCTTACTGGTCGTCGCCAGCCTAATCGTCAGCTATATCGCCGTCATGGGCGTGACCAACACGGCAAACGAGGGCGAGGCGATGGGGCGGAACTGGTCTTCGCTCTGGACGCCTGTCCGGGTCGTGGCAGGTGGCAGCGTTTTGTTGCCGACGACAAGCGGCTACAGTTTCATCCAACTGGTCGTGATGATGTTTGCGCTCTGGGGCGTCGGGTTCGCAAACAGCTTGTTCGACATCGGCATCCAGACCGGCATCGTCAGCGGCGCAGCGACGAACGTGAGCGCCCAAATGGGCTTTGGGACGGGCGCAAAGCCCAACCCTAACTATCCTCTATACGATCTACGCCAGTTCGCCCAAGAGTACCTCGCTGTCGCGTGGTGCAAACGCACCGTCAACTCGACCTACGCGGATGGCGGAAACACCCCGCTGATCGGCGCGACCAATACGCCGGATCAGACCATCAGCGAAGGCGGCGGCAAGCTGGCCCGCATCCACATGATGAAGGATCGCAACGCCACCACGAACGTTGGCGGCGGCGTGCCGCTGTGCGGTTCACTCAAGTTTTACTCCTACACTGCGCCTGCCGCCATCGCCGCCGAAACCACCACGGCAGCGGCAAGCATCTTCGACCCCTCCAAAATCCAAAGCAACGCTGCCGCCATGTCGGCCATCCGTACCGCCGCGTTGACCGCAAAGGTGGTGGCCGTCAACAAGATCATGACGGACATCGAGGCGTGGGTCGGCGAATGGCCCGCGACGGCGATTGAACCCGGCTGGGATAACGTGCAGAGCAACCGTTTCAATCAAATAGTCAACGAGTCGCAGAGCGCCATGATGGCCAGCCTGACGGCGCAGATCGCAGCAGACAGCACGCTCAAAACGATCATGCAGCAGTACGTCAGCGACATCACAGAGGACGGCTGGGCGATGGCCGGGGGCTTCTACCAGCGTCTGTCGGGCATGCGGCAGGAGGTAGCGCAAATCTACGCCGAGAACGTCGCTCAGGCGACTGCGCCCAATCTCAACTCACTGCCAAATGGACCGCACGCCCAATTGGCGCAGACCAGCTACACCACCGTCTACAACACCATCATCAGCAAATCGCTGAGCGGAGCCAGCTACACCCCGCCGACGACACCACGGGCGGCAGACATCAAATCTGCGCTGGTTCCATCCTCAATGGACGACCTCTCAATCGACACATTGGGAAGCCGTGGCGACAGCGTGATGAGTGGCTTCGTGGGATGGGGGATGGAACGCGTCAGCGCGGCAATGATCGGCACGGATGGCGACGTGGACGCCATCGCCCGCATCAAAACGACCGGCGACGTGCTGGCGCTCATGCAGAGCATGGGCTTCGCCGCTGACAAGCTGGTGCACACCTCCCTCTCGCTGCTCAAGGCAAGCGCGGCTGCCGTGGGTAGTGTGTCGTTGCTGGGAGTCAATGTAGACGCGACGCCGCTCGCCGACACCGCGCTCAATTGGGTGATGTACAACTTCCTACAACCGCTCGCTGAGGTGACAACCTGGCTGGGCCGGTTGGCGTTTTATTTTGGCGTTTTCTTGCCGTCGCTGCCTTATACCATCTTCATCATCGCCGTCGTTGGATGGGTACTCGCGGTCCTCCAGTCAGTCATTGCAGCGCCTCTGTGGGCCGTCATGCACATGACACCAGATCGCACTTTCGTCGGCAGCCAGACCCAAGGCTATTTGCTGCTCCTGTCGCTGTTCATTCGCCCAGCGCTAATCATCCTTGGCTTGTTCGCCGCGATGATGGTGGCCAACCCCATTATCGGCTACATCGCCAAGGCGTTCTGGGCGATGTACCACGCCAACGTCACCTCGGCGGAGTCGCTGGGCTGGTTCATCGAATTCTTGCAGTGGAAGAATTGGCTCATCGTTTATGGCTTCGTCCTACTGCCCGTGATGTACATGATTTTCGGGCTGTCGCAGAGCTTGCCAGATAGCGTGTTGAAATGGATCGGTGCGGGTATCAGCAGCATGGGCGAAACCCAAGCCACCGAGCAAATGCGCGGTCAATCGGAGAAATACGGACCCGGTGCCCTGACGGGTGGCTCGGCACCCCGAGGGAAAAGCGGTGCTGGTGATGACAATCGTCTGCATGGCGGCTCCGGGGGAGCAGGAAGTCTCAGCGCTCCAAGTGGCCCCACGGGTGGTGGCGGAAATCATCCACGTCTGCTCAATGCCAACGATCAAGGGGTGGCGCCGCAGGCCGAAACACCGGTCGGACCCAAACCAAGCGGCACCACAACGGCCAGTGGCCCCGCACATCGCAGCGCAACACCCACCAGCGCCGTCAATGCCGGATCGCAAGGGGTTGCAAGCCCCCAGCCGGACACTAAATTGTCCCTTGCCAAGCCGTCGATGGGAGTGTCAAGCAAGACACCCCGCGCCAGCCTCCCCGCGACTGAAAACGTGCGAAATGCCGTGCTGGCACTAGGCAGCGGGAGCGTTGTCAGCCACTTTGGCGATACCGTTACCATCGATACCAACTATGACAAACGTTATAGCGCATTGCCAACCGCGGCCAATCCCAGCGTACTAAACCACGGAGACGCAGCACACGGAGCACAAGCAAATGAGCTATGACTACCAAGCCGAATCCACCGGACACGTGATCGGACTGCGCCGTGGATACGAACAAGGGCACGCAGCGGGTCATGACGACGGGTGGAATGACGCTGTGGCGCAATGGCAAAAGCAAATCGACGAGAAGTGGGCACCCCTCGTCGACCGCCTCACCGCCGAACGCAACGAAGCCATCCGCGCCCGCGATGAGCTACTTGAGCAAGTGCGCAGCGCCGGGCAGCAGAACAAGAAGTGGCACCACGCTTGTTACTCACTGCTTTGCGCCCTCGACTCGGCCATGGACGTGCTCCAGCGCGCACCACAGGACCTGCGCACACGCGTGATGGTCGACTACGCAAAACGCGTCGACTACATGCACGGCAAGGGCTGGATCGACGCTATGCCGCACGACAACGAGATTGTTAAGCAGTGCTCACGCAAAACCGCCGACCAGCTCAAAGGCTGGTGGACTCAGGTCATCGCCCGCGCAAAAAAGGCGGCAGACCGCGACACCACTCCCACACCTTAAAGGGCCAACCATGCTCACAAACACGCCGAACTTGATCCCCGACGCCACCGTGCTCGCCATCCTGCTTGCAGTCGCTGACCGCGTGCTGGCGCAAGCAAAGAAGACAAAGAAACGGAGGGCCGTCGCGTGAAAATCTTCGACGGCGCGAAACGCGCAGCCAAATTTACGTTCGTTGAGATGCCCCTGTCGATTCTCGGTTGGCGCCAGATCAAGGCGAACAACGGCTACATCAGCGACCTGTGGCGTTCGCTGCGCAGCCCGGTGTGCCCGGAGTGCGGACGCGGCGTCATGCACCTTCCCGCCGACGCACAGCCCGACGACAAAGCGCTTTATGGGTGGGAGTGCTCCGCGCACTGCGGGTTTCGTGTTTTCACAACCCGCGATCCGCAGGCCATTGCGGACATCGTCCAAGCTCGATCAGAGGCACGCGGAAAACAACGACTGGCGTTCCTGGCGGACCCGGAACGCGGCAAGCTCATCACCAGCCACGAGCGCAAGTCACGCGCCTACTGGACTGTGGCCACACTGGTGTTTTTGATGGCCATATGGCAAATCGCGGCGGGCGCTTCGGCGATGGTCATCTTCAGCGTGCTGTCGCTGTGCCTACCATTCTCGATCCATGCAATCCGCTGGAGCTATCGGGCGTGGCAGGTGCGCACAGGCACCTTGTTTGTACCAGGAGCGTTTTCCCGCTACGTGCGTGACATGCTGTGGCTTCGGGGGGTGCAGTGATGCCCGCCGCAATCCGCGCTCTCCTGCTGCACGTAGGCCGCGAGCGCGTCACGAAAGCGCTCTGTATCGTGGCCACTGTGGCAGCATTTATCTATCAGCACCGGCAGCTCAACAATCCGGCTCTGCATGATCTGGTGGCCCCGCTGGCTCTCGCCATCGTCGTCCCGATCCTGTACCTGACGCCGTTGGTCTGGCTCCTGTACCACTACCTTGCGAGGTCCACCCATGAACACAAATGACTATTACGTACTGAGGCTGTCCGTCCAGCGAGAGCACGATCAGATAATCGCCGCGTTGGCCGAGTTGTGGCTTGAGCGACAAGCCAAACAGCCGCCAAAACCCCAGCCTGTCCGAGCGCCACGCAACACCTACGTCTCTGTTCGGAGTCACGCTCATGCTTAAGCATAAGCTCACCCCAATTGCCGCCGCAGTTGCCACATCACTCGGCCAAGTCGTACGCAATAACACCCGCTTTGGCTTTGGCATCTTGCTTGGTATGTCGGTCATGCTGGCTGGATACGCCATGTCGGATTCAGGCTTGGGGAACACGTTGGCGAGCACAAGCAGCACGTTGCTCTCGCAGGAAGAGTCGAAGATTGCCGACAACATCAAGCAGGACGCCGAGGACTGCGCCAAGGGGACAAAGGAGGGAACAATCGGCCACTCGATCAAACAAGCGATGCTGATACACGAGACGTTCGCGTCGGCCCCGGTGAACGTTGAGTCGTTGTTTGACGCCAACAACAACTGCTTCTCCGGCGTGAGCCAGATTTTCGATCTTTCCTTCGCGATCCCAAGCCTCTCAAGCATTATTTCCGCTGCGTCGTCTGCGGTGTTGCAGTATGCGCAGAAGCAAGTCTGCACGGCAGTAAATCAAGTCAGCAGTCTGGTCACAACGCCGATCAATCAGGCGATCAGTGCGGTGAATGGCATGACTTCATTTGGCGATCTCAACGGCCTAACCAATGGCCTTGTGCAGCAGGGTATGTCCCAGATTGATCCGAATATCGGAGCGCAGTATTACACCGGCACGACAGGCGGAACGTACACGGTCAACGTCAATCCGTTCAACGCAACGCAAACTTCGTTCGATACCGGGACCACCGGAGCCTCAGGCTCGTCTGGAACAACCGGGGCGACGGGCACCACTGGAAACCTCACGAGTTCGATTGATCAGATCAACACGATCAATCAGCAAATTGGCAACTATCAGGCGCAAGTCGGCCCGGCACAGAACGCGCTATCGCAGGCACAGCAGCAGTTGGCCAGTTGCCAAGCGCAGGGACTGAACTGCGCCTCCTATCAGCAACAGGTTATTTCGACGCAAACGACGCTGAATAACCTGAACACCGCGATATCCAAACTGCAATCGAGTCTCGGCAGCACATCCGGAGCAACGACCAGCACCGTTGCCGCCAGAGCAGCGAGTCCGACGAGCAATGCTGCAACAACAAGCACCGGCTTCGTTGAGGCAATCGGGAGCTTGTTTAATTGATCAGCACAAAATCAATCACAATCACCGTGCTCTGCCTGTGCATGCTCACTTTTGCCCACGCCCAGATGCCCGTCCCATTGATCGACAACGAGCCTGCCGCGCCAAACGTGGCGCTCTGGGCTGTGGCTGGCCCCATGCTGCAAGCGGCACTGGAGTGCCGAGAAGATCTACCCGATCACCCGGCCACCCGTGCCCTGCTGCCGCGAAAACCAGCAGGCGAGGAACAGCACTACCGGTTAACGCCGCCCAGCGAGTTCAGGGCTTTCGGCTTGCCGGTGGCCGAGATCGAGGTCTGGGTCGATGACGGCGGTGGCGAGCTGGGCCACGGCTACACCGCACACGTCCGTGACAAGACACTGGCGGAGGTCGCCAAGGCTGCCAAGCTGAACAAGGGAAAGAGCTTCCCGAACCGCATGACCCCGATGGGCAGTCTGATGGCCGATCAGCCCTTCGGACCGGGATCGGTGCAACTGACCTGCACCATTGACGGCAGCTACGCAACCCATGAGAACGAGTATCGGGAGCCATGACCATGCGCAAGCTGCTTGCTCTGGCCACTCTGGTGGCCGCTACCCCGGCACTGGCCGATACCTGCATGGTGCCCCCCACCGACAAACAGACCGTCTCCGGTCGTTTCGGAAAGTTTCGTAGCGGCGGTTCCGGGAACTTTGGCAGCGCCAACCAGAAGCCGCACATGCACGATGGCCTGGACTTCTCGACCAGTGGCGCATCGCAGCCTCTGTACGCCACCACGGACGGCAAGATCACCTTCATCGGCTACCGACGCTCGGCTGGTAACGCGATCCTGATCGAGCGCAGCAATGGCGATGTGGTGGCCTACTACCACATGAGCGGCTTTGCGACTGGCTTGAAACAAGGAATGGAAGTCGAGGCCGGTCAGCAGATCGGACTTTCGGGCAACACGCCAAGCGACGCGATGGTGAAGCACTTGCACTACACCTACGGCGCGGCGCAGAAAGATGCGGCGCGGGCCGCTGCCTTCCCGTCGAATGCGGTGCGTGGCGCTTTCAATCCGGGGCAGTTGCCGCATGTTTTCAACCAACAGACAGGAATCGGCTGGAAGACTGATCCGGCCCCATTTTTTTGCGCGACGTTCCCGATCCAAGACGGGAATCCGCAGCTCTACCCGATTCTCGGTGACGACACCAAAGAGCAGCACGCAATCCTTTTTGGCAGCGTTCCTCCTGGTGGCGTGGCCCCGAATGTGAAGTTCGAGCCTGCACAGGTAGCAGCGGCGAATGCCGATGCGGCGCTGGCGGCTTCCGAGGGCAAATCGCCCGCCGAGTGGCTGTCGGACACCGACGGCTACGGCACGCTGCCGACAACCCCCATCGGTGGTTATCAGACCATGAGCACCCAAGAGATGCTACTGACCGAGGCGGGACGGCGATTCAGTGACGCCGAATGGAACACCAACGTCACAAAAGTATCGAGTCAAGCGCTCTTGGTTGATTACAACCGGGCCGTCGGCGTCGGGAATTACTTGGCCGAAGCCATCTATCGCAAAAAGGAGCGCGTGGAAGCCCTGTTGGCCACCTACACGTCGCAAAAAACGGAACGGCTACGACGGCAGACTCAATCCGCGCACGAACGCGCACAGCGCGGCGCTGTATCGCGCAGCATCCAATAGCGAAGAGAGGTAACACTATGTTCGTATTCCTGCACGCCGATGTACTGAAACGGCTCTGCGCTGACCAAGATGATCGGGAGCATTTTGTTCGCGCGATGCTCTGGTGGCCCGATGCGATCCTGCGAACCTTGCCATTCGAGCCCAGAATGCAGTGTCCAGAACCCCGTATTGTGCTGATTCCACCTGAGTACAAGGGAGACTACTGCCAAGAGGAGCTTGTCATCTGTTGTACGCGCTTCGGCTTCGTTGAGAAGATCACTCTTCGGGCCTACTTTGCACTAACCCAGATGCGTATGGACCAAAAGGCGCTGGCAGGGCAATAGCGCTATCTCTGCTGAGCTTTCACGATGACGGCAGCAGCAACATCCGCCGCTTCTTGTTCCTCGATCTCACGAGCCCACCACGCTGGCCGGGCAGCAGCACTCGATAGTCCGCCGATAGCCCACATAGCGAGTTCCTGGTCACCCAAATTGGCGGCCTGAGTAAACGCCACGCAAAGCTGCTTTAATTCGTCGGCGAGCGCCTGGTAATCAACTGCTGTCGGCATCACTCACCCCGACCTTTTCCTTTGAGACCCTTCGAGGCGACCCCAGCCACCGCCAAACGCGCTTCAAGACTGGCGATTTGCTGCTGAACATCACTGGCTTTGGCAAGCTGATCTTGGAGGTCAAGCACCTGCTGTTCGGCCTTGGCCAGAGCTACCCGCACTTCACGAAGATCCGTCTCGAATCGCGTAGCCTGCTCGGCCCGCTCTTCCAAACGACCAACTTTCAACTCCAGCGCCCGGTTGGCTCCGCGCAGCGCCTCAAGCTCCTCGGTTCGGGATACGCCTTCCGCTTCCAGCCGGGCGATTTCCTCAGTTGCTTCGCTCAGTTCGCCTTTCATCGCACCCACACGAGCATCGGCATCCTTGCGTACCGCCTCCGACTCCACCCGTGCTTGCTGCGCGACCTCCGCGTAGATGGTACGCACAAGATCAGCGCCTCGAGCCAGTAAGGCGTCCGGCACAGCAACGACTGTCTCATCGCCTTTCTCGCGACGATCCTCCCAGTCGGCCAACATTGGCTTGAGAGTGGTGAACGACCCACCGACGCGCTGCTGAATCAGGCGGAAGGTAGGCTTGCCGCCTGCGGCGACGATGGCATCTGAGGCAGCATCTACCGCCTGCTGAGTGACGACCTGCTGCATGACTCTCTCCTTTCATCGTAACACCGTAGCATGTTACGTTATGATAACGTAACGGTTGAGCGAGTCAAGAGCGCACTCCGAAGCCGCGCACACTACCCGAACCGGGATCGAGTGCTCCGTCCTGCGGGTGGCTACTCTCCGCGCCGCTCCGGCGCTGCGCGTCCGCCCGTGGACAACCTGCCCGACCACAGCACAAGGCTATGGACGGCCCGCCGTTGGCGGGTGTGCAGGTCTGCCCACCGGCTCCCTTGCGCTACTCGCATTTTGAAAAAATGCAGGGCTACTTGAAAAACGAAGATGCCCCGGTTGTCGGTTTTTCGAGTGGAGAGGGTGTCAAGGGCCGCAGGGGTGGCTGGCGCGGCCCGCAGCCGAAGGCGAGGACACGGGCCACCCCAGCGGGCGAAGCGAACCCTTGACGCACTCGGAACGGCTCACGCTCCCGGCTCTGCCGGGGGATGTAGGCCAAAGGCCGTTAAACATCCCCCGGCAGATGCCCTGCGGCGAGCGTTGTTTTCGTTGGAAACAACATCAGGGCATAGCCAGTTGAAAACACCGGCCGTCAAGTAGCCCTGCATTTTTTCAAAATGCGAGTAGCGCAAGACAGTCGATTTGTGATGGCAATCCGTCACAAATCGACTGACGCGCAGCGCCGAAAGGCGCGGAGTACGGTTTTCCCATGTTATCCACAACCTCGAACGGGTAGAAGAAAGGTAAAAAGAAGGTAGACGGCTGCTCAGCGCCCGAAAGGCCTTATCTGCCGGGGCTTTTCGAGGGGCTGGTGGAATGCTATGCCACTATGGCGGAATGCTATGCCACCAGAGCGGAATACTATGCCACTGCGGACGGAACGCTATGCCACTACTGGGATGTCATTGATCCCCACGATGGAGCCATAGGACGAGTTGCAGCTTCCCTTTCGTACTGTCCTCAACGCGCTTGTTTGCAATTATCTCCAGCCGCTTAAGCTCGTCACAGGCGGCATCTAGCGCGGTGCGGAACTTCCGCATGGGGCTGGTGTACTCCATCTTGGCTTTGAGCCAGTCCAGCGCGTACCGCTGCACCGAGTCGGAGGACGTTGCCAGCAGCCGCTGTAAGGTCTTCGCCATGTCGAGTCCGCGGCCGATTCGCATCCTCTTACCCCAGTCGATCAGGCTGTATTCTTGGTTACCGAACATCGTCACCCACCGTGGATCGAGGATGTAGGTATACGTCTCGCTCTCTCCGTCGTAGTCGAGCTCCTTCAATACGTTGAACGAATGCATCTTGCCCACGGTGTAGCGGATTGTGCCATCAGGCTTTCGCGCTTCCAGGAATAGAACACCTTCGCGCAATCGCTTCATGCTCGTGTAAAGCCAAGCGTATTGGGTGCTGCCGATACCCCCCGGCTTGATCCTCCGAAGTAGCTCCTTGCGATTTAGTGGAACAGCCGCACCCAGCCTGAACGGCTGGGCGAACGCGATGAGCGCCATTATGAGGTCGCCATCCGCCTCGTCCAACTGCTCCCCAGTGTACTGCAGCGCGCAATCCTTGCGCGTGACCATCTCGGTCTGCTGGTGGCGCTTGCGCCGCCCGCGTGCGATCGGCGCAATAAAGCTGGAGCGATTCAGGTGGTTGGGAAACGCCCCGATGTCGAATCCCGGCAAGAACAACTGCCGCGGGGTTTCCGCCGCCGTCTTTTCTGATCGATCCGCCGCCTCCGCCGCTCTTTGCTGTACGTGCGCCAGAGCGCGCTCATACGTCAAACGACGAGCAGGTGCCAGCCCGGCATCCATAGCTCACCGCGTGGCAGATATTTGCTGACCCGAAGCCCAAAGCGCGCGAGCTTGCCGCTCGCGATTCGTCGGCCGTCCACGCGGCCGACGCGCTGGCGGCGGCTCGGCGGGCCGCGTCGCATTTATCCAGTCAAGCACATCTTTTTCGCGCCAGCAGAGCCGGCGACTTCCCGGCAGCTTAAATGGAGGTGGAATTAAGTGCTTGTATTTTGCAGAGGTCGCATAGGTCCTAATAGTCGTCGGGCTCTTCCCAATGAGGGCAGAGACCTGCTCAATGAAGAGAATGCGGACCGGCAACAGATCAGTCGAGGTGACCGCCTGCAGCGTACCGACGAGGGATTCCGGCAAAACCGGCAGCGTGAAATGCGGCGAAATGCCGCATGCAACGTTTTTTTTGCTCATTTTACTCACCAAACTTTCGCGTGAATCATGCGCAGCGCATTGCGCGCCGCGCGACGGGGGCAAAAAGTCAGTGAGTTGAACGAGGGGGTGGGGAATCGCTCAGCGGAGCGTAGGAGGCAAAATTAAGCAGATACGAAGTGGCGCCCGACCGACCCGACTTTGCGCGCAGCAGGTCGCCAATGACCTTGTGTACCGGATCCCAACCGAAAAGGATGCAAGCAATAGAGGACAGCAGCCCGCCTAGCGCTGCGCATGCAAGTGCCGCCGAAGCACTCTGCGCCAGCACTCCCTCGCCAAGTATAGCCACGAGCAAACACGCGAGAGCCAGCAGACAAACGACCTGCGAAAAAATCACGAGGCGCAGCCGAAGCCCGCGCAACCGACATAGCATCACCGCCGGCCGCATAGTGCGGGCGATTGCGCGCAACTCGCGTGACAGACCAAAATCTGGTAGCCACACCGCCACGGCGCACGTGATCACCAACGAGAGCATGGCCAGCGCAATATCCGCTAGTGCATCCGCAACAAGTACAGGTAGCAGTCCATCGCTGAGCAGCGCAACAAGCAAGCAGGCGAAGGCAAGCAACCATCCGGCCGCTAGCAGTCCCATTATCTTGTCGCTCAGTTTATTGATGGTAGCTGACACGTATTACCCATATCACGATGCACAATGACGATGAGCATATGCTAGGCGCGTCAAGCGGTCAAGCATCATTTGGGACAATCTCGGGACACCGCGATTTAAAAATTACTCTAACTCGGTGTGAATAACCGAATCAAGCAAATACCTAGAAAACCTGTATTCATGAGAGTTAAGCTCGTTCTTTGTCTATGCATATGAACGACAAAATAGAGCAATTGCCGGATTTTAAGTCCGGTATGTCTACCAATTTCATCACCCGGGCAGCGGCCGAGATTATACCTTGGGCAAACACCTAAGGCCGGAACGAAAAAGGGAAAATGCCTGCGCATTTTCCCTTTTTTACTGGAGCGGCAGAAGAGTCTCGAACTCTCGACCTCAACCTTGGCAAGGTTGCGCTCTACCAACTGAGCTACTGCCGCAAATTCTGGAGGCGCGAGCCGGAGTCGAACCGACCTACACGGATTTGCAATCCGGTGCATAACCGCTTTGCTATCGCGCC
>JAGTRY010000073.1 GCA_018262235.1 Pseudomonadota bacterium
AAGGGGATGTTGCCTTTCCTGATCGCGGAGACCGTCGTGATGTTCCTGCTGGTGTTGTTCCCGAAACTGGTCACGATCCCCGCACACTGGTTCTACTGACACGCAATATGGAACCGGATTCCCTCGCAATATGCAGTCAATTCTGAAAGCACTTTGATGGTTTTTCACCTAAAAGAGGAGAAGCAAAAATGACGAAACTGAATCTGTTGTGGTCTTCCCTGCTGGCTGGTTTGCTAGCGAGTGGTCTCGGGAGCGCTCAGGCGGCGCCAACAACTTTCCGGTTTGCCTCCGAAGCGCCACGTTCTGACTCCCAGTTCATTGCCGGACAGCGGTTCGGGCAACACGCAGGCCGCTATCAGTGGAACACGTGGCGGCACGATTGATCTCTTGGTTTCCGGCTCGGCCAATTTCAGCGGGTTACTCCCCGCTATTGGCGTATTCGATATTCCCTTCATCTTCAAAGATACCGAACACGCCTACCGCGTACTTGATGGCAAGGTGGGGCAGGACATGCTCAGCAAGATGGATTCAATCGGGCTGAAGGGGCTGGCTTTCTGGGACAACGGCTGGCGTCAGATTTCGAATTCAAGGGGCCCCGTGCGCACTCCGGCGGATGTGAAGGGGCTGAAAATCCGAACAACTGGTAGCCCCGTACATATCGAGGCGTTCAAGGAACTCGGCGCCAATCCGGTTCCGATGCCTCTGGCCGAACTCTACACAGCCTTGGAAATGAAAACGGTTGACGCACAGGAACATCCGCTGGGGGTGTTTTGGTCGGCCAAGCTGTATGAAGTACAAAAGCATCTGACTTTGTCCAACCATGCCTATAGCGCGCTGGTCGTGGCGATGAACAAAGCCAAGTTCGATGCGCTGACGCCTGCTCAACAAAAGGCCATTGTCGAAGCGGCACAAGAGGCCGGCAAGTACCAGCGCCAGCTTAACAATGAAGCTTTAAAGACGCAGGTTGAGAATCTCAAGAAAGCGGGTATCCAGATCGTCGAGAAGATTGATCCGCAACCCTTTGCAGATGCGACCAAAGGTGTACGCCAGTTCTTTGTCAGCAAGAATGGTTTTGCGGAAGTGATTGATCAGATAGATGCCGTACGCAATGCCAAGTAATTATTGAAGAGAGGTCCCGGCGCTGCGTGCGCCGGGAGTTCAAAAAAATTTGGAGTGGTGACTGTGCGTTATACATTGGAAGATATGTATGGCCTGCAAGGACGCGTGTGTGTCGTTTCAGGAGCGGGACGTGGTATCGGTCTGGAAATTGCGCAAGGCCTGACCGCATTGGGAGCGCAGGCCGTATTGTTGGATATCTCGGCAGAACTGTTGGCGCAGGTCGCAGGGCCGTTTGCATCGCCACCGCTGACCGTGGCAGCAGACATCACGAACGAAGCTGAAGTGCAACAGGCGATCCGGACTGTATTTGAGAAATACGGACGGATCGACGGACTGGTTAACTGTGCGGGCATCACGCATATCCAGCCGCTTCAGGAATTCGATATCGCCAGTTTTCGCCGGGTCGTAGACATCAATCTGACCGGAGCCATGATTTGTTGCAAGGCCGTTAGTGAGGTGATGCTGGCCCAAGGCAGCGGGCGTATCGTGAATATATCTTCCGTGCGTGGCTTGCAGGGTAAGGCTGGTTATTCTGCTTATGCCGCCAGCAAAGGCGGAATGAATACATTGACGCGTTCCCTTGCCGTGGAACTCGCACCACACGGGATCAATGTCAATGGCGTAGCGCCTATTTTCACCGTGACGGACATCAACCGCCAGGCCCTCGAGCAAAAGGATCTACACGACTGGGTGATCAGTCGATTGCCGAAGGGACGTTTGTGTGAGAAGCATTTGCTGGTCGGTCCCGTTGCGTTCCTGCTGTCTCCTTGCTCAGAGTTCGTGACCGGCGACATTCTCTATGTTGATGGAGGATGGACCGCAGGCTGAAAAACAGTGGGTATTGGGCGGGCGTGTCAATAAAAAACTGGTGTACTAGATTTTGAATATACGTTTGGGATGGTGCCGGAAGGTGGTCTTCCCTTTTAGATGATCAGGAGTAGAAAACGATGATTTTTGGCAACATACATAACATGCAGGATCTGCTTTCTGCGCAGCCTGTACCGATTCAAACGGCCTTGAAATATCTGGCGTCGACGGATTTTGGCGCGCTGCCTACAGGGAATTATGAGCTGCAAGGGCGTGATATCTATGCTCAGGTTTTCGATATGACGACCAAGCCGTTCGATGAAACGCGCCCCGAGGTGCATCGTCAATATCTTGATGTTCAGTTCCTGTGCTGGGGTGAGGAACGGATTGGTGTCGCGACGGATACCGGCCGTAATGTGGTTACCGAAAATCTGCTGGAACAACGTGACCTGCTGTTCTACGCGGGCATGGAAAACGAATCCACCTTGACGATGTTACCGGGCAGTTTTGCGGTTTTCTTTCCTTCAGACGTACACCGCCCAGGGTGTCAGGTTAAAGAATCCGCGTCCATCCGGAAGGTCGTCGTCAAAGTACGTGTGGCATTGCTGGAGCAAGGAGGTTCACAGTGAAAACCATCCGTTGGGGCATGATTGGCTGTGGCGCTGTGACAGAGGTCAAGAGTGGTCCTGGGCTCTACAAGTCGCGCAATTCGACCTTGCTGGCCGTGACCAGCGCAGATCTGGCGATGAGCCAGTCCTATGCCTCCCGGCATGGCGTACCCAAGGTCTATGCAAGCGCCGAGGAGTTGGTTCGAGACCCCGAAATAGATGCCGTCTATATCGCCACGCCACCTGTTCTGCATAAAAGCCTGTCGCTGCTGGCAGCGCAGGCGGGGAAGCACGTCTACGTTGAAAAACCGATGGCTATGCGCTTTGCAGAGTGCCAGGAAATCATTGATGTCTGCCGGACGCAGAACGTGCGTTTGTATGTGGCTTTTTACAGACGCGCCATGGAACGTTTCCTGAAGGTCAAGGAATGGATTGATGGCAATGCGATTGGTGAAGTCCGCTGTGTGAAGGCGCTGCAATACCAGCCGCCTGCACCGGAGGATTTGTCACGTCAGACCTTGCCATGGCGTCTGTTGCCACAGGTGGCTGGTGCAGGCAAGTTCTTGGATATGGGTGTGCATACACTGGATATCTTTGATTTCTGGTTTGGTTCCATCGAGGAAGCCCACGGCATTGCCAGCAACAAGGGTGGTTTGTATGACGTCGAAGATACCGTGACGGCGACATGGCGGCATGCCTCTGGCGTTCAGGGCTATGGAGCCTGGTGCTATGTCTGTAGTGACAATCAGGATTATGTCGAAATCATTGGTTCAAAAGGGCGAATCGAGATGGAGTTTTTCTCTGACAAGCCTGTGTCTCTGATCACCGCGAGCGGCATACAAAAAGCCGACATCCCCAACCCACAACATGTTCAGCAACCCTTCATCCAGAGCATCGTGGATGACCTCAACGGGGTTGCAGTTTGCCCAGGTACGGTCGAAAGCGCCGCGCGTTCCAGCTGGGTCGCTGACGAAATTCTCAAAAACTTCCGCCTGCAAAAAGGCTTTTGAATCTAAACCTCCATCAGGAAAACACATCATGCCGCTTATTCCCTTTTCCGAACTGAAAGCAGAGTTCAAACGCGTACTACTCAAGAAAGGTTGCCAGGAGGACATTGCTGATACCTGCGCACAGTTGTTCACGGAAACCAGTTGTGATGGTATCTACTCACATGGTGTCAATCGCTTCCCACGAGTCGTCGAATACATCGACAAAGGCTACATCAATCTGAACGCAACGCCGACCAAGGTTGATGGCATGGGGGGGTTTGAGCGCTGGGATGGTCATCTGGGTTTTGGTAACGTGAATGCCAAGCTCGCCATGGATCGTGCCGTCGAGCTGGCGCGTACGCATGGCTTGGGCTGCGTCGCAATACGCAATACCAATCACTGGATGCGTGGTGGTACATACGGCTGGCAAGCTGCAGATGCCGGATGCATAGGGATTTGCTGGACCAACACACAGCCGAACATGCCCGCATGGGGCGCGAGTGATCGGCGTATCGGCAACAACCCATTCATCATGGCGCTGCCGCGCAAGGAAGGCCACGTCGTCGTAGATATGGCGATGGCGCAATTCTCTTATGGTCAGATGGAAGCCGCTGCGTTGCGTGGCGATCAGCTACCGGTTCCTGGTGGTTATGACGAGGCAGGAAATATCTCTTGCGATCCGGTAGCCATCTCGAAGACTTGGCGTGTTTTGCCGATCGGTTTCTGGAAGGGCTCCGGTATGTCCATCGTGCTGGATCTGGTTGCGACGGTGCTGTCTGGCGGAAATTCAAGCTTCCGCGTCGGTCAACTTGGTGGAGACGAGTACCAGTTGTCGCAGGTGTGCATCGCTATTGATGCAACGGGGATTGCTGGCGAGAGCTTCCTGTCTTCGGCTGTGAATGAAGTCCTGGCCGACATCAAGGATTCCCAGCGCGTCAATCCGGATCAGGAAATCCTCTATCCCGGCGAGAAAGAAGCGCGTACGCGTGCCCAGAATCTGGCACATGGTATCCCGGTTGAAGATGTTGTGTGGAACAAGATCAAGTCCCTATAACAGGGACACCCCAACAGGAGCAATGAAATGGAAACGAAAGCTTGTGTTCTGCATGCCCAGAAGGATCTGCGCGTAGAAAATGTGCCTGTCGGCGAAGTTTCGCCGAAACAGGTCCTCGTGCGTATCGGTGCTGGTGGTATTTGTGGCTCTGACCTTCACTATTACCTGGATGGAGGGTTTGGAACGGTCCGTGTGCGTGAGCCGATTGTCCTTGGACATGAGGTTGCGGGAACGGTCGAAAAGGTGGGGGCAGAGGTGACCCGTGTCAAACCGGGAGACCGCGTGGCTCTGTCGCCGAGCCGCCCGTGCGGCCAATGCAAATTCTGCCAGGCAGGTCAGCACCAGCATTGTCTCGACATGTGGTTCTATGGCTCGGCAATGCGCCTTCCGCACAGTCAGGGGGCATTCCGCGAGTTGATCGTGGCAGAGGAATATCAGTGTGAGTCTGTGGGTGACAAGGTGTCATTGGGCGAGGCCGCATGTACCGAACCTTTGTCTGTGGCCCTGCATGCTGTAGCACAGGCTGGAGATATAGTCGGGAAACGCGTGCTGGTGACTGGATCGGGCCCCATCGGCGCACTGGTGGTTGCTGCGGTACGTTACGCGGGGGCACTGGAGGTGGTCGCGACGGATCTGCATGACGCTGCGCTGGCAAAGGCACGTGAAATGGGCGCAACCGATACGGTGAATGTGTCCATAGAGCCCGGGCTGAAAACCGAGACTTTTTTGGCTGACAAGGGTTATTTTGACGTGGCTTTCGAGTGCACCGGTGCGGGACCGGTACTGCGCGACATCATGCCTGTGCTGCGCCCTCGCGGCATCATCGTTCAGGTAGGTGTGACGGGGGATGTGAGCATTCCGCTCAACGCGCTGGTTGGCAAGGAGGTCCGCCTGGTTGGTACGCATCGTTTTCATCCGGAATACGCACTTGCCGCGCGTTTGATCCGGGACGGGCGCATCAATGTGAAACCCATCATTACGGCGAGTTTGCCGATCGAACGTGCAATGGAGGCGTTTGAACTGGCCGCAGACCGCCGCTCGCAGATGAAGGTGCAGCTGACATTCTGATATAAGTTCTTGACGGAATCGTGAGGGCTGTGTGGTACGCTGCACAGCCCTCACGACGGCTTCACTGTCTGTGGCTGAAGCAACTGGTCATACAGGTTCTTGGCTGTGGATGGTTTTAAAGCCAGTGATCGTTTCTGGCTTTCAGGAACATGCGGAATAAGCGTCCGCAAAATTTGCCACTCTTCGGGGTGGCCTTTTTGTTTTTATATACCCCCTTCTGATACCCCTTTCCCCGCGTAAGTCTCCATGATTGTCATCAAAAACATAACGCTGCGTCGCGGCACCAAGATTGTTCTGAACAGTGCCTCCGCTACGCTCAATCCGGGCGAGAAAGTCGGGTTGGTTGGGCGTAATGGCGCCGGCAAGTCGTCCTTGTTTGCGCTACTCAATGGCAGCCTGCATGAGGATAGCGGTGAGTTTTCGATCCCTGCGCAGTGGCAGATGGCCCAGGTTGCGCAGGACATGCCGGAGACCGAACAAAGTGCGACGGAGTTCGTGATCGAAGGTGATGCCGTATTGCTTGCGGCGCGTGCAGCCGTGGCGGTGGCAGAGGCTGGTGACGATGGGATGGAGATGGCGCATGCCTACATGGCGCTACATGATGCCGGCGAACACGATGCCGCCGCACGTGCGCAGGCCTTGATTCTGGGGCTGGGGTTTACGGTCGAGGAGCTGGGCAATCCGGTGAACAGTTTCTCGGGCGGTTGGCGGATGCGGCTGCAACTGGCGCGCGCGCTGATGTGTCCGTCTGACCTGTTGTTGCTCGACGAGCCGACCAATCACCTGGATCTGGATGCGCTGGTATGGCTGGAGGCTTGGCTCAAACGTTACGAAGGCACAATGGTCGTGATCAGTCATGACCGCGAATTTCTGGATGCGGTGACCAATGTCACGGTGCATATCGACAATGCCAGGCTGGTCCGCTATGGCGGCAATTACAGCAAGTTTGAAGACATGCGCGCTGAGCAGATGCTGCTTCAAACCGCTTCATTAGCGAAGCAGGCAGACAAGATTGCGCATCTGCAGAAATTCATCGACCGATTCAAAGCCTCGGCCGCCAAGGCCAAACAGGCCCAGAGCCGGGTCAAGGCGCTGGAGCGGATGGAAAAGATTGCGCCGGTACTGGCTGATGCGGAATTCCAGTTCGAGTTCAAGGAACCGAACAATCTGCCCAATCCGATGTTGTCGATGCTGAACACGAGCTTTGGTTATCCGCCGCTTGGCGATGCATCCGTCGGTACGCCACCGACAGTGATTGTGCGCAACATCAATCGGTCGGTGCTGGCCGGGCAGCGTATCGGCATTCTGGGGGCCAATGGGCAAGGCAAATCGACGCTGGTCAAGACCATTGCCGAGGCATTGAATCCGGCCCACGGTGAAATCACCAAGGGCAAGGGCTTGACGATTGGTTACTTCGCCCAGCAGGAACTGGATGTGTTGCGTCCGGCCGATACGCCGCTCGAACACATGATCCGGCTGGTCAAGGAAACCCCCGTCAATGCGCGCCCGAGCGGAAATGAGTGCCGTGAACAAGGCTTGCGTAATTTCCTGGGCCTGTTCAATTTTGGCGGCGACATGATCCATCAAGCCGTAGGAAGCATGAGTGGTGGTGAAAAAGCGCGTCTGGTGCTGTGCATGATCGTGTGGCAACGCCCGAATCTGTTGCTGCTGGATGAGCCGACCAATCACCTTGATCTTTCAACGCGTGAAGCTTTGGGCGTCGCTCTTAACGAGTTTGAAGGTACGGTCATGCTGGTCAGTCATGACCGGGCACTGCTGCGGGCTGTGTGTGATGAGTTCTGGCTGGTCGCTGATGGTGGCGTTGAACCGTTTGAAGGGGATCTGGACGACTATCAGGTTTATTTGCTCGAACAGGCCAAACGCGTCCGCGAAGCGGCGGCATCCGCCCAGAAAAAGCGCGCGGCATAGCGAGTCGTGAATTGAAGGCGAGGACTGTCGTGCACGGTGGAGAAGCGTTCATGGCCGCCCTGAACAGGTTCTAGGGCATTGAACATTCTCCCGCGTGTTTGTGGTGTTCGCCTGACAGACATGATTCCGTGCAGACAGGGCCACGCGCCCCCCCTATAATCGACCGCTTGACCTGTCTGTGGTGAAGCATGCGGATTCTTCTCAGCAATGATGATGGCTATTTCTCGCCAGGCATTTACGCCTTGGCGACGGAGCTGGCCAAGGTGGCGGACATTACCGTGGTGGCGCCTGAGCGTGATCGCAGTGGTGCCAGCAATTCCCTGACACTGGACCGGCCACTGCAAATGCGCCGAGCGGCCAACGGGTTCTACTACGTCAATGGCACGCCGACCGATTGCGTCCACCTTGCCGTGACCGGAATGCTTGATGTGCAGCCGGACATGGTGATTTCCGGGATCAATCATGGTGCCAACATGGGGGACGATACGGTCTACTCCGGCACTGTGGCCGCTGCAACCGAGGGCTATCTGTTGGGGGTGCCCGCGCTGGCGGTCTCTCTGGTCGGGCGCTCGCCGACGCAATTCGAGACGGCCGCCCGACTCGCGCGCGAAGTGGTCGAACGCGTGCAGCGCAACGCCTTGAGCGAGCCGACCCTGCTCAACATGAATGTGCCTGATCTGCCTTATTCCGCGTTGCTCGGCACACGGGTCACCCGGCTGGGCAAGCGGCATCGTGCAGAGCCGGCGATCCGGGATACCAATCCACGCGGGGAGCAGATTTTCTGGATAGGCCCGGTGGGCGACGCGGCGGATGCGGGAGAGGGTACCGATTTCCACGCGGTCGCTCACGGCTACGTATCGATCACGCCGTTGCAGATCGATCTGACTCACGTAGCTCAGATCCGTGGTGTACAGGATTGGCTGGAGCAATGATGGTTACAAGTTCACAGGCCGCTAGTCTGACCGCTTCCCGCGCGCGCGCGCGGATGGTCGAGCGCTTGCGCAATGACGGAATTCGCGACGAGCGGGTGCTCAATGCGCTGAATCAGGTACCCAGGCACGCCTTTGTCGAAGAAGCGTTGGCTAGTCGGGCGTATGAAGATACCGCGTTGCCGCTGGGGTTCCAGCAGACCATCTCGCAACCTTTCATTGTGGCGCGTATGGCGGAACTGCTGGTTGCAGGCGGCCGGGCGATGGGGAAAACCCTGGAGGTCGGTGCAGGGTGTGGTTATCAGGCGGCCGTCCTGTCCTATCTGGCCAGTGATGTCTATGCGGTCGAACGGATCGGCAAATTGCTGGAGAAGGCGCGTTCCAATCTGCGCCCTTTGCGGTTGCCGAATGTTCGGCTGAAATATGCGGATGGCAGCCTGGGCTTGCCCGAAGTGGCGCCGTTTGATTCAATCATTCTCGCTGCTGCAGCATCGGCCGTACCGCGTATGCTTGTCGAACAGCTGGCGCCGTCAGGACGCATGGTATTGCCGCTGGCGTTGCCCTCTGGCGAACAGGTGGTCCTTCTGCTTGAGCGTACTGCCAGTGGCGCACTCAAGGAAACACGTCTGGATGCGGTACGATTCGTACCATTGCTGCCGGGAATCGAGTGAGGTCTGGAATGCGGGAAGGTTTGTCGCTGCTTCGTACTGTTGCCGTGCTGGGTGCCATGTGCACGCTGTTCGTGGGGTGTGCGTCAAAAGCACCTGCTCCGCTGGAAACACGTACGCCCTCTGCGTCGGCGGGGATCACGCCTGCGGAATCGGCTTCTCCGGCGGTGGCCCGGCCCGGGTATTACATCGTCAAGAAAGGCGATACGCTCTACAGCATTGCGCACCAGTATGAGCGTGACTACCGCGAAGTGGCCGCCTGGAATGGCTTGATTGACCCTAATGTCATCAAGGTCGGACAGGAGTTGCGGGTCGTTTCGCCAACCGAGAGTGCGGGGGTCAAGCCTATTGCGTCCCCGGTGGTGATTGAATCCAAGCCGATACCGGCGCCTGCTGCGATCACCTTCTCGTCAGGATCGGCCGCGCGATCTTCAGTGCCGCCCGCAGCAGAGCCTGCCCCGGCTGCCAGTACGACCTCTGCTGCCACGGCGGGCCAGAAAACTGAACCAAAGGGCGGACGCATAGCGTATTCGGAGCAGGCATGGAAAGATCTGCAAACAGCGGACAAGCCGGTTCCCGCTGTGCAGATGTCCGCCGCCCAGAGCAAACCGGCTGAGAACAAGCAGACCGAAAGCAAGCCGTTGCCAGGTACAACGGACGAAAATGTTGATTGGATCTGGCCAGGGAATGGTAAGGTGCTGGCAGGGTTCAATGACAGCAGCAACAAAGGCGTGGATCTGGCTGGCAGTGTTGGCGATCCGGTCATGGCAGCAGGCAATGGCCGGGTGGTGTATGTAGGGTCGGGTTTGCGCGGGTATGGCAACCTGGTGATCATCAAGCACAATAACAACTTCCTGAGTGCCTATGCGCACAACAGCGAGATACTGGTGAAGGAGGGACAAATGGTGCAGAAAGGTCAGAAAATAGCGGCATTGGGAAGTTCCGACACGGATCGTCCCAAGTTGCATTTCGAAATCCGCCGACAGGGCAAACCTGTCGACCCCATGAAGTACCTGCCGACGCGCTGAGGTCATCATGTTCGATCCGGAATTCCTCGACGAGCCTGAAGAAAAGGAAGCGGATCTGCCGCCGGAGCTGGAAGCGTTTGCTGAAGCTTTGCCGGCCCCTGCGCCAGAGAGCGATTTTCTCAGCGACGTCACCCAGATTTATCTGAACGAGATCGGCATCAATCCACTCCTGTCTGCGCAGGAAGAGGCTGCGCTGGCACGTCGCGTGTGTCAGGGCGATTTTGCGGCCCGGCAAATCATGATCGAGCGCAATCTGCGCCTGGTGGTTAACATCGCCAAGCACTATCTGAATCGCGGGATTCCACTGCTGGATCTGGTGGAGGAGGGGAATCTCGGCTTGATGCACGCGCTGGAAAAATTCGATCCAGAGCGTGGTTTCCGGTTTTCGACCTACGCGACCTGGTGGATCCGCCAGAACATCGAACGCGCGATCATGAACCAGTCGCGCACCATCCGTTTGCCTGTGCATGTCGTCAAGGAGCTCAACCAGGTGCTTCGGGCGCAACGTCAGGTGGAAGCCAGCACCGGGCAATCTTCGCGACTGGAGGATATTGCCGAGAAACTGGATCGGCCGGTGGGTGATGTCCGCGAGATACTTTCCTTGTCGGAACATACCGCGTCGCTGGATGCGCCGCTGGACATCGACCCGAGTTTGTCGATTGGTGAATCCCTGGCCGACGATCAGGCGATCAGTCCGGAACTCTCCATTCATACCGCTGAGGTCGAGGCGCTGATCCGCGAATGGATCAGCCAGCTTTCGGAAAAGCAACGCCTGGTGATCCAGTACCGCTATGGTCTGGATGATGTGGAAGTCCTGACGCTAGAAGATCTGGCCGAGCAATTGGGGCTGACGCGCGAGCGGGTGCGGCAGATCCAGCTTGAAGCGCTTGCCCAACTACGGCGCATCCTCAAGCGGCGCGGGGTTTCGCGCGAAGTCCTGCTCTAGCACCTGGCTGGGAGCAACAAAAGGAAACCGCCCTGTATGAATGCAGGGCGGTTTTCTTTTGTTGATCGCGCTCGCGCATAATGAAGGCTCGATGATCAGGAGGTAGGCGTTTCATGCGTGTAATGCTGGTGGAAGATGATCCGGCGCTTGCGGATACCATTTCGCGGGTTCTACAGAGTCAGGCCGATGCACAGGTGGATTGGACCGGACGCGGAGAGCCGGTGCTGAATTCCTTGCGGGCGGATGATTACGATCTGCTGGTACTCGACATCGGCTTGCCGGGAATTGACGGATTTGAAGTGTTGCGCCGGGTGCGGGCCGCACAGCTGCGTTTGCCCGTCCTCGTCCTGACCGGGCGTGAGGCCATTGATGACCGGGTGCATGGCCTTGAACTGGGCGCCGATGATTACATGGTCAAGCCTTTCGCCCTGCCCGAAATGGTGGCCCGTGCCAAGGCATTGGTACGCCGCGCGCGCGGGCAGTCTGCCGGTGCGCAGACGAGTGTCGGCAGGTTGGTGCTGGATGCTTCGGCGCGGCGTGCCTGGGTGGCTGGCCACGAAATCGAATTGCCGGCCAGAGAGTGGCAACTGCTTGAGTATTTTTTGCGCAATCTGGGCAAGGTTGTGAGCAAGGAACACTTGGTCAGTTCTCTGTCGGGCTGGGAAGGCGATGTCAGCGAGAATGCCGTGGAGGTGTACGTGTCCCGCCTGCGCACAAAACTGGCGGATTCCTGTTTGCGCATCCGCACGGTGCGGGGTTTTGGTTACATGCTGGAAGAGTTGGCCGATGCGGACACTGATCCGGGCTTGGCTTAGCGGCAGCCTGCGCCAGCGTCTGGCGCTGATTCTGCTGCCGACGCTGATCTTGTTGCTGATCGCCAGCGGGGTGACCCAGTATCTGCTGGCGATTCGTCCGATCCAGCAGGAGTTCGACCGGGCCATGGGGGATGCCGCTCTGGCGCTGGCAGACCGCATCGACGTGAATGACGATGGCGATATCGTTTTCGATCTGTCGGATGAAACCGCCTCACTGCTCGAAGCCGATCAGGTCGACCGGGTTTGGTATGCCGCTTTCGATGACGCGCTCAAACCGTTTGCGGGAACGCTGAACCTGGTTTGGCCGACGGCGAAACTGGTGCGTGGCGAACCCTACATATTCAGTACGGAACTGGCCGGGCAACATGTGCGTGCGGTCGCGATGATGAAGTCCTGCGGTGTCATGGATTGTGGCGTCGTGTTGGCACAAACCACTCACAAACGCGAACGCCTGATCCGGGATGTGCTGCTGTCTGCGCTGCTGCCGGTCTTGCTGCTGGGCTTGGCAACGCTTGCTCTGGTGTGGTTCGGGATTGGGCGCGGGCTGTTGCCGCTGGTGAGCCTGTCACGCGAGATCGGTCGTCGTTCGCCTCGCGAGCTGTCACCGCTTAACGCGGAGGATGCACCAGAAGAGGCGTTGCCGCTGGTCGAGGCCGTCAACCGGCTGATGAGTCAACTGGGCGAGGCCGGGCAGGCCCAGCAGCGTTTCCTGGCAACGGCTGCGCATCAATTGCGCACGCCACTGGCGGGGCTGCAATCGCGGATCGAGTTGGCTCAGATCGAAGCACAGGATGTCATCAGCCAGCGCAATCTGGCCGAGATCCACGAGTCTGCCGTTCGTGCCGCACGTCTGGCCGTGCAATTGCTGTCGCTGGCGCGGGTCGAGCCGGGGGTCAGCGTGGTCGATGCAACGGTGAGCGTAGATCTGGCCAGGCTGGCGACCGAGCTGGTCGATGAATGGGTGCCGCGTGCCATTGCACGCCGGATCGATCTGGGGTTCGACTTGCAGCCTGCGTCCGTAACGGGGCAGCCGCTGTTGCTGCGCGAAATGATGGTGAATCTGCTGCATAACGCACTTGAATACATTCCGGCTGGCGGGCGCATTACCTTGCATACGGGGCGACAGGGGGATGCCAGCTTCTTTGGTGTGGAAGACAATGGCCCGGGCATCCCCGTCGAAATGCGTGCCAAGGTTCTGGAGCGTTTTGCGCGCTTGCCGGGCAGCCGAGGTTCGGGGAGTGGCCTAGGGCTGGCGATCGTCCAGGAGATTGCCGAGGGCCACCGGGCGCGCTTTGAGCTGCTGGATGCCCCGGCGGGTGGCCATGGACTGCTGGCTCAGGTCAGCTTTCCGGACCAGCCGAGCGCGTCAACAAGTGCCGAAAAGTCCGGATCGAGCTGAGTCTGGAGTTCAATCTGCACGCCCGTGATGGGGTGTTTCAGATGCATCGACAGGCAGATCAACAATAAGCGGTGGCAATCAAATACCTGTTGGAACATCCGGTTGTGAATGCCTTTGCCATAGGTTGCGTCGCCGATGATCGGGTGGGCGATATGCTTGAGATGGCGACGAAGCTGATGGCGTCGACCGGTTTCGGGCTGCAGACGCAGTAAAGCATAGCGGCTGGCCGGATAGCGATCCACGCTGATTGGAAGCTCCACCGTGGCGAGGCGCGTGAAGGTGGTACGCGCGGATTGCGCTTCGCTTGTGTCGTGGCTCGGGCGGCGTTCGTAATCGTCGTATTGTCGTGACAACGGATGCTCGATCAGGCCGCTTTCCGGTGGCCAGCCACGGACCACGGCCAGATACTGCTTGTCGACCTCGTTGTGTTCAAAGGACTGACTGGCGAGAGCTAGGGCGTCTTTGGTCAGGGCAAACAACAGGACACCTGAAGTCCCCCTGTCCAGGCGATGAACCGGCCATACCTTCCGGCCGATCTGGTCGCGCAGCAGCTGGATCGCGAAACGGGTTTCGTGCCGGTCAATTTCCGAGCGATGTACCAGAAGACCTGCCGGTTTGTGGATGGCGATCAAATGATCGTCCCGGTAGAGGATGTCGAGCATCTCAGGCCGGGCGTTGCTTGCTGCGGATGATTTCTATGCTGCGCTGCATGCGCCGGAAGCGCCACCAGCCAAAGATGCCGAGCGCAATACCGAGCGGAACAAAGACCAGCCCCAGCCATAGCAACCAGCTTTGCGCAAAAAAGTGGATGAAGGTGACGCCAGCGATAACCAGCGTTAGCGCGCTGCGCATATATGCCAGGAGTGTATTTTCGTTGGCGAGCAGGGTCCGGTCGATGGCCAGTTCGTCGCGCAGGATCAGATCGGTATTCTTGAAACGGGTGTAGAGCTGCTCATTCATGCTCAGGCGACCAGCTTGGCAAACCAGGCCGGAGGTTCGATCGAATCAAGCAGGTTCTTGAGGTGCAGGCCCAGTTCGGTATCACCCTCGATGCGCAGCTTGCGCTGAAAGAAGAGCGTGTCCGGATCTTCGGTGCGGCGCAGGAGTTTGAGAAAATCGGCTGTGTGGGCACGGAAACTGACATCGGCTTCGATATCTGCCGATACAGGGCGAAAGTGGCCTGCCGTGTAGCGCAACGTTGCGCGGGCACCGAGGTCATCCACGATGATGCGCAGTGTGCGGCCTTCAAGGAAGCTGAAATCAGCATCGATTTGCTTGGTCAGGCGTGCCAGTTCGAGGCTGGCACACAGCGCATCGCTCCATGGGCGTTGCGGCAGCTTGGGGCCGATCTCGGCGAGGAATTTGGGCAAACGGAAATCAGTGGGCAGCGGCATGTTCAGGGTCTCCAAGCTTGATACCTTCTTGTCCGAACCAGTAACCATCACACAGTGAGCTGGGCGCCAGCGCGGCTAGTTCATTGGAGTCTAGCGCATGGCCGTCGAGTACGGCACGGTGGATGGCAATCACGCGTTCGGTATGCTTGCTTTGGGGACTGATGCGCAGATGCGAGACGCCGGCCGCGGCAATTTCCGACTGGTGTGCCAACAATGCCTGAGTCGCGGCGGACTGGGTCTGGATGCCGTTGATGGCGAGAAAATGTTCATCTTCGCGGGTATCCAGCTCGAGACCGTCAGGAAACTCCAGACAGCGGAACTGACAATCGTCCTTGCGCAGATTGAAACGTCGGGCGGTGAAGCAGCGGGCCGAAAACGCCAGGGGCAGGCGCCCCCAGGCGAACAATTCGGTTTCGAGGCCTGCTGGCGCCTGGGCAAGCAGGGTTTGCAGACGCGCGCCGTCCATTTCCACTGGCGGCACCCAGCGTGCTGCGCCCATGTCTACAAACAATTTGAGTGTTGTCGCGTTGTAGATGTTCAGGTGTGAGCCTGCCACCCAGCGTGTGCCACGCAGAAGACTGACTGCCCCCATGTCATTGGCTTCGACCAGGAATTCACCGTTGGCACAGATGCGGCGCAGGGTTTTCAGCTCACTTTCCGATTCGAGCAGGGCCTGACAGGACAAAACGATTTCCTTGCCGGCAGAGGCCAGCTCGCGGGCCAGACCAAGCCAGTCGTCCAGACGCATTTGCTGGCGACGGCTGCAGACAACTTCGCCGAGATGGATCGTGTCAACCGGCCAGCTGGCGGCTTGCGCGTA
Organism: Pseudomonadota bacterium; assembly: GCA_018262235.1. Classification (GTDB taxonomy): domain Bacteria; phylum Pseudomonadota; class Gammaproteobacteria; order Burkholderiales; family Rhodocyclaceae; genus Uliginosibacterium. The sequence goes on from JAGTRY010000073.1 coordinate 15,574, forward strand.
GAAAGCCAAGACTGTTTCGCGGGGCCAGAAATAGAGCAGAGGGCCAAGAGAGAGTTTCATGAGCGGGAGTGAGGTAGAGAGAGTGCGCGTCAATGGTAGGCGGATGGTTTGCGGTGCACCAAGGCCGTTTACTTCCAGGGCCGCAGGTACGCTCCGAGAGTGACGTGCTGGCCTTCGGAGACCTTGCCCAGTGCAGTGTCCCAGGCCGGTTTCGGGGCAAAGCGTACGGGGTCCGCAATGGCTGCATCGATGGCGGCACGCAGGGTGCGTGTGACCTCTGCCACATAGGCGGGGCTGCGTTGGCGCCCCTCAACCTTGATTGCGGCAACGCCAATGCGCAGCAAATCCGGGAGCGCACTGAGCACATTGAGGCTGGTCGGCTCTTCCAGCGCGTAATAGGTCTCGGCATTGACCTGGAAACGGCCTTTGCAGAGCGTCGGATAACCCGCCGGTTCATCCGCTGCGTATTGATCAATCAGGATTCCGGACAGCCGTGCCTCGGTGCCCTTCGGCGTTTCCACCCAGCGAACGGCCTTGGCCGGCGAGCAGACTCCGGCAGTATTGGGAGACTCGCCCGTGGCATAACTCGACAGCAGACAACGTCCTTCTACCATCACGCACAGGCTGCCGAAGCCGAAAACCTCGATTTCCACCTTGGTGTGAGCAATGACGTGCTCGACCTGCGGCAAGGTCAGGACGCGCGGCAAAACCGCGCGTGAAATGCCGAAGAGTTCGTGATACAGGTTGATGGCTTCGTAATTGGTGGCAGACCCCTGCACCGAGAGATGGCGGCGCAATGCAGGGTGGACGCGGGTGGCGTAATCCAGTAGCCCCGGATCGGCCAGGATGACGGCATCCACGCCGAGTTCTGCGGCCATGTCTACAGCCTTGTGCCAGCGTGTTTCTTCGCCGGCCTGGGCATAGGTGTTGATGGCCATCAGGACCTGGCGACCACGGCTTTGTGCGTAGCGGATACCTTCGCGGGCAGTGGCCTGGTCGAAATTCAGGCCTGCGAAGTTGCGGGCGTTGGTTGCGTCCTTCAGACCCATGTAGACCGTGTCAGCGCCATGATCCACGGCCGCTTTCAGAGCGGGCAGACTGCCGGCGGGACAGACCAGTTCAGGTTTACGCATGATCGTTCATCGCTTGAAAACAGGCGCCCAGCTTAGTGACGCGAACTTGAGCAGGCCTTGCCTTGGGTCAATTCTGCAAGGCTGGACCTTATATTCTTTCTGGCAGGGGGTAAAGCTTGTCAGACAAATGCCGTAAAATCCCCGACATCCACCAGAAGCGCATTCCCGCCGGCTTCCGGTTTTTTGCAGGGGATAACAACATGGCAAAAGGCGATACCTTTCAGCTCAAGTTTCACGATTACACCGATCCCAGTACCGGCGTGCGCGTCACCCGG
>JAGTRY010000074.1 GCA_018262235.1 Pseudomonadota bacterium
GCGTAGCGTGAAGCGGTTCAGACGCTTGTTGTGCCGCAGGTTGCCGAAGACCGGTTCGACCGTGGCAAAGCGCTGGCCGTAGCGTTGTCGTCCTTCTTCGCTGTCGATGATGCGTTTCATCTTGTCGGTGAAGCTTTCCGCCGCAGGATCGACCTTGCCACGGCTGAAGCAGACTTGCCGCACGAGCGTCTTGTCTGGATGACGCAGACATTGGTCGCGATCCTACGTATCTTGCTGGCGCTGGAAGTCATCCATGAAATTGGCCAGTTTTTCGACCGCGGGCAAGGTGATGGCGTTGTAGATCGATGCGCGGATGCCGCCGATGGCTCGATGACCCGCCAGGCCGGAAAAGCCTGCGGCAAGGGCTGCGGCAAGGAATTGCTCTTCGAGTGCCGGGGTCGCGAGATTGAAGGCGATGTTCATGAGGGAGCGATCTGCCACGGCGGCACGCCCCTGATAGAAGTTGTCACTATGATCCAGCACGCTGTAGAGCAACTCGGCTTTGCGGCGGTTCAGCTGATCCATTTGCACGAGGCCGCCGATCTCGTGGAGTAGCCAGCGGGTGACCAGCAAGACGACGTAAATGGCGAAAACCGGCGGTGTGTTGAAATTCGAGTGCGCGGAGGCGTGGCTGCGGTAATCCAGAAAACTGGGCAATTCAGTCGGCGCATCCTTGAGCATGTCGTCACGGACCAGGACGACTGTGACACCTGCCGGGCCGATATTTTTCTGGGCATGGGCGTAGATCAGCGCAAAGCGTTCGGCTTCACAAGGGCGGGAGAGAAAATCCGAGGACATGTCACAGACGCGTGGCACATCGTCGCGGCCCAGTACACGCTGAAATTGCACACCTTCAACGGTTTCGTTGGAGACATAGTGGATGTAGGGCGCTTCGGGCGAGAAGGGGAGTTCCTCGTCACGAGGCATGCGCCGGAATCCCTCTGCTTCGCCAGACCACAGAACGCGGATCGGCCCTTCCCGGCGCGCTTCGGGCAAGGCTTTACCGCTCCAGTAACCCGTGTGCAGGTATTCGGCGGCAAAGGATTTACCGTGCAGCAGGCTCATCGGCACCATCGAGAATTGCTGGGTGGCGCCTCCTTGCAAGAACAGGATGTGGTAGTTCTCCGGCAGTTTCAGCAATGACCGGATGTTGTTCTCGAGTTCGCTGACGACCGAGGCAAACCAGTCCGAGCGGTGGCTGATGCCCAGAACCGACAAACCCATGCCAGGAACGCAGAGCATCGCTTCCTGCGCCTGTTGCAAGACGCGTTCGGGCAAGGCGCCGGGGCCGCCGGAAAAATTCAAACAGTTTTGGGGTGTCATCAATCCATGCTCAGATCAGTGTGCCGGTTGCCCGGCCGATCAGGAAGTTGCGCATGGCTTCCTGCAGTTTGCGCATGTGGGTCTGCTTGTACGGGAACAGGTCTTCCGGATCCATCGCATGTACGACCATGGCATGGTCGATTTCGAAGATCAGGAGTTCGCCATCCGGCGTTTCCGCACAATCAATGCAGACGTAGTCGAGGTGCGTGCGTGCGTGAATGGCTTCGAGTGCCGCGCGGTGGCGCTGGGCAAACGCATCGAAATCCGCCATGAAGCGGGCTTCTTCTGTGCGTTTGCCGGCATTCTCGTACATGCCGGCATTCACGTAGTGGATCATCCAGTGATCCGAGATTCCCATATGACAGGCAAAAGCTTGTCCATCGACCAATGCGATCCGGAATTTCCGGAACAGACCATCCTTGTTGCGGTAATCGATGAAGCGGGACAGGAAAAATTCCGGCTCATCGACATGTGCAAGATAGGTGGCGATATCGGCCGGGGAATCGATCTTGGCCAGATCGCGCCCGGCGTGTGATCCCACGGGACGCAGGATGATCGGGTAGCCGCAGTCCGGGAAGGCTTCGTTGAGTGTCGTATTGCCGAGAGCGATGGCTTGCAGCAGATCGCGCGAGGCATGCAGCGTTGCCGGGATCAGCAGGCCGGGCGCTCCCTGCAGCAGCCTGCTGGCAGATTCCCGGCCGACTGAGGGAATATGTTGCGGGGCATTGATGACGGGTTTGAACCAGCTGGCGAGGATGCGTTCCAGCGCATGCAGCGAGGCACGGTTCTCGTCGGCTTCACTCATCGCGACCATCAGCACATCATGTTCAGGGATCGGGTGACTCAGGGGTTCATCCCCTCCCGACACATAATAAAAATCCAGATCGATGTCGCTGTTTTCCAGCAAGCATTCCAGGGGCGTATTGGCGGCCAGGTCTCCGGGCGCCATGAGCATCAGGAGACGCAGTCTGGCAGGTTGCTTGGCTGCGGGCAGGTGATAGATACGTTGCAATGCGAGTGCCTGTTCCTGGATGGACAGGGCGATATCGCGATGTCCAAGGCATAACATGACAATGGACAGGTTCAGCCACAGGTTTGCATCGTCTGGCCTGCTTTCGGCCAGCGCCATCATTTCCTGGCCGATCGGCAACAGGGGGACGCCTGCGATGCTCTTGCGCAGGAATGGGGCGAGTCCCAGAAAAGGCGTTGCGGGTAGTGTCATGACGTGGTGTGTGTGGATGGCTGCGCGGGAGGAAATGGTATGGGTGCCTGGCCGTGAGCGAAAGTCCTTGCTTCAGGCGATGGTTTCGGGCGCATCGCGTTCGAATTCGCGGGTGGCTTTGACGCAATCGGAGATCAGCTTGGGGCCGCGATAGATGAATCCGGTATAAAGCTGGACCAGTGCAGCACCTGCCTGGAGTTTTTCCAGCGCATGGGTACCTTCAGTAATGCCTCCCACGCCAATGATGGGCACTTCACCGCCGAGCTTTACTGCCAGTGCGCGCACGACTTCGGTCGAGCGTTCGCGCAGAGGCGCACCCGATAGCCCGCCGGCTTCGTTACTGTGCGCCAGACCTTGCACGGCATCGCGCGAAAGCGTGGTGTTGGTGGCGATCACGCCGTCGATCCGGTGGCGTCGCAGGGCATCGGCGATGTTGGTGAGCTGGTCGTCGTCTACGTCTGGTGCGATCTTCAGGGCAATCGGGACGTAACGGCCATGCAATTCCGCCAGTTCGGTCTGACGTTGCTTGAGGCGTGCGAGCAGGCTGTCCAGTTCGGAGGCGCCTTGCAGCTGACGCAGGTTCTTGGTGTTGGGCGAGGAAATATTCGCGGCGACGTAGCTGGCGTGGCCATAGACCTTGTCGAGGCACGCAATGTAATCGTCTGCGGCATTATCGATCGGCGTATCGAAATTCTTGCCGATGGAAATGCCCAGGACGCCTTTGAAGCGGCATGCCTTCACATGCGCGACAAGGTTATCGACGCCCTGGTTGTTGAAGCCCATGCGGTTGATGATGGCGGTCTTGGTCGGGAGCCGGAACATGCGTGGCTTCGGATTGCCGGGCTGGGCGCGCGGGGTGACCGTACCGATTTCCAGGTGGCCGAAACCGAAGGAGGCCAGCGCTTCGATGGCCTCACCGTTTTTGTCCAGCCCGGCTGCCAGGCCGATACGGTTGGGGAAGCGGATGCCCATGACTTCAACGGCCTCACTCTCGAGGCAGGACGATGGCATCCAGCCGCCCAAGTTGCGCATGCTCCATAGCGAGAGATCGTGGGCACATTCGGGGTCGAGTGAAAACAGCAGCGGACGGGCAAGTGAATAAAGCATCGGCTATTCCTGTGAAAGACCGGCGGAGATGGCCGCAGGGAGGATGGCCGGCGGCGTGGCTTTAATGACGCAATATACCGGCTCCAGATGGGTTGTGGTTTGTGTTCCCTGCACTTCGGCAGTGATGCGGGCTTCAATCTGGTCGAGCAGTTCGTGAGCCTGCTCCACTGTCCAGTCACCGGGGACAAGGATGTCGACATGGGCAAAGCGTTGGGTGCCGGCGCGACGCGTGCGCAGATGACGGTAGTGGATGCTGCGTTCTGCATAGGAACGCAGGATGGTTTTGATCTGTGCGACTTCTTCGGCGTCCATGGCCCGATCCATGAGACCTTCGACTGATCCGCGCATGAGCTTCCAGCCCTCGGCAAGGATGTGCAGCGCAACCAGGATAGCCAGTACGGCATCCAGCCACTGCCAGCCGGTGAGGAGAAAACCCAGCAGGCCGCCAATCACGCCTGCAGAGGTCCACACATCGGTCATCAGGTGGGCCGCATCGGCTTCCAGGACGACGGAATGCAGCCGTTTGCCGGCTCGACGCAGGATGAGTGCCGTGACCAGATTGATGAGGGTGCTGGCAGCCGAGAACCACAGGCCCAGACCGAGTGATTCCAGTGGTTGTGGGTGGAGCAGGCGGGGGATGGCTGTCCAGATGATGGCGGCAGCGGCAATGAAAATCAGGCTGCCTTCGAAACCACTGGAGAAATACTCGGCCTTGTTGTGGCCCCAGGGATGATCCGCATCCGGCGGTGTGGCCGCGATCTTGAGCATGACCAATGCAAAGATGGCTCCCGCAAGATTGACGAAGGACTCCATCGCATCAGACAGCAGGCTGACCGAATCCGAGAGCCACCAGGCGATGAATTTCAGGATGATGGTAGCCAGCGCAGCGACCACCGATAACCGGATATAGGCAATCGCAGTCGTATTGGCGTTTTTCATGCTCAGCCTCCCCGACTGACACGTTCCTGTTCGGCGCGCATGATATAGCGCTGGATGGCGTTGGCCATGGGCGTGGTGAGGTCAAGGAACTGGCAGCCTGCGCGCAGCATGTCCTGGCCGTTACGCTGGGTGATGCGGAACAGATTGCGCACGCGTACGGTGGCGATGATGGTTCCGAACTCCGGCAACACCAGCTGACAATTGCGGAAACTCATTTCCGGCTGGAACATCGTGTTGTCCGGGGGGGCGATTACGGCAATGCCACCGCCGGAAATGTCGATCACCCGTGCAGTGACGCGGCGATCATTTTGCAGGGGGATCTGGCAATTCAGGGTATCGGCTGCAGGCGCGCTGAGTCGGTAATACTCGCGACGCTGCAGCCTGAGCAAGACGCCGGGCAAGGGCGCGCGCAAGGCTGGAAAACCTTCGTGAGTCGTGCGTTCCAGTCTTTCGATCGGGAACTGGATCTTGACCTTGTCCAGTTGGGTGATGCAAAGCAGGCGGCCATTGCTCAGGGCATTGGCAATCAGGCTTTCGTCACGCCCAAGATCAAGCAGCAGGTGTTTGTTGTCGGCGGTTACGGCGATGACGGTGGTCAGCAGAAACTCGTTCTTTTCGCCGAAGTGCGCCGTGATCATTGAACGGCGGGCAGCCAGCTGGCGCAGCACGAAGGCGATCTCGCGGCCCTCGCGCAGCAGGTATTGCGAATAATCGTCGGCTTGGAGAAGCTCGAATTTTGGATCGGGTTGGTGTGTTCTGGGCATACCGGGCGCTCTGAAAAACAGCCGCTACCGGAGCCTGTCAGGCTTGGGCGGCTTGCTGGACTATATCATCGGGCAAGGGTGGAGGGGGCGACGTCTGCCCGCCTTGCTCAAGCTTGTAGAGCCAGGCCAGAAGCTCTGCAACAGCGACATAGAGCTCGGGTGGGATGCTCTGATCAAGGTCAACCTGCATGAGCAAGGCAACCAGCTCACGCGACTCGTGCACATACACCCCCGCTGCGCGCGCGCGGTCGATGATTTCCTGCGCGATCAGCCCATTGCCCTTGGCAACCACGCGTGGTGCCTTTTCGCCATTCTGGTAGGCCAGTGCGATGGCACTGGCATGCGGCGGGGACTCCGGTTTCGGATCAGGCGCGCGCATGTTCGCTTACCTGCAGGTTGATGAGAGGGACGCCAGCCGTTTCGAGTGCTTCATGCAGTTCGGTTTGTGCAATTCGCATACGTTGGGCGGAAACATTGCTGTCGGTGTCGATCACGACACTCACGCCTTGCGGACCGAGGACCAGCTGGGCCTGGACATCTCCCAGTTTTGGCAGATTCAGACGCAGGATACTGCGCCAGAACCGGGGCACCTCCTCATCACTGCCATGGTTCTGTTGCTGTTCCGGATCAACGATATCCCATTGCATCTGCATCCCTGGCCAGACCTGACCCTGCCAACTCATCTGATGGGTTGCCAAGGTTTCCAGTTGCTGCTGGACAACAGGCATCAACGGTTCGGCTACATTTTTCCCGTTGGCGGGTTTGCCGGCCTGCTCGGCAAAGGCTTCCAGCTGCGATGCACGGGCCTGGGAAATCTCGGTGTCCTTGCCGGTTCCGGCGGCATTTGCCGTGGCTGCATGGGACTGGGTTTGGACAGGGGTTTTGTTGTCTGTTCCGATAGGCACCTTGTTGTGCTCTTCGGAGACATCATGCGTGGATGCCGGGACTGCTGATTCGGGTGACAAGGGCGGTTGTTGTGCCTGGGGTTCTTGCTGAAGTGTTGCCAAAGGCATTTTTCCTTCAACCCACTGGCGCAGGTGAGATTCATAGAACAGGCCGCTATTTGCTACTGCTTGTTTGAGCGCAGAAACGAGCTCGGAAGCCTTGGCGGGGGCTTTCGGAAGCAGGCTTACGCCTTGAGCCAGCCGCATGGGTTCCGGCTCGCCGAAACGACCGGTAAGTAGCTGACTGATGAGTTGTCCGGTCTGACTGAGAACGGGTTTGGGGAGATCTCCCGCATTGAGCGTTGGCTGTGCAGAGCTGTTGGCCTGACGCGCATAGACGATGGCGTCTTTCTGACCGGTGACCACCAGTTCCATCACGTCGCCGTTCTTGGCTGATTCAGGCAAGGCAAGCGTCATGGTCTTGCCCGCAACCAAGGCCCGGAAACTGCCATCCGGCAACGGGTTCTGGATCAGCGCAGTGAATCGCTGCCCGGCCTCAAAACGAGGAAGATCCGAAGGAATCTCGTGTACCACCGAAAGCGGAGGTACAGCGGACTCGATCAGTACGCGCAGACGGGCGGCGAGGTCTCCGGTAATCATGGCCAGGGCTCCGCGCTAACAGGCTTTCCGGCGCGTATCCAGTACGCCCGGATCAGCTTCTGCTTACGCCATAGGCATTGTTGAGGGCTCGTTGGCGGGCGCCACCAGCCAACAAGGTTCGCACTTCGTCCATCCAGGGTTCCGCGTGGCTACGGATTTCACGATCATCGGCCAGGATCTTGCGGATCAGACGGATTTTCTGTTGACGGCTGTCTTCGTCCTGAGACAGTGCGGCAGAGGTCTGCTGCAGACGTTCGCGCAGTTTGGAGACTTCACGCTCCAGCTCGCACAGATGATCCCAGTCATTGGATTGCGCAGCCTGGCACATGGCTTCCGAAATCTGGCTCATCGATTCATAGAGGGAGAGAGTGGCGTCCATTATGCCTCCTGCGTATTGGCGTCGTTGTGCACGGTTTCTGCAATTTGTGACCAGGCTTCACGCAGGTCTTGCAACAGACCCGAGACTTCCACCAGTGGTGCGACATTGCTCTGGGCATTGGCCAGGGTCAGACGTACGCACATGTAGTCATACAGCGCGCCCAGACGTTCCGCGAGTTCACCGCCAGCATTGGGGTCCAGGCTGGCTTTCAGTCCGGCAGAAATGATCTCGATGGCCTGCGATATGTTGCGGATCTTCGTGGGCGTGTCTTTGGCGTCAATTGCCGATGCAGCAGAATTCACGGCCAGCAAGGCTCCGTCGAACAGCATCAGGATGAGCTGGTGTGGATTGGCGCTCGCGATATTGGTTTCGATCCCAACTCGTGCATAAGCGGCTGCGGATTGGCGTGCAAACATGGTTCGGTGTTCCTTGAAGTGGTTCCCAGGGGATGGCGACTAGCTGCTGCTGCTCGAAGACGACAAGGCTTTGAGTTGCTGGGTTAGATAGGAGCTCGTACTGTTCAGGTTGGAAATGGTGGTGTCCAGCGCTGTGAATTGGGCGCGGTAGCGCTTTTCGATGGATTCCAGCCGGTCCGTGAGCGTGTCGATGCGCTTGTCGATGGACTTGATGGTTGAGTTGATGCCATCCGTGCGCGCGGTAACGAGACCTCCCGTGCCGAGCATGGCCGAGATGCTGGTGGCAAGCTTGCTGGCAATCCCGGTCGAGCTGCTGTCTTTGACGAATATTGCACCGACATCCTTTGTGCTATCGGCCAGTGCGGCAGAAAGTTTTGTCGAATCCAGTGCCAGAGAGCCATCCTTCTGGAAGCTGACTCCGATGCTGGACAAGGTTGATGCACTGCCGCTGCCAACGACGCTGGTCAATATCGACCGCATCTGACTCTGGATGGATCGTATTGTGGAGTCGCCATTGAGTGTGCCTGCCGTTTTCGTGGTGGCGTCGTAAGCGGTCTGGACCTTGATGACGGAATTCAGGTTGTTGTAGGCGGTCACCAGGGCCGATACCTTGGTCTGAATGGCAGACGTATCGGTACTGACTGTTATCTTGGTTGCGCTGCCGACGTTGGTCTTGCTCAGTGAGAGGGTCAGTCCGTCGATGGCATCGGTGACCGTATTGCTGCTCTTAGTGATCGAGACGCCATCCAGCGTAAATTTGGCATCAGCAGCGGCCTGAACTTTGGTGAGGCCGGTTCCAGTGCCTGTACTGGAGTCATAACTGAGTTCGCTGAGACCGGACAAGGAGAAGGCGTTGGCGGTGCCTGTGTTGTCCGATGTCAGTATCAGGCTATAGGGCGCTGTCGAATCGCCTGTGTTGACGATGGTTGCAGTGACTCCGGTCTTGGCTGCATTGATGGCATCACGGATGCCGCCAAGGGTATTGTTGGTGGAGCTGATGGTGATGTTCGTGGTGGTGCTACCTACCTTCAGCGCTAGCGTCTTGTTGCCGGCGCTGACATCCACCACGGTGGTGGCGGTGGTGGCGTAGCTGCTGGAAGATTTCACTTTCTGGACTTCGGCCAGCTGCGAGACTTCCAGCGAATAGCTGCCGGCGACAGCCGAGCTGCCACTGGTGACACTGACACTGGCGACGGTACTGTCGGCAATGCTGGTCTTGTAAGTCTGGAATTCCTTGCGGGTATCCAGCGCCTCTGCGGCCGTCTGCAAAGTGGATAATGCGCTCTTGATCTGTCCCCAGGACGAGAGCTTGGTATTTTGCTTGGTTTCCTTCGTCTGCAGATCCGTGATCGGTGTCTGCTCCACCGCCATCAGCTTGGTGATCAGACTTTCGATGTCGAGCCCGGAACCCAGTCCGGTAGAAGTAATGCTTGCCATGTGTTCCTCGCTTTCCGCCTGCTAACAGAGGGCCTTCTCAGGCTTTCTGTTTGAGCAGCAAGCCAGTCATTTTGTCCAGTGCCTTGGCGATGTTCAGCAATTCCTCACTGGGCATTTGCCGAACCACCTCATGGGTGACAGAGTCCACTATCTTTACGACGCTTCGCCCTGTCTCTTCGTCGACAGAGAACTGCAGGTTTCGTGCCACAAAGGGGAGCGATTCCTGCATTTTTTCCATGGCCTGGTTGACCTGTTGCCGGCTGGGCGTTGAAGCTTCAGACGTCGTCTCGTTTGTTTCGGAAACCGTTTCGCTGCTTTGGGGCGAATAGGAGGGGGCGGCAGGCTTTGCCGGTATGGCGGCAGGGAGTGATGCGGAGATGGAATTAATTGCCATGATGCTAACCTCCTGTTTGCGCAGGACTCTTCAACAGAGCGGAGCTTTCGTCTGCATCCCCCATGGTGCTGAACAAGCCGGGCTTGAGGTTTGTTCTGGCGTGGTGTGCATACTTCAACATGAGGGCCGCTTTCAATGAAGAATTCTTTTCTCTGGGGGAAAGATTGGTTTTATTGACTTCGTGCTCTATGGATTCCAACCCTTCTGTGGGGGTTAACGGACGCCAGAACAGCTTCTGCAGGGTTACTTGAGCTTCTAGGGCAGGATATTCAGAAATGGAGAGGGTGTATTCCCCTGATAGCTCCACAGGCAGCATTCCCGTGCCGTGATCGGGGGTTCGCAGCCAAGCTCCTTGCCGCGTTTTGCCTTGGAAATTCGGGATTTGGCGATGGAAACGCGCCGCAAATGGGAGGCGGGCAGAGACTGCTCGAAACGGGCTTACCTGGCCGGACTCAAGATCCAAATCGTGCGCTTGTTTTGCACGGAAAAAGGATTGCCCGGATAACAGCCGGGATCGCAGACCTGAGAGATTGCCAACCCACTATCCGGGGAAAGTCGTGAAGAAGACTGGGAGCGTGTCTACACGCTGGCCAGCCGACGGTATTCGGCTTCCAGATTGCGGACGAAGCGAGGCATGTCAAAAACCACGCCATGCTCTTTTTCATGCGCCAGTTTTGCCTTCAAACGCTCGATTTCTCCCTGTACTACTGCCGTGTGGATGGCTTTGGCCTCATATGCCGGCAGGTCATAAGTCACCAGTTCATCCAGGCCCGCAGCGGTCAACAAGGCACCGGCCATTCGAGAAGCGAAGGTTTTTCCGCTCATCGTCAAAAGTGGCAGCCCCATCCACAGTGCATCGTTGGCGGTCGTACCAGCATTGAAAGGAAATGTGTCCAGGAAAAGATCTGCCACGGCAAAGCGCGCGAGGTAATCCGCAGGGACCACACGTGAAGCGAAGATCAAGCGATCCCGGGAAATTCCCTGCGCCAGCGCTTCGCGTCGGAGGTTTTCCTTTGCCCAGAGATTATCTTCAAGCAGCCAGAGCACACTGCCTTCAACCTGTTTCAGGATGCGCATCCAGGCCCCGAATACAGCCGGCGTGAACTTGTAGTTGTTGTTGAAAGCGCAAAAAACGAAGGCATCCTGCGGCAGACCGCATTCTTCGCGAGAAGGAATCCGGCCTACCAGACGCTGCCGATCACTGGATTGATAGATGTCGGGTAGATAAAGTGGCTTTTCGGTGTAATAGCCCTTGGCGTCTTCTGGAATCAGAAAACGATCTGCAATGACATAGTCAATAAAAGGCAGTCCGGTTGTTGCGGGCAAGCCAAGATAGGTGATCTGGATGGGGGCGGGCCGATAGGCGAGCATGTTGGCTCTTGCGCCCAGTGTCTGTCCTTGCAGATCGATCAGAATGTCGATCTCCCGCTCCCGGATCAGTCTGGCGGCTGCTTCATCGCTCAGCGAGTGAATCCGCTCGAAATGGTCGACGCCTTCAATGACGCGCTGACGCAACTGCGATCCGTCTTCGCGGCTCCAGTCAAAGGCATAGATTTCGAAATGCTCGCGGTCATGGAGTTCAAGCAATTCAACGGTCAGCATGGCGACCGGGTGTGCGCAAAAATCTGATGAACAGTAAGCAATGCGCAACTTCGGGTGATTGTAGCCGCGAGCCGGTGCCAGGCGTTTTACCTGGGTATTCACCTTGCTCTTCACGTAATGCTGTGCGGCAGCCAGCTGTGCTTCGGGATCTTCCGAGAGACTGATCATGGCGAGCGCGGAGGTATGCGCACGTTCTGTCGCTTCATCGAGCAGGCCGAGAGGCTCGTAGACAGGCCAGAGGCATTGCTTGGCCCGCAAGAAAACCCAATGGTGAATGGCATCCGGTTGCTGGGGTTGAAGGCGGAGGCTCTTGGTCAGGGCGGCCAGCGCTTCACCATAGCGGCCGATATCTTCGTAATGTCGCCCCAGATTGTTCAAAGCCAGAATCAGCATGGAGCGCTGCTCCGGCTCATCGGCATTGGCCATTGATTCGATTCTCAGCCACTGCGCAACCGCCGAGTCACTGTGTCCGAGGCGCTCATAGACCAGTCCGAGATTGAAGCGGGGCTGAAGGAAACCGGGCGCAAGCTGCAATGCCCGGCAATAGGCTTCGAGGGCACCGTCCATGTCGTTCTGGCTGAACAGCATGACACCCAGATTAAAGAGAACCAGATGGTCGTGGGTTGTTCTGTTGCGCTTGAGCCAGGTCTGATAAAGCACGGCGGCCAGCGGGTCATGGCCGTTCTGGGAAAGCTGATTGGCGATCTCGAACAGTTTCAGCAGTGGCAACTGCTGCTGCCAAGCTTGTTCAATGGCCAGGGAAAACTCAACGGAAGGCGTCGTTTTCTTCATCGCACGTGATCAACCTCTGCAGTTAAAAAAACCGGTTGGCACTCTTGCCAACCGGTCTGTGATTAAAACACAGCATTCAGTTCTGAATCACGCGAACAGAGCGTCATATGCTGTTTTACCCAGACTATCGTAGATCACATCTTTCTGATCTGCGGTCAGGTTGGTCTTGTAGTTGTCCAGTTGACCGATTTGGCTACTGCTCAGCTCGGCAACCTGACTCAGTGTCAGTTCTTTGACATTTGCTGCCGAGATGGCCCCGAGTTGTGCATCGCTCAACGCTGTGATCTGGTCGGTGGTCAGCGAACGGATCTGCGAAGCCGACAAGGCCGTGACTTGAGCGGTATCCAGTTGGGTGACATTCAGTGCCGCGATCTGGGTATTTTGCAGACTGGTGGCGTCGAGTTTTGCAAACTGGGCCGTGCTGAACGCGTTCAGCTGCGTTGAGCTCAGGACCGTGACTTGAGAGGCGGTCAGTGCTGCGATCTGCGTCGTCGACAGGTCGGTGATGCCGGCACCCAAGTCTGTGATCTGAGTATCCGAAAGGTTGCTGGCCAGCGTGCCAAGATCCGTGAGCAGTTTGTTCGAGCTGCCAGAAGCCGTGGCTCCCAGTTGTGCAGCTGTCAGCGCCTGGACCTGGGTTGCCGAGAAACCATTGGTCGCATCGGTCACCTTGGCTGCGGTAAGTTTCGTCACGTCCAGCGCGGCGACCTGGCTGAGCGACAAATCTTGCAACTGGCTGAGCTTGGACAGGATCGCACCGACCTGTGCCGTGTCAAGCGCCTGGATCTGATCGGAAGACAGTGCGTCGATCTGGCGACTGCTCAAGGCAGACAAGGCTGTTGTCGAAAGGCCCTTGATCTGGTCAGCACTGAAATTGGAAATGCTGGTTGCCGCTGCGATATCGCGGATGATGCCAAGCTGGGTTGCATCCATCGCACGCAGCTGGGTAGAGCTGAAGGCCGCCAGTTGTCCTGTCGTCATGCCACCAAGCTGGTTGGTGGTCAAGGTGCTGACCTGGCTCGTCGTCAGCTTCCCAATCTGTGCCGTTGACAGATTGGCTACGACGCCACTCAACTGTGTGCTGTTCAAGGAATGCAGTTGGGTGTCGGTTAGAGCACCTACCTGAGTAGCATCCAGGAATTGCAGTTGCGCAGAAGAGAAAGCGGCAAGCTGGGCGGTGGAAAGCGTCTTCAGATCGGCACTTTCAATTGCGTGGACTTGCGAGCCGGAGAGTTTTTCCAGCTGGCTGGTCGTCATCGCCTGGACCTGCGTTGCGGAAAGGTCCTGGATCTGGGTGTAGGAGAACAGCGCCATCTGGGCCGTCGTGAAGGCACGGATCTGCTGGGTGCTGAGGACACTCGTGCTGTCGGTCGTCAGACCCGTAATCTGGGTATCGCTCAGCCCCTGGATTTGCTGGCTCTGGAATTGAGCGATGGTTGCCTTGATGTCTGCAGACTCCAATGCCTTGACTTGGCTGGCGGTCAGCGCACGGATCTGGGTGCTTGAAAGGCTGGCCACCTGCGTGTCGCTCAGGTTCCGGATCTGCTCGGTTCCCAAGGTCGAGACCTGGGTGGTGCTCAGTCCCTGGAGTGCTGTCGTGCTCAGCTTTTGCAATGCATCCAAGGAGAAGCTGCTGATCTGTGCCCCCGTCAGCGACTTCAGCTGGGCGCTGGTCAATACGGCTGTCTGGGTGCTGGTGAGCGCGCCCAATTGTCCTGCGCTAAGAGAAGACAGTTGCGCAGAGGTCAGCGCTTTGACCTGGTCTGTGCCCAAAGACTGGATCTGGTCAGTAGTCAATGCGTCGATCTGGCTGGACTGAATCTTGCTGACCAAGGCGTTGACATCCTGCGTCTCAAGCGCTTTCAACTGATCATCAGTCAGCGCCCCGACCTGGGTGCTCGAAAGACTGGCCGTCTGGGCGTCAGTGAGGTTCTGGATCTGCTCGGTTCCCAGCGCAATCACCTGGGTGGTGCCCAAGCCTTTCAGCGCGGTTGTGCTCAGATTCTGCAAGGCTTCAGAGGACAGTTTGTTGATCTGTGTGCCGCTCAGAGATGCCAGTTGAGTACTGGACAAGGCTGCCGTCTGATCGCTTGTCAAAGCTGCCAGCTGGGTATCTCCCAGTGTGGAGATCTGTGCGGTGCCCAAACCCTGTAGTGCCGTAGCACTCAATTTTTGCAGTGCGTCTTCAGACAGATTGTTGATCTGGGCGCCAGTCAGTGCATTCAGCTGGGCACTGGTCAATACCGCTGTCTGGGTACTGGTGAGTGCGCCCAGTTGATCTGAACTCAGTGAGGACAGTTGCCCGGAGGTCAGCGCTTTGACCTGATCCGTCCCCAGAGACTGGATCTGATCGGTCGTCAATAGGCTGATCTGGCTGGATTTGATCTTGCTTGCCAGCGCACTGACGTCCTGAATTTCCAGGGCTTTCAGCTGGCCAGATGTCAGCGCGCCCACCTGGGTGCTCGAAAGGCTTGCGACCTGAGCGTCAGAAAGGTTCTGAACCTGGCTGGTCTCCAGTGCGATGATCTGGGTGGTACTCAAACCCTGCAGCGCTGTAGTGGAGATGTTTTGCAGCGCATCGACGGAGAGTTTGCTGATCTGGGCACCACTCAGCGCTTTCAACTGGGTACTGGTCAATTCAGCTGTCTGGGTGCTGCTCAGAGCGCCCAGTTGCGCGTCGGTAAGCTTGGAGAGTTGTCCTGTTGTCAGCGCGCCCACCTGATCCGTTCCCAAGGACTGGATCTGGTCGGTGGTCAATGCGTCAATCTGACTGGACTGGATCTTGCTGATCAAGGCGTTGACGTCTTGTGTTTCGAGTGCCTTCAGCTGATCGTCGGTCAGGGCCCCTACCTGGGTACTCGAAAGGCTTGCAGCCTGGGTATTGGTGAGGTTCCGGATCTGTTCAGTGCCCAAGGCGGAAACCTGGGTGGCGCTCAGACCCTTCAGTGCGGTCGCGCTCAGGTTTTGCAAGGCTTCAGCGGAGAGCTTGTTGATCTGCACACTGCTCAGTGCCCCCAACTGGGTGCTGGATAGCGCAGCGGTCTGGTCGCTGGTCAATACGGCCAGTTGCGCATCCCCCAGGGTGGAAATCTGTGCGGTACCCAAGCCCTGTAGTGCTGTCGTACTTAATTTTTGCAGCGCGCCGTCGGAAAGATTACTGATCTGGGCACCACTCAAGGCATTCAACTGGGTGCTGGTCAATACCGCAGTCTGGGTGCTGGTGAGTGCCCCCAGTTGATCCGAGCTCAGTGATTTTACCTGTGCTGTCGTCAGCGCCTTGACCTGATCCGTTCCCAATGACTGAATCTGGTCGGTGGTCAATGAACCAATCTGACTTGCTTGTATCTTGCTGGCCAAGGCTTGAACGTCCTGGTCTTCCAGGGCTTTGAGCTGATTTGCGCTAAGTGATTTGACTGCTGTTGAGGTTAGTCCGGCGACCTGACTGTCAGTCAGGCTGGTGATCTGATCTGCGCTCAGGCCGCTGATTTGCTCCGTGCGCAGTGCAGCAATGGCCGCCGTCGACAAGGCAGAGATCTGCTCGTTACTCAAGGCCTTGATTTGCCCGGTCGTCGCATCGAATGTCAGCGCCCTGACCTGGGCAGTCGTCATTTCCTTCAGTTGATCCGTCGTCAGTGCGCCGACCTGATCCGAAGAAAGTGCTGCAATCTGGGCTGTCGTGAGGGCTTTGAACTGCGTCGTGGTGAAGGACTGGATCTGATCCGTCGTCAGTGCGCCGATCTGGCTGGCCGTCAGGGTCGCCGCCAGATTCTGGACCACTTCATAAGACATGGCCTTCAACTGGCTGGCCGAAAGATTGCGGATGACAGTCGAATTCAGTTTTCCAACTTGCCCAACCGTCAGGCTCTGAACCTGATCTGTGCTCAGGGACTGGATCTGAGCAGTGGTGAGCCCCGCGATGGCACTCGTCGAAAGTGAGGCAATCTGTTCGTTGGTCAGCGCACTGATGCCTTTTGTGTTGGCCACGTTTGCTACGGTCAGTGCACGAGCCTGTGTGGAGGTCAGCGCCTTCACCTGATCGGTAGAAAGGCTTTGCAACTGGCTGGAAGAGAGCGCGGCGATCTGCGCGGTGCTCAGCACACTGATCGCAGAAGTGGACAGTGCGCTGATCTGATCGGACGACAGTGCCTGGATACTGGCCGTGGTCAGACTCTGGATCTGGCTTGTTGTCATGGCTCCCAGCTGGCTTGCGTTCAGGGCTGTCAGCTGATTCGAGCTGAGCGCCTTGACCTGTGCCGTACTCAGCGCTTTGATTGCGTTGCTGGTCAGTGATCCGATCTGGTTGGAGCTCAACGCCGCAATCTGGTTGGTTTTGAGGGCGCCGACCTGATTGGGCAAAAATGCGTTCAATTGTTCGTCGGATAGGCTGGATACGTTCGTCGTACTCAATGCGCCAATCTGCGCTGAACTGAGCGCCTTGATGCTGCTGGTGCTGAGGGCGGAAACCTGGCTTGCTCCGAGACTTGCCACCTGCGCAGTGGTCATCGCACGTGTCTGGATCGTGTCAAGA